>JANXUU010000136.1 GCA_025356055.1 Sphingomonas sp. | reverse complement strand
ATGCCGACGCCGAGGCTGCGCAGGCGGCGAAGCACGTCGAGGGTCGCACCATTGTCGCCGATGAAGACGCCCTCGGTGACTTCGAGTTCGAGCCGATTGGCCGGGACCTTGTGCCGGGCGAGCGCCTGGCTGACGATGTTGGGCAGTGCCGGCTGGATCATCTGCTTGGGGCTGATGTTGATCGCCAAAGTGAGCGGCTCGGGCCAGGTCGCGACGGCGCGGCAGGCTTCCTCGATGACCCAGTCGCCGATGGTCGGCATGAGCCCCGATTCCTCGGCGACGGGAATGAACACGAACGGCGGGACCAGCCCGCGCTCGGGGTGGTTCCAGCGGATGAGTGCTTCGAAGCCGACGAGCTTCTGGCTTTTCGCCGAGACGAGCGGCTGGAACAGCAAGTGGAACTGCTTGAGCGCGATCGCCTGGCGGAGATCGGATTCGAGGCGGACGCGGTCCTCCTGCTCGGACTGGAGCTCGGAGCTGAAATATTTGGCCATGCCGCGCCCGGCGCCCTTGGCCTCGTACAAGGCGAGATCGGCCTTGAGGATGAGGTCGTCGACTGTCGCGCCGTCGATCGGGCCGAAGGCGCAACCGATTGACACGCCGATCATGATCTCGGTCTGGTCGATCATGTAGGGCTGGGCAATGGAGCGGATGATGCGGTCGGCGAGGCCCTCGATCTTGCGGCGCGACTGTGCGTCGGGGATGACGATGGCGAATTCATCGCCGCCCATCCGCCCGACATGGCCGTCGCCGGCCACTTCGTCGCATAGCCGCTTGGCGACCGCCTGGAGGACGGCATCGCCCTTGGGGTGGCCGAAAGTATCGTTGACCGGCTTGAACCCGTCGAGGTCGAGGAACATGATTGCGCACGGCACATTGCCGATGGTCGCGGCGCGCAACGCCTCACCGAGCAACTGGCGGACCCGGCCGCGATTGGGCAACCCCGACAGGACGTCGACATTGGCAAGGTGGGTCAGCCGTTCCTGCGTCTGGCGAACTTCGGTGATGTCCGATCCGACCCCGCGAAAACCCTCGAAGCGCCCGGCGGTATCGATGATCGGATCGCCGGCGATCGAGATCCAGCGCGTGCCCCGCGCGGTGCCAAGCTCCATTTCGAGCGAGGTGAAGGCCTGCTTGTGAAGCAGGACGCGGCCCAGCTCGGCATGGCCGCCGAGCAGCGAGGGCAGCGAATGGCCGAGGATCTGCGCCGATGGGCGGTTGAGCAGCGCGGTCATCCGGCTGGAGATATAGGTCACCCGATTGTCGGCATCGATTTGCCACAGCCAGCCGACGCCGCGCTGTTCATATTCCTGGAGCAGGAGCGAGGCCGATTCGCTCTGGCTGCCGATGTCGGCATTGGTCTTGAGCTGTTCGAACGCCCAGCGCGCAATCGACAAGACCCCGAGCACGGCGAGGCCAAGCGTGAACACTGCCCCGAGCATGTGCTGGAACGGGATCGAGGAACGACCAAGGAAAAGTTCGACGGTGAGCCCGGCGACGAACGCGCTGAGCCAAACGGTGGCGCAGGTCGGGATCATGATCAGCCCGACCGCGGCGGTGCCAACCGCGGCGGTCAGCGAGGCGACCACGATCTGGTCCGACGGGCCGAGCGAGGGGAACAGGTAGAGCGGTAGCGACAGCCAGACGATTGCGCGGCCGACGACGTCACCCTTCATTTGCAGCGCGGGGACATTGCGTCCCGAGCGACCGACGTGGGTGATCGCCTGGGTTTGGGCAAATTTGGTCGCAAGGAGGTTGGCGCCGATGACCCCAGCGGCCCATGGCGCCAGATAGATGGCCGATACATTCGGCCATAGCGCGGCGCAGACGCACAGCATCGCGACGATGTTGGCAGCCGAGAAGAAGACGGCAAGCTGGCCACGCGAGATCAGCTGGATGTCGCGAAGCGGCGAGGAGCCGTCGTCGTCGCCGACCTGGTTGGTCAGCCCGAGCGATTCCCCACCCGGGAGCCGGGCAGCAGTCAGCCTTTTATATCGGTCCGGTGCTTCGTACATTCCCACGTCCAATTGGTAGGATGCAGGAATAGGCCGGGGAGGGTTTAGAGCGAGTTAAGGCCAGCCCTCAAATATCGCTTATTTTCGAGTCGGCAGCTATTTTGAGAGTCCAAGCGGATCAAGCTCGCGGGTGACGAGCGGGTGATAGAGCGGCCGTGCGCGGGGATAGAGGGCGTTGGCGATCGGCCGGCCCCAAGCGCTGTCCTTGGCCATCGCCTTGAACAGCGGCTTGACGAACTTGCCGCGACCATTGGCCAGCAGGAACTGCGCGATACTCGGACGGGCGGGGTCGAAGCGGTTGGCGATGGCGAGGTCGAGCCAGGCAAAGCGGACTTCGCTGTTGGGGCTGTCATTGAGCGCGAACGCGGCGTTGAGGGCGGCGAGGCGGCCGGGGGCGAGCGTGCGCGGGATATGGGTGAGGAACTGAAGCCGCTCGTCGGTCGTCCAATGGCCCCACGCGGCGGCGTCTGGCGCACCACCGGCGGTAAAGGCGGCGACCGCCTTGTTCTGGTCGGCGAAAGCGGCGGGATCGGCCAGGATGGCGTTGGCGGGAATGCCGGGCTGGTAGACCCAGTCGTCGAGCATCAGCTTTGTCTCGAGCGCCTTGTCGCCCTTGATCAGATGCTGACGAAGGTCGGCGAGGAAG
>JANXUU010000033.1 GCA_025356055.1 Sphingomonas sp. | reverse complement strand
TCCCTGCGCCAGCACGATCTCCGCTTCACGCAGCTTGCCAATGATCTCCTCAGGCTTGTGCTTCTTCGATGGCATTCCCAGTCTCCTTCGTGATCCAAAATAACATTGATTTTGGACCACTCAGAAGGGGGCAGATCAGTCCGGCGCCTGCCCGATCCGGGCGAGGAACCTCAAGCGCCCGAGGCGGCGATCATCGGGTGGGCGACTTCGGTGGGGAATAGTCCGGTGGTCACCCTCCAGCCGGGCGAGCGAGCCGAGACCTTTGCGCATCCGGCCTATCGAACCCTCGTCGGCAATGCTCTTCGGTGGGTCGCGTCCCCGTCCGCGCGCGCCTGGTCGGCAGCGCGCAGCCGGACGATCGCGTTCGACATTGACTCGCCGTTGGGCAAAATGAACGACAAACCAGATCCCGACCCATCGGCGTCAGCAGGAGCAGCACCATGACCGCAGCCTATATCGTCGAAGCGTTGCGCACGGCCGGAGGGCGGCGAAACGGCGCCCTGCGCGACTGGCATCCGGCCGACATGGGCGCGGCGGTGCTTGACGCCCTCATCGCCAAGTGCGGGATCGACCCGGCGGCAGTCGAGGACGTCATCGTCGGCTGCGTCAGCCAGGTCGGCGAGCAGAGCTTTCACGTCGGACGAAACATGGTTCTCGCCTCAACCCTCCCGCAGACCGTCCCCGCCGTGACGATTGATCGCCAGTGCGGCAGCTCGCAGCAGGCGCTCCACTTCGCCGCGCAGGCTGTCATGTCAGGGACTCAGGACGTCGTGCTTGCGGCCGGGGTCGAGCATATGACGCGTGTACCGATGGGCACGCCGACGATGCTTGCGGTACAGGCTGGGCTAGGCAAAGGCCCCTGGAGCGGAGCACTGCTCGAGAAATTCGGAGTGACCGAGTTCAGCCAGTTCACCGGCGCGCAGATGATCGCTGATCGTTATGGCTTCACCCGCGAGCAGCTCGACGCGTTCGCGCTGGAATCGCATCGCCGCGCCGCCGCCGCGACCGACGCTGGCGCCTTCGCCGACGAAATCGTGGGACTGAGGATCGTCGACGCCGAGGGCCATGAAACGCTCCACACCCGCGACGAGGGCATTCGCCGCGGTGCGTCGCCAGAGGGGCTCGCGGCGCTCAAGACGATCAAGCCGGGCGGGGTCGTCACCGCCGGCAATGCCAGCCAAGTCTGCGACGGGGCCTCGGGCGTGCTGATCGTTAATGAGCGCGCGCTTAAGGCGCATGGGCTGACCCCGATTGCGCGGATCGACAACTTGACCGTCACCGCCGGCGACCCGGTTATCATGTTGATGGAGCCGATCCCTGCAACCCGGCGCGCGCTCCAGCGGTCGGGACGTAGGATCGAGGAAATCGACCTGTATGAGGTGAACGAGGCATTTGCTCCCGTGCCGCTGGCGTGGCTTCAGGAACTCGATGCCGACCTCGCCCGGCTCAACGTCAACGGCGGGGCGATCGCGCTCGGCCATCCGCTCGGGGCGTCCGGAACCAAGCTCATGGCGACGCTGGTTCATTCGCTCCGCGCACGCGGCAAGCGGTTCGGTCTCCAGACGATGTGCGAGGGCGGTGGGATCGCCAATGTCACGATCATCGAGTCCCTCGGCGCACTCGAGGCGAACGCGTGACCCCTGTCCTGGTCGAGGTCGAGGGTGGAATCGCGACGCTCATGCTCAACCGACCCGAGGTCGGCAATGCGATCGATGCCAAAATGGCTCAGGCGCTCCTCGATGCAGTCACTCGCTGCGACAATGACCGCACCGTGCGCTGCGTCATTCTCACCGGTGCCGGAAAGATGTTTTGCGCTGGAGGTGACGTGCAAGCGTTTGCAACTGCCGGCGACGGTGTTTGCGACTTGATTGAAGCGATCACGACGCCGCTCCATGACGCGATTGTCAAGCTAAGCCGGATGCCGGGTGGTGCCTCAGTTTGCTGGTGAGGGTTAGGGAAACTGCCTCTCGTTTATTTTCGCTAACACCTGTCGAAGGTTGCAACGGGCCTGTGCAGGTTCGGCAAACGTGAGTCTTCTCATCGGGGCCAAATCCGCAAGTACCCCCCGTCACGTGCCAGGAGTGTAAGTGACAGAAAGTTTGCCGCTCAAATACCAGCCGAGTATGAGCAGGCCAACAGTGATCACGCCTCCAATGACCCACATAGCGCCTTTGACAAAGGCCACCTTGTGCGAGAGGTCATCAAGCTTGTCACCATGCTTGTCCGCTGTCGTCTTGAGGCCCTGCACCATTGTCGTGAGCTTGCCTATTTCAAGCATGACGAAACGAATGTCGGATGTGGCATAGAGATCGCGCGGCGTTGTTTGCGGAAAGTCATCCGGCTCGGTGGGCGGCGCTGGAGGGGCGGGCGGCTTAGCCACCGCCGGCACCCCAGTTTGCCTTAATCCAAGTCCAGATGGCGGGGTTCGCGCGCCCGTAGTACGAGGCGGCCTCGACAACCAAGGCTGAGCCGTTGTCGCCGTCGCTGATTCCTAGGCGATCGGCGATGTCTTTAGCGGTGCCGACGCCAGCGACTAGCCACGCTCCATCCCCTAGATCATAGTGGTGAAGTGGATATTTCGCAGATATTGACGAACCCAGCTTCTCGGCGTTCGGCCCAGGCTGCTTGATAATCGTGAAAATTGCCATCCTGAGGAGACATAGCGCCGCGATGCGCGATTTCCACCCCTTGAAATGGCAACTATGCGACGGGCCCCTCGATTTGCGCCGGAACAAGAGTCGAAATCGCAAGCTGGGCAACTGACGGTGGCAACTCGCCGCGTTTCACCTTGCGGTCGAGGTAACTGCTAAACTTACCTCCTTCGATGTAGGTGTCCTGTAACCACTGACGATAAAAGCCGAGTGCCGAGAGAGGATAGCACCAAGCCTCAGGGCTGGCAGCCGCCTGGGGATGATCGTTGGGGTAACGATGCGGATATCGACAGCGCTCACCATAGGCGTTTGCGAGCTTGTTGGCGTCCCAGAAAGCCGACCAGTGCTTCCCGATCGATATGTCGACTACAAACTTCTCGTCAATGCTCGCACCTGCTTGGATAAGCTCGTATATAATCGTGTGCGCTTCGTTGAACACGTGAAAAAAGCCCCTTGGCGCTGACTGGCGATTTAACTCAATGCGCTCGTGCCACTTCCGATAACGGTCCGCGTTCTTACCCGTCGGATCGTAGCCAACTTGGCTATAGATCATTTCGCGAAGCTTCGACCCTGCGAGCAATCGGAAATTATCTCGCGCCTCTGGCTGGCAGTTCGCGCCTGCGTCGAATGCATAGTATTCTAAGACTGCTAGGCAGACCTCCGCTGGGTAGCAGAAATGCAATTTTCCTGCATGCGGGACCTCAACGTGCGCTGTGGGAGCGGTGAAGCCCGCCTTTGCTAAAATGGACTTGATTGCGGCGATGCGTGGCTTTTGGTCGACCTCATTCCACTGGCTGCTTATAGTGCCGATATGAGCATTCTGGACGCCGCAAAGTGCTGCCAAACCTCGCTGATTCAGGTAGGGAGTTCCGTCCGTAAGGACGCCCATCCCGATGCCGCCAATGTCCCTTTCGATTTCGAGGTCAAGATTGCCTTGTGAAGAGGTGATTTCCTTCGAGGGTCTTTTTGGGGCTACAATGCTGATTCTGTTGGTGTTTTGGGCGATTTCCTCGGGCGAGGTTTGGCCAAGTCTGTTCATTTTTACTTGGCTCATGCCCCGCCCGAATGTGGAGTTTCGCTTATCGTCACTCATGCGATCAACTCCTTCTGCCGTTACCAGACAATCAACGAAAATAGAGTTTTCGTATTGTACGGGGGCTTGAAATTCTACCCCGCCGAGGCTTTCCGAAACTTACCTCGCTAGTCCCCCTCTCGTGCCACAACCGGATCGCTGCGTGCTGAACGGCTTTTTCCGGGTGGTGCGCTCGGGCGCGCCGTAGCGTAATCTGCCCGAGCGTTATGGCCCGAGGGCGACTTGCTACAATCGCTTCGTGCGCTGGAGACGGGCAGGCGTGTGGGACCGGCTGATGGACGCCATATCGGCAGCTAAAGACGGCGACGTCCAGATGATCGACAGCACTTCTATCCGGGCGCACCAGCAGGCTGCGACCGCAAAAAGGGGGCCGAGATCATTGCCTGGGTCGCTCGCGAGGCGGTCTCACGACCAAGATCCACGCGATCGTCGATCGGCAAGGCTTGCCCGTGCGGCTCGGCGTGACAGCGGGTCAGGCGCACGATGCGTCGGCCGCGCTGACCTTGCTCGACCGGCTAGAACCGCGCACTATCGTACTGGCCGACAAAGCCTATGATGCGGGCAGCGTCCGCGACCCGATTGAAGGCCATGGCGCGGTGCCAACACCCCGCCAAATCCAATCGTAAGTGAAAACACTGCATCAGCCCGACGCTCTACTGCCAACACCACCAGGTCGAGCGCTTCTTCCGCAAACTCAAACATTTTCGCCGAATCCCATATCGTTACGACAAAGTCGCCGAAAACTTCCTCGCCATGGTCAAGCTCCTTTCAATGCTCCTGTAGTTGCGCGCTTATGCCTCTACGGCCTAAAATTGCAGTCGAATATGGTTTCAATTTCCCAAATCTAGAAGCGCTTCGACGATTGCGTTGGCGGCAGCTTCCGCCGACATGGCGGTGGTGTCGATGTGCAGCTCGGGGGCCAGCGGTGCCTCGTAGGGACTATCGATCCCGGTAAAATTCTTGAGCTCGCCCGCGCGCGCCTTGGCATAGAGACCCTTGACGTCGCGGCGCTCGGCCTCGGCCAGTGAGGTGTCGATGAACACCTCGAGAAATTCACCCCGCGGAATCATCGCCCGAACCATTTCGCGCTCGGCGCGGAACGGCGAGATGAAGGCGGCAATAACAATCAGTCCGGCGTCGCTCATCAGTCGCGCGACCTCGCCGACGCGGCGGATATTCTCGATTCGGTCGGTTTCGGTAAAGCCCAGATCCTTGTTGAGCCCGTGGCGAATGTTGTCGCCGTCAAGCAGGAAGCTATGCCGGTTCATTCGGTTGAGCTTCTTCTCGACGAGGTTGGCGATGGTGGACTTGCCCGCGCCCGACAGGCCGGTCAGCCAGGCAACGGCGGGGCGCTGGTTCTTGAGCCGCGCGCGCGCCGCGCGGTCAACGCTGAGTGTCTGCCAGTGAATGTTGGTCGAGCGACGCAGCGCAAAATGAATCATCCCGCAAGCAACCGTGGCGTTGGTAACGCGGTCGATTAGGATGAAGCCGCCCAGCGACTTGTCCTCAGTGTAAGGAGCAAACACGATTGGCCGGTCGGTAGCGAGCTCGGTGACGCCAATACCGTTCAATTTGAGCGTCTTGGCGGCGAGATGCTCCATGGTGTTGACGTTGAGTTCGTATTTTGGTGTCTGAAGCGTCACGCCGACGACCTGGCTGGCGAGCTTAAGCGAATAGGTCCGGCTCGGAACGAGTGGGTCGGAGTCGAGCCAGACGATGCTCGCCTCGAATCGGTCGGCGACTGCGGGGGGATCGTTGGCGGCGGCAATGAAATCGCCGCGTGCGCAATCGATTTCGCCGGTAAGGGTCAGGATGACCGACTGGCCGGCGCGGGCGTTAGACAGGTCGCCGTCCATCGTGAGGATGCGGGCGACGGTCGAATTGACCCCCGAGGGGAGGATGCGCACCGAATCGCCAGGCTCCGTAGCACCGCTGGTGATCAGCCCGGCGAAACCGCGGAAACTCGAGTCGGGGCGGTTGACCCATTGGACGGGCATGCAGAACGGCGCGCGGGCCGCGGCATCGGTGTCCACCTCGAGGTCTTCGAGCGTCTCGAGCAGCGTCGGGCCAGCGTACCACGGCATCGCCGCCGAGCGATCGACGACATTGTCGCCGCGCACGCCTGCTACGGGAATGGCAATGAACTCACCAAGCCCCGCCTGAACGGCAAAGGCGCGATAGTCGGCGACGATCTCGGCGAAACGCGTTTCACCATCCTCGTCGACGAGATCCATCTTGTTGACCGCAAGAACGCGGTGGCGGACGCCAATCAAGTTGACAAGCAAGCTGTGCCGACGAGTCTGGGTGAGAATACCCTTGGTGGCATCGATGAGGATCACCGCGGCGTCGGCGGTCGAGGCGCCGGTGATCATGTTGCGCGTATATTGTTCGTGGCCCGGGGTGTCAGCGATGACAAACTTGCGCGTCGCCGTCGAACAGAAGCGGTAGGCGACGTCGATCGTAATTCCCTGCTCGCGCTCGGCGGCGAGGCCGTCGACGAGGAGAGCGAAGTCGATCGCCTTGCCTTGCGTGCCAAGGCGCGCCGAATCGGTTTCAAGTGCGCGGATCTGGTCGTCAAAGATCTGGCGCGTGTCGTACAGCAGCCGCCCGATCAGCGTAGACTTGCCGTCGTCGACTGAACCGCAAGTGATGAAACGCAAAAGCGACTTGCGCTCAGGGCTGGCGCCGCGATTCGCAATGCTGTCGATCCCCACGAGCATGGCTCGTCCTTAGCAGCCGCGCGCGCAGTTGCACGGGAAAGACGCGCCGGATGCAAGCGTGACGCAGCGTCGTTAAATCATAATTTCGCTAAACATTGTGAACGGCGGGCAACGCGCGCTTCAGCCGCCATGCAGCCGATCATCGCTATCTGCGTTGATGCACCCGAGCGTATTCGGAAATCAAACCAAGGAGTGACTCCTATGTCGGCTTTCAAGAAAATCCTGGCCGGAACGGCCGGTCTCGCCGCGGTGATTAGCGCGGCAAGCCCTGCAGCAGCGCAATATTACCCGGGCTATGGCAATAATTACGGCTATCAGAATAATAATCCGGGCAACGCCGTTGGCCAGATTATTAACAGCGTTATTTCTGCAACCCAGTATGGCGGCTACCAGTATGGCAATTACGGCTATGGCCAGTCGTACGGGTATCGCGGCCAGAACATTCAGGCGAACGTTGCGGTCAACCAGTGTTCCGGCGCAGTCGAGGCTCGCCTGAATGGTGGCGGCAGTTACGGCGGCGGCTATGGTGGCGGCTACGGCGGCGGCTATGGCAGTGGCTACGGCAATCAAAGCTATGGTCAGGGCGGCCGCGTGTCGGGGATCACCAACATTGAGGCGCGCAACAATGGCGCGCTTCGCGTTCATGGCGTGATCTCGACCATGAGCGGATATGGTGGTGGTTATAACGGCGGCTACGGCGGCGGTTATGGCGGAGGTTATGGCGGGAATGGCTATAACAGCAGCGGTTATGGCGCGCCGAGCCTGAGCTTTACCTGCAAGGTGGACTATTCGGGCCGCGTGATCGACCTCCAGATCGACCGCAACCGCGGCAACTACGGCTATAACAACGGCTACCGCGGCTACTAAGGCGCGGCCATTTTGTGGACAGGGATGCGCGCGGCTCTTAGGGGTCGCGCGCATTCTTTTTGCGCGCCGGAGCCACCATGACGACCAAGCCGTCCGAAGTTTTTGGCGACACGATTCTGATCGTCGATTTCGGCAGCCAGGTGACCCAGCTGATCGCGCGGCGGGTGCGCGAGGCGGGGGTTTATTGCGAGATCGCCCCGTTCAACGCGGCGAACGAGGCGTTTGAGCGGCTGCGGCCACGCGGCATTATCCTGTCGGGCGGGCCGTCGTCGGTGATGTGGGCGGACAGCCCGCGCGCGCCGCAGCATTTCTTCGATCAGGGGCTCCCCATACTCGCGATCTGCTATGGCCAGCAGACCATGGCGCATCAGCTTGGCGGGGTCGTCGCGACGTCGGACAGCAAGGAGTTCGGGCGCGCCTACATCGAGGTGGTTGGCGATTCGGCGCTGTTCGACGGGCTGTGGTCGCTCGGCGAGACGCATCAGGTGTGGATGAGCCACGGTGACCGGGTCGAGCAGCTTCCGCAAGGCTTCGCGATCGTGGCAAGGTCCGAAGGTGCGCCTTATGCGATCGCGACCGACGAGGCGCGGCGCTTCTATTCGATGATGTTCCACCCCGAGGTGGTACACACTCCCGACGGCGGCAAGCTGCTGGCCAATTTCGCGCGGCATATCTGCGGCTGTTCGGGCGAGTGGACGATGGCGGCCTATCGCGACGCCAAGATCGCCGAAATCCGCGCGCAGGTCGGGACGGGCAAGGTCATCTGCGGACTGTCGGGCGGGGTCGATTCGGCGGTTGCGGCGGTGCTGATCCACGAGGCGATCGGGGATCAGTTGACATGCGTGTTCGTCGACCATGGATTGATGCGCGCCGGTGAGGCCGAGCAGGTCGTCGGGCTGTTCCGCGGATCGTTCAACATCCCGCTGGTCCATGTCGATGTCGAGGAGCTGTTCCTGTCGGGGCTGGCGGGGGTCACCGACCCCGAGGCCAAGCGCAAATTCATCGGCGCAACCTTCATCGACGTGTTCGACGAGGAAGCGAGAAAAATCGGCGGGGCGGATTTCCTCGCGCAGGGAACGCTCTACCCCGACGTGATCGAGAGCGTCAGCTTCACCGGGGGGCCGTCGGTGACGATCAAGAGCCATCACAACGTCGGGGGGCTGCCCGAGACGATGAAGATGACGCTGGTCGAGCCGCTGCGCGAGTTGTTCAAGGACGAGGTGCGGGTGCTGGGGCGCGAATTGGGGCTGCCCGAGGCGTTCGTCGCGCGCCATCCGTTTCCGGGGCCCGGCCTCGCCATTCGCATTCCGGGCAAAGTGACCAAGGAGCGGTGTGACATCCTGCGCAAGGCCGACACCATCTACCTCGAAGAAATCCGCAATGCCGGGCTTTACGACGCGATCTGGCAGGCGTTCGCAGTGCTGCTGCCGGTGCGCACGGTCGGGGTGATGGGCGACGCGCGGACCTATGACAATGTCTGCGGGCTGCGGGCAGTTACCAGCGTCGATGGAATGACGGCCGACGTCTATCCATTCGAATCGGCGTTCCTGTCGCGTGTCGCGACGCGGATCGTCAACGAGGTCGCGGGGATCAACCGCGTGGTTTATGATTACACCTCGAAGCCGCCGGGGACGATCGAGTGGGAGTGATGCTGCTCGCCCGTTGAGTCGCTTGTATACAAGTGATACATAGTGGGCATGGCCTCTTCCGTAATCACCACCCGACTCGATCCCGAGACCCTCGCGCTCGTCGATCGCGTTTCGAAGGCACAAGGACGCAGCCGCTCGTGGTTTGCGGCGAAGGCCATCAAGCGCGCGGCGGAGGCCGAAGCTGAGCTGCAGGCATTCATCCAAGAAGGGATCGTTTCAGCAGCAAATAACCCGTTGATCGATGGCGATGTCGTGCTGGCCAAACTCGATCGCTGGATTGCAGAACTTGAAAGCAAAATCCCCTGAGGCTGGTCGTCTCGCGCCAGGCCGATCTCGACATCGACCGGATCCGCGACTGGCTCCAGGCCAACGCATCCCCAACGATTTCTATCGACCAGCTGAAGAAAATCAGGGGAGCGATGGCTCGACTTCAGGACTTCCCGCTGATGGCCCCCGTCGCGACTGAGCTGGTCCGGCGCAAGAAGATTGCTCGCTCACCCTACGCAGTGCTTTATCGAGTCGAGGAAGACAGGGTCTTTATCCTGCGCATCCGCCACGATCGAGAAGATTGGCAGAGCGCGGACGAAGCACCTTGAAACGCATCGGCCTTCTCGGCGGGAGCTTCAATCCGGCGCATCGCGGGCATCGGCGGATTAGCCTGGCCGCGATGCAAGCGCTCGGGCTTGACGAGTTGTGGTGGCTGGTATCGCCGGGCAATCCGTTGAAGGCGGCGAAAGGCATGGCCCCCTACCCTGCCCGCCTAGCGACGGCGCGGGCGATGGCGCGTGGAACGCGGATCAGGGTGAGCAATATCGAGGTGCGGCTGGGCACTCGGTTCACGGTCGACACGGTCACGGCGATCGTGCGCCGCTATCCCGCCGACCGCTTCATCTGGCTGATGGGGGCCGACACTGTGGCCCAATTTCATCAGTGGAAATCATGGCGCAGGCTGGCGGGCACCATCCCGATTGCGGTGCTGTCGCGCCCGGGGTATGAGGGTGACGCCCGCGCGGCTCGCGCGATGGGCTGGCTGCGGCGGTTCGTCCACCCCGCCGCCACGGCACGGAGTTGGACGAATTGGAGCGCACCGGCGATTAGCCTGCTTCGCCTGCCCCCCGACCCGACCTCCGCAACCCGCCTTCGCGCGCTCGACCCCGACTGGCACCTGCGCTTTGCTCAACCGGCGTCGCGTCGTGCCCCACAGGAGCTTATTTGACCGACCCCCTTCCCGCGACTGCCGCGATCTCGTCCAAGGTCGCCAAGGACCCCGTTGACGTCGATGCGCTGCACGCACTGATCATGAAAAGCCTCGACGACGATCAGGCGGTCGAAGCGCTGTCGATCCCGCTCGCGGGCAAGTCCGCCATCGCCGATCACATGGTCATCGCCAGCGGCCGCTCGTCGCGCCAAGTGGCGTCGATGGCGACCAAGCTTGCGGCGAAAATCAAGGAAGAGTTCGGCAAGATCGTTCGAATCGAAGGGCTGCCCGTCGCCGACTGGGTGCTGATCGACGCTGACGACGTCATCGTCCATCTGTTCCGCCCCGAAGTGCGCAGCTTCTACAATCTCGAGCGGATGTGGGCGTTTGGCGACGAGAAGGACGCCAAGCTCGGCGCGGCCTAGGTGATAGCGGCGGTGCTTGGTGCGATTGTCGCGCTGGCGCTGCAGTCGGCCCCGGCGGCGGTATTTCAGCCGGTCGCGCCACTTCACTTGACCGACCAGGCGGCCGATGCGCGGGACGCCAATCTCCAGCACCGGCTCGAAGAAATTGCAAAGGTGCCGGCGGGCGATGTCGGGATTTCGGCGATCGACGTGGCGACGGGTCGGCGGGTGAGCGTCAATGGCGACCGACCTTTCCCGATGGCGAGCACGGTCAAGATGGCGATCGCCGCGACCTACCTTGCCGAGGTCGATGCCGGGCGGGCCAAGCTGTCCGACATGATCGCGGTCGATGACCGACTTCGGCTGCGCGCCGACGGGATTGTCTTTTTCGCGCCGCACTCCGGCGTCACGCTGTCCGCCGCCAACCTCATCGAGCTGATGCTGACGCGCAGTGACAACACTGCGACCGACGTGCTCCTCGCCAGGCTCGGCGGCCCGGCGACAGTCGAGAAATGGCTGGAGCGCAACCATTTGAGCGGAATCCGTATCGACCGCAGCATCGCGCAATTGCTGGTCGACCGGCGCGGGGTTGCTGTGACCGCGGGGCAAACCCCTGCTGAGGCGGTGCGCCGCTGGGATCCGGTGACACCCGGCTCGACTGGCGAAAGCGATGACGACGGAGCCGATCTCGCAACGGTCGCCGCCTTCGACAAGGATCAGCGTGACACGGCGACACCCGACGGCTTCACGAAGTTGCTCGCGCGGCTCGACAAGGGTGATCTGTTGCGCCCGGCGAGTCGCGACTGGCTGATCGCGGCGATGGGGCGCTGCCTGACCGGCGCCAACCGGATCAAGGGGTTGCTCTCCGCAGGCACCATCGTTGAGCACAAGACCGGCACGTTTTCGACGATTACCGATGACATCGGACTGATCGAGCTTGGCGGCGGGCGGCGCATCGCGGTGGCCGTGTTCACTCGCGGCGGCGGGGCCAATCGGTCGGCGATCATCGCGCGCGCTTCGCGGGCGATCTACGACGCCTTTGCGACGGCACACTAGGTGCTGCTGCACATCATCGCGCGGGGCAAGATCGGGCGGTCGAGCGAGGCCGAACTGGTCGAGCGGTACCTAAAACGCATTGCCTGGCCGACGAAGGTAACCGAGCTTCCCGATCGTGGCGGCACGATTCTACCCGCCTCGCCCAACAGCGTTACCATTGCGCTCGACGAGCGTGGCGAGGCGATGAACTCGATGGCGCTGGCGAAGAAGCTCGAGGGCTGGCGTGACGGGGGCAAGCGCGAGGCACGTTTCCTGATCGGGGCGGCGGACGGGCACGGCGAGGCGGGCCGCGCCGAGGCCGACCTGCTGCTGTCGTTCGGGCCGGCGACCTGGCCGCATTTGCTCGTGCGCGCGATGCTTGCCGAGCAATTGTTCCGAACGACATCGATCCTTGCGAACCACCCCTATCATCGCGATGGGTAGCGCAATGCGCCGCCTGCTCGCTTTTGCCGTGATGATCGTCGCCGCGCCGTTGCTGGGCGCGGTGGGACCTTCGTCGCCATCGCCTGAACAGACATTGGTTTCGGCTCGAGCCGAGGTGGCGCGGGCGGCGGCAGAGGAGGCGCGGCTCAACGAGGCCGCGTCGCACGCCGGGAACGAGGCCGGGCGGCTGGCGGGAGAGCAGCGCGCGGCGGCGGCGGCGATTGCCGGGGCCGAGGCGCGGATTGGCGCGGCGGAAGTCGAACTGAATTTCGCGAGGGCCGATCTCGGCGTCAGACAGGCACGGCTGAGTGAGCGACAGGCGCCGATCGCGGGGCTGCTGGCGGGATTGGTGACGATGGGTCGGCGGCCGCCGCTTCTGGCTCTATCCGACGGATCGACCGAGGAGTTCGTGCGCGTGCGGGCACTGCTCGATGCGACGATGCCCGCGATCCGCGCGCGGACCGCCGCGCTGACGGGCGAGCTGGAGGCGGCGCGGAGGGCGACCGTGGCGGCGGCGGCGGCGCGGGACCGGCTGGCAACGGAGCGGGCCGGGCTGGACATCAAGCGCACCAAATTTGCCGAACTCGAACAGCGCGCGCTGGCGCGGCAATCGGCCTTTGCCGGTCAAGCGCTCGGCGCTGGCGACGAGACGTTGGCCGGAGGCGAAGTCCTGGCTGCACTTGGTGGAGAAGCAGCGCGTCGCCAAAGTGCGATGTCGGCAGCGCGCGAGCTGGCGATGCTCAATCCCGTTCCGGAGCGACCGATTCCGGGCGAACGCGGCGCTGCACTTCCCCCGATCGCCTACCAGTTGCCGCTCGACGCACCGGTCCGAGCGGGTCTGGGGACGGTCGACGCCAACGGCATACGTTCTCGCGGGCTGAGCTTCGCCAACCGTCGCGGGGCGGCGCTGGTCGTCCCGGCCGACGGGACCATCGTATTCGCCGGCCCCTATCGGCGATCAGACGGCGTCGTTATCATCGATCACGGCGGCGGGTGGATTTCGCTGATCGTCAACGCGGGCACGGCTCTGGCCAAGGGCAGCGTCGTCCGGCACGGCGATCCGCTCGGGCGCGCGCTTGGGCCGGTCGAGGTCGATCTGACCCGCGGCGGGACCGCTGTGTCGCCCGCCTTCATCGCTGCTTCATCTACGATGCTGTCCAACCCTCCCAAAGGCGGCTAGAGTCGCTGGTCTATTCGCTTAAAAAGGTGTTCGATGCGCTTCGCCAAGCTCCTTCCCCCGCTCGCGCTGGTCGGCGCGCTCGCCTTGATCCCGGCCACGACGAGCCAGCTCGCCGCCGCCGATACCGACACTTACAAGGAGCTGGAGACGTTCATGAGCGTGTTCCAGCGGGTGCGCTCGCAATATGTCGACAAGACCGACGATCATGTTCTGATTAAGGGTGCGATCGACGGCATGCTCGCCGCGCTCGACCCGCATTCGGCTTATGCGGAAGGGGCCGATTTCCAGCAGACCAAGGCCACGACCGACGGCAATTATGGCGGGCTCGGCATCACCGTCTCGACCGAGGACGGCGCGGTCAAGATCGTCGCCCCGACCGAGGATACGCCAGCATGGCGCGCGGGGCTCAAGTCGGGCGACTATATCACCCACCTGGACGGCGTGCTGCTCTACGGATCGACGCTCGACGAGGCGGTCGAGAAGATGCGCGGCGAGGCGGGAAGCAAGATCAAGCTGACCATCGTCCGCCCGGGCCGCGACAAGCCGTTCGACGTTTCTCTGGTGCGCGAGAAGATTGAGCTCAAGCCGGTCAAGTGGGAGGTCAAGGACCAGATTGGCTATATCAACATCAACGGCTTCTCGGCGCAGACCGGGGCGGCGACCGAAAGCGCGCTGAAATCGATCGACACGGCGACCGGCGGGCACCCACTGGGTTATGTCGTCGACTTGCGCTCAAATCCGGGCGGGCTGCTCGACCAGGCGGTGTCGGTCAGCGATGCCTTCCTCGACCATGGCGAGATCGTCTCCGAGCGCGGGCGCGAGAAGACCGACATCGAGCGCTTTTATGCGCATCCGGGCGACCTCGCGCACGGACTGCCGGTGGTTGTGCTGGTCGATGCCGGAACGGCGTCGGCGGCGGAGATCGTCGCCGGAGCGCTTCAGGACCAGCGCCGCGCGCTCGTCATGGGCGAGCGCAGCTTTGGCAAGGGCAGCGTCCAGACGGTCATGCCGATGAGCGCGTCGAGCGTGCTTCGGCTAACCACCGCGCGTTACTATACGCCCTCTGGCCGATCGGTGCAGGCCGGCGGAATTGATCCTGACATTATCGTGCCGCAGTTGAGTGATCCGGACTACAAGGACCGTCCGCGGCTGCGCGAGGCCGATCTGCGCAAGCATCTGCTCGGGCAGTCAAAGGTCGACGACGCGCTGCTCGAGAGCGACACGACGCCGGATCCGCGCTTCACCGCGACCGCCGATCAGCTGAAGGCGCAGGGGGTAAAGGATTTCCAGCTCGATTATGCGCTGAAGACGCTCAAGCGGTTGGCTGCGGGGCCGGCCGCCAAGGTCGCGGCGAAGTAGGGTGAACGCGGCAACGATCAATCGGGCAGCGGCGCGGACTGCGGTGCCGGCAAACCAAGCAGCGCGACTGATTGCGTTGGTGGTGCCGCTCGGGCTGCTTGGCGGGGCGTTGTTCTCGCAATATGTCGGGGGGCTGTGGCCATGCGAAATGTGCTGGTGGCAGCGTTATCCGCACGGCGCGGGTATCGTGCTGGCTGCGGCGTCGTTCCTGTTCGCATCGAGCGACCTGCGCGCACGTGCGCTCGTGGCGCTGGCGGCACTCGGCATCGCCGTGTCGGGGGCCATCGGAGTTTATCACGCTGGCGTGGAGGCGCATGTGTTCCAGGGCTTCACCAGTTGCTCGACGATGACGACCGGCGGAAGCACGGCGGACGTGTTCAAGCAGATCATGGAGGTCCCGCTGATCCAGTGCGACCAGGTTCAGTGGCGCTTCCTCGGACTGTCGCTGGCGGCGTGGAACGCTCTTATTTCACTTCCCTCGGCGGCGATCGTGGCGATGCTGCTCGTGCGGGGGCGGCGAGCATGAGCCGCTGGACTCCTGGCGACCGCAAGATCGACGCCGCGGCGATGCTTCGCGTCAACCAAGCGGGCGAATATGGCGCGACGCGGATTTACGCGGGGCAGATGGCGGTGCTCGGGCGCGGCACTGCGGCATCGCACCTCGTCGCTCGGATGGCTTCCCAGGAGCAGCGCCATCTCGACCGCTTCAACGAATTACTGGCTGAGCGGCGGGTGCGGCCGACCTTGCTCCAGCCGCTGTGGAACGTCGCCGGCTTCGCCCTTGGGGCGGCGACCGCGCTGATGTCCGAGCAGGCAGCGATGGCCTGCACCGAGGCGGTCGAGACCGAGATCGACCGCCACTATGCCGATCAACTGGTGGAGCTTGGCGACAGCGATCCCGAACTTACTGCCGACATCGAAGATTTCCAGGCAGAAGAGCTCGAGCACCGCGACACCGCGCGCGCGCATGGCGCGGCCGATGCGGCGGGTTATCCGCTGCTGACTGCGGCGATCCGTGCCGGATGCCGGGTGGCGATCGGCCTGTCGAAGCGAATTTGAGCAACCGGTCTTGCGGCTCGGCCGTTGAGACGATGAAAGGATTTTTCATGAAGAGCCTCAGCCTTGGCGCCGCGCTTGGCCTGCTTGCCGGATCGGTAGCCGTCTGGCCGCTGCCCGCAGTCGCACAAAGCCGCAATTCTGAGATTCTCGTCTATGGTACCGACCCCTGCCCGCGCTCGACTGATGGCGAAATCTTCGTCTGTACCCATCGACCCGAGTCCGAGCGCTTTCGCATTCCGCCCAAGCTGCGCTCGTCGGGCCCGCCGCAGAGCCGCAACAGCTGGGTTAATCAGTCGCGGGTGTTCGCTCGTCAGGGATTGACCGGGCCGCAGAGCTGTTCTGCGGTCGGGCCGGCGGGCTATACCGGTTGCGCGCTGCAGGAAATCCACGACGCGGCCACCGCCCGGGCGTCAGATGTCAGCGGCGACACCGTGCCGCCGAAGTAAGTCAGGCGCGCAGTTTCTCCGCCGCGATCCACGCATCAATCTGCGCTTCCAGTGCGTCGAGCGGGACCGCGCCCTGCCCCAGCACCGCGTCGTGAAAGCGGCGAAGGTCGAACTTGGGGCCGAGCGCCGTTTCGGCGCGGGCGCGAAGCTCTCGAATTTTGAGTTCGCCAAGTTTATAGGCGAGCGCCTGGCCGGGATTAGAGATATAACGGTTCACCTCTGCGTCGATGTTGGCTTCGGTCAGCGCGGTGTTGTCCTTCATATACGCGACCGCCTGAGCCTTGCTCCAACCCTTGGAGTGGAGTCCGGTATCGACGACCAAGCGGCACGCACGCCACATTTCGTAGCTTAGCCGGCCCATGTTCTTTTCGGGGGTGTCGTAAATACCGAGCTCGATCCCGAGACGCTCGGAATAGAGCCCCCAGCCTTCAACGAAGGCGGTAAAGAAGGCGGTATATTTGCGCCAGGCGGGCATCTCGAGCTCCTGCTGGAGTGCGATCTGCATGTGGTGTCCCGGAACCGCTTCGTGGACGGTAAGCGCGGGGAGCTCCCACAACGGGCGCTGGTCGAGCTTTGAGGTGTTGACGTAATAGGTCCCGGCGATCCCCGCGTCGGGGCTGCCCGGCTGATAATAAGCGGTGGTGTTGCCAGCAGCGGTCTCGGCGGGGATCTCGCGCACGCCATAGGGGAGGCGCGGCAGCCGGGTGAACAGGCTCGGCATCTTGCCGTCGATCGTCTTGGCTTGCAGCGCGGCGGCGGCCATCAACTCGCCCGGCGTGCGCGCGAAATATTTAGGATTGGAGCGCATCTCGGCGATCATCGCCTCGCGGGTGGCGAAGCCGGATTTGGTGGCGAGGGCGACCATCTCGGCGCGGATCCGGGCGACTTCGCCAAGGCCGATGCGGTGGATCGCGTCTGGCGTGAGGTCGGTCGTGGTCTGCTGGCGCACCTGGTAGGCATAATAGGCGCCGCCGCCGGGCAGCGCCGAAGCGCCGACCAAGGCGCGGCACTTGCCCTTGATATCGCGGATATAGGCGTCGTCGAACGCCTGGTAGCCGGGGTTGATACGGCTTGCTATCAGGTCGCGTGCGCGCGCCTGCATCGCGGTCCAATCGGCGTCCGCAATGGCAGCGGGGCGCGCGGCGGCGAAGGGCAGATAGAAACGTGATTTGACAGGGTCGGCGGCGATCACGCCGGTGATCGAGCTCTCGAACCCGGTCATCGTCACGCACGGCTGGACGTAGCCCTGGCGCGCGGCGGCGACGCTGAGGTCGGTGTAGGCGCGCATCCGCTCGGGGATCAGGGCGAGGCGGGCGAGCCAATTGTCGTAATTGGCGCGGGTGCGGAACGGCAGCTGCTCGGCGAGCCCGGCGAGCGTGTTGTGATAGCTGCCGAGCGTCGAATAGAGGAGTTGCCGCTGGCCGAAGCGATTGCCCTCGATCGCGCCTTCGAGCTGACGCTTGAGAATGGCGCGGTTGGCCTGATTGGCGGGGTCGAGGCCGGCGGCGGGGATAGCATTCAGTCGGGCGAGGAGCGCCGTCGCCTCCGCTGCCTGGCGGTCCATCGCGGCGGTCCCGACCTCATCGAGCTTGGAGTCATAAGTGGTGACGCCCGCCTGGCTCGCGGCAATCGGAGATTCGCGCAGGAGCGTTGCCCAATAATCGTCCATCAGCTGCTGGAAGGACTGGCCGTCGGCAGGCGTCGCGGCGGCGGGCGCGGCCAATATCGTGGTGACGGCCAGTGCAATCAGGATGTTACGCATGAATATTCCCCCCTAGGTCGAGATCAACCTAACTGGGGTGGCGGCGGGCGCAAGTCCGTGTCGGCCCAAACCCGGTTTTCGGCGCAGCAGGCAAGCAGGGCGTGACGGGGGACTGGCGCCGCGCTTACGATGCATTACGTCTGCGACGATGACCATTGCAGACGCCACTCCAGATTTCAAACAGGAGGGCGACCGTGCCTTCCTCGGTCACCCCAGGGGTTTGGGCTATCTTGCCTTCACCGAAGGGTGCGAGCGCTTTTCCTATTATTCCATGCAGACGCTGCTGGTGCTCTACATGGTCAAATATCTGCTGCTCCCGGGCCATGTCGAACATGTCGCCGGACTGGCGTGGCTCAACGCGACCTTCTTTCCCGGACTGACGGGACAGCCGCTCGCTTCGGCCATTTTTGGAACATATACTTCGCTGGTTTACGCGACCCCGATCCTCGGTGGCATCATCGCCGACAAGCTGTTCGGGCGAAAGGCGACGCTGATCGCCGGCGGGATCGCGATGGCGATCGGCCATTTTCTGATGGCTTTCGAGGGCAGCTTCCTCGTCGCGTTGCTTGCGCTGGTGATTGGCGTCGGGCTGTTCAAGGGGAACATCGCGAGCCAGGTCGGGGCGCTGTACGGGCCGAATGACCTGCGCCGCGCAATGGCGTTCCAGATCTTCTACATCGCGATCAACGTCAGTGTCATCGCCGCGCCGCTGGTGTCGGGGACGCTGGGCGAGAAGGTCGGCTGGCATTGGGGCTTCGGCGCGGCCGGAGTGGTGATGGTCGCCGGGCTGATCATCTATTTGTCGGGCAGCCGCTGGCTTCCCGCCGATGATGGCCGCGCGAGCGCCGCCGACCGCGCCAGCGCCGCGCCGCGCGCCAAGCTGACGCGTGCCGAGTGGGGTCGGGTGATCGCGCTGGTCATCCTCATCCCGATGCTCGCCATTTCGCTGCTGACCAACCAGGAGATTTTCAATGCCTATCTCATCTGGGGCGATCAGCATTTTCAGCTCACCTTTGGCGGCATGACGCTGCCGAGCAGCTGGCTGATCACGCTCGACGCGATCCTCAGCTTTTCGATGCTGGTCGCGGTCGCGGCGTTCTGGAAATGGTGGAGTCTCAGCCGGACCGAGCCCGACGAGCTTAGCAAGATGATTATCGGCAGCCTGTTTTCGATAGCCGCGGGCATGTGCCTCGTCATCGCCGCCTGGTCGCAGCCGGCGGGGGGCAAGATCGGCTTGTTGTGGCCGTTCCTGTTCCATTTGCTTAACAGCATCGGCTTCGCGCATCTCCTGTCGGTCAGCCTCGCGCTGTTCTCGAAGGTGGCGCCCAAGTCGATCAACTCGACCGTGATCGGGCTCTATTATCTCGCCTTCTTCATGGCCAATGCGCTGGTCGGCAAAATCGGCGGGCTCTATTCGAGCCTGCCGACCCCGACCTTCTGGCTGATCCATGTCGCCAGCGCCGGGGTCGGGCTGATCTCGTTCATCGGTTTCAAGCTGCTCGTCGCCGACCGCATGAAGATCGCCCCTGAAACGGACTTGTTGCCCATTTGAGCCGATATCGAGGCGCCGATCGCAACTGCCTGATTTTGATCGACTATGGACAAATGGTGCATGCGAACATAGAGTGAACTCATGGCCCAGCTCGACACGCGCGAAAAACTTGCGATCCTCGCCGATGCGGCAAAATATGATGCGTCCTGTGCGAGTTCGGGGACGTCGAAACGAGACAGCCGCGGCGGTAAGGGCATCGGATCGACCGAGGGGATGGGTATCTGCCACGCCTATGCGCCCGACGGCCGATGCATTTCGCTGCTCAAGATTTTGCTGACCAATAGCTGCATCTTCGACTGTCATTATTGCATCAATCGCAAAAGCTCAGACGTGCGCCGAGCCCGATTCACGGCTCAGGAAGTCGTCAATCTGACGATTGCTTTCTACAAGCGAAATTACATCGAGGGATTGTTCCTGTCGTCGGGCATCATTGCCTCGTCAAATTACACGATGGAGCAGCTCGTCGAGGTGGCGCGAAGCCTTCGCGAGGATCATGATTTTCGCGGCTATATCCACTTAAAGACCATCCCCGACGCCGACCCCGAGCTGGTTCGGCTGGCTGGACTCCATGCCGACCGCGTCTCGATCAACGTCGAACTGCCGACCCGCGCCGGGCTCGAGCGGCTCGCGCCTGAGAAGTCCGAGAGCCAGATCGAGGGGGCAATGGCGGAAATGAAGGCGTCGATCGTCGAGGCGAAGGATAATCTGAAACATTTCAAGTCGGCACCGAAATTCGCTCCGGCGGGCCAGTCGACGCAGATGATCATTGGCGCGGACGCCGCGAACGACGGTGACATCGTCGGGCGGGCGAGCCAGCTTTACGATCGGTTCGGGCTTCGTCGGGTTTACTATTCCGCCTTTTCGCCGATCCCGAGCCCAAGCGCAGTGCTCCCGCTCAAACGCCCGCCGCTGATACGCGAGCATCGGCTGTACCAGTCCGACTGGTTGATGCGCTTTTATGGCTTTACGCCCAAGGAAGTGGTGTCGACGACCGGGGCGGACGGGATGCTGCCGCTCGACATCGATCCCAAGCTCGCCTGGGCGCTCAAGTTTCGCGAGAATTTTCCGGTCGATCTCAACCGCGCGCCTCGAGAGATGCTGCTGCGCGTTCCGGGGCTCGGGACTAAGTCCGTCGGGCGCATCCTCAAGTCGCGGCGGTGGCGGACGATCATGCTCGACGATGTCGCGCGGCTAACGGTGTCGATTGCCAAGATGCGACCGTTCATCGTCACTGGTGATTGGCGCCCCACGCTGCTTACCGACCGTGCCGATCTGAGGGCCCTGGTCGCGCCCAAGGCGGAGCAGATGGAGCTGTTTGCGGCTTAAGGGGTTGATCCGCCATTCTTCGTGAGGGCCCGATGATCGATGCGCTGCGGATCACGCTACCCGCCGAAGATGACTTCGAGGCGTGGCGCGACGCGGCGCGCGGGCTCGCTGAATCGGGCGTTCCGGCGCACGCGGTGGTGTGGACCGTCGCGGGTGGCGAGCCCGACCTGTTCGGCGGCGACACGCCCCCGCCCCCACCCGGCCCAAGCTTTGCCGTGCCACGTTCATTCGTCGACCTCGCCAAATCGGCCATCTGTCACACCGACCGGGAACGCTTTTCGCTGCTCTACGCGCTGCTGCTCAAGCTTCGGTCAAACAAGCAGGCGCTGGAGGATCGAGCCGATCCACTGGTCCATAGAATCGAAAGACTCGCCAAAGAAGTTCGACGTGACGTTCACAAGATGCACGCCTTCGTCCGATTCCGCGAAATTGAGGAAGACGGTGACAGCCGGTTTATCGCGTGGTTTGAGCCCGATCATTACATCGTCCGCCAGACCGCCGGCTTTTTCATGCGGCGGTTCACGACAATGCGGTGGTCGATCCTGACGCCCGCGCTTTGCATCCATTGGGACGGGGAGACGCTCTCCGAAAGTCCAGGTGCAGAGCGCGCCGGCACTCCTCAAGGCGATCCGGTCGAAGAGACGTGGAAAACCTATTACGCGTCAATCTTCAATCCGGCGCGCGTCAAAATCAAGGCAATGACCAAGGAAATGCCGAAGAAGTACTGGAAGAACATGCCCGAGACCGCGCTGATCGCGGGGTTGATCGCGGGCGCACAGAAACGCGAGGCGGCGATGATCGAACGGAGCGAGGCGATGCCAAAGCCGACGAGGAATATCGCTGCAAGCTGGGCCGCGCTACGCGAGGAAGCGGCGCATTGCACGCGCTGCGAGCTTTACCAATGCGCCAGCCAGACCGTGTTCGGCGAAGGCCCGCTAAATGCGCGGATTATCTTCGTCGGTGAGCAGCCGGGGGACCAGGAGGATTTGGCGGGGCGACCATTTGTCGGGCCGGCAGGGCAAATATTCGACACCGCGCTGGAAGAGGCAGGAATCGTCCGCTCAACGACCTACGTCACCAACGCGGTCAAGCATTTCAAGTTCGTCCTGCGCGGGAAGAAGCGTATCCACGCCCGTCCCGATACCGGCGAGATCGACGCCTGCCGCTGGTGGCAGGAGCAGGAACGTCGGTTAATTCAACCGGCCGTGACGGTGGCGCTCGGAGCGACCGCGGCGCGATCTCTGACCGGCAAGACGCTCACGATCTCACGAATGCGCACCACCCCGCTGACGCTCGCCGACGGGAGCGAGTGCTGGGTGACGGTCCATCCCAGCTTCCTTTTGCGTATCCCCGAACAGGAGCGACGCGCCGAGGAACGGGCGCTGTTCGTGCGAGACCTGACCCGGATCCGCGAGCGGGTCGAGTTACTGACCTAATTATTCGGCGGCCAGCAGCGTTTTGGCCGCGTGAAGATCGACCGAAACGAGGCGGCTGATACCCTTCTCGATCATCGTAACGCCAAAGAGCCGGTGCATGCGGCTCATCGTGACCGCGTTGTGGGTGACGATGAGGTATCGCGTGTCGGTCTCGCCGGTCATGCGGTCGAGGAGGTCGCAGAAGCGCTCGACATTAGCGTCGTCGAGCGGGGCATCCACTTCGTCAAGCACGCAGATGGGCGCTGGATTGGTAAGAAACAAAGCGAAGATCAGTGCGACGGCGGTTAGCGCCTGCTCGCCGCCCGAAAGCAGGGTCAGCGCGGTGAGGCGCTTGCCCGGGGGTTGCGCCATGACCTCGAGCCCGGCTTCGAACGGGTCATCGCTTTCGAGCAGTTCGAGATGCGCCTGCCCGCCGTCGAACAAGGTTCGGAACAGGCTGCGGAAATGAGTATCGACCTTGGCGAAGGCGTCGAGCAGGCGAGTGCGGCCTTCGCGATTGAGGCCGCCGATCGAGCCGCGCAGGCGATGGATTGCTTCCTGAAGCTCGTCGCACTCGGCGGCGGCGATAGTACGAGAGGATTCGACTTCGGCGAGCTCGGTCTCGGCGACGAGATTGACCGGACCGAGGCGCGCGCGTTCGGCGGAGAGGCGGTCGAGCGCGGTTGATTCCTCATCGGGATGGGCGAGAGTAGCGGCGTTGAAGCCAAGGCGTTTGGGGAGCAGCGGTGGTGAACACTCGAACTTTTCGCCACTGATCGCAGCATATTCGCGGCGGCGGAGTTCCTGGTTTTCGGCGCGGGCGTCGGCGCCAGCGCGGCGCTCTCGGGCGTCGGCGAAGGCTTCGCCGGCCTGGTTTAGCGCCTTGACGATAGCGGCCAGCGCCTCTTCGGCTTCGCAATCGGCGGCAGCGGCGCTGAGCGTCAAAGCCTCGACGGCGGTTGATTTGGCTTCGAGAGCGGCAATTTCCTCGGCGAGCGCATCGGGCTGCAGGGCAAGACCGGCCTGTTCTTCTACAAACGCGCGGGCTCGGTCGGCGGCCTCGGCGAGGCGAGTTTCGGCGGCGGACGCGCGGCGGTGCCAGTCACCGGCTTCACGCGCGGCGGTGGCGAGACGCTCTTGGGCAGCAGCGGCCTCGCGGGCGCGCATGGATGCCTCGGCGCGCTTGTCGGCAACCGCTTCGCCGGCGCGAGTCGCGGCGTCGCGGGCGAGGTCGATTTTGGTGCCGAGACTGGCGGCTTCGCGAAGTGCAGCGAGGATCGCATCGGCAGCGGAAACGGCGGCGGAGGCCGCAGTGAGCAGAACGGTAAGATTGTGCCGGTGTTCGGCGAGAGCAACTCTCTGGGCCTCGAGGCGCTCGAGCGCGGCAATGGCAGCATTGCCAGATCGCGCCGCGACGCGGGCGTCGCGCTCAGCAGAGGCGGCGGCGGCGCGGACCCGTTCGGCGGCGGCGCGGTGGGTTTCGACCGCAATGGCGGCGCTGTCGCGCGAAAACCTGGCCGCGTCGACCAAGGCATTGAGCGCAGGCAACTCAGCTTCTAGCGCGGTGAGGCGGTTGGCGCGGACCAGTCGATCAGCCTCTGCCGCCCCGCCGCCGGTCACGACAAAGCCGTCCCAGCGGCGGACCCGCCCGTCCCGAGTGACCAGGCGCTGGCCGAGGCCGAGCGGCTGGCCCCCGTCGGCCTCGACAACTCCAATCTGGGCCAGGCGGCGGTGCAGTTCGGGCGGCGCGCGGACGTGAGCGGTTAAGGGACTGACGCCGGGGGCGAGCGAAGGGTCGTCGCCGCTTTGGCTGCCTTCCCAGCGGCGCGCCCCGTTGCCGCCGATGTCGGCCCGAAGATCGTCGCCGAGCGCGGCGGCGAGTGCACGCTCAAAGCCAGGGTCGGCGGCGATAGTCGCGAGCGCTGAGCCAGTGCGGCCGTGGTCGAGCGCGCGAGCCAGCGTGGATCGCTCGGCCTCGGCAGCGGCAAGCACCGCGCGAGCGGTAGCGAGGCCGGTTTCGGTGGAATCGCGCTGCTTTACCGCGGCGGTACGGCCACACTCGGCAGTCGCGAGCGCGGTTTCGGCCGACGAGGCGGCGATAGCGGCGGCGGCTGCGCGGACCTCGGCTGAGGCAAGTGCGGCGCGATGATCCTCTCCATTCCCGAGTGCGGCCTGCTCACTGGCAAGCCGCGCGGCCTGGGTCTTCGCGCGGGTTGACTGCGCCGTAGCGGCGTCGAGCGAGGCCTCGGCGACTCGGCGTTCAGCGCGCATTGCCGCGTCGGTGCCAACCAGTCCGGCGAGCGCGGCGTCGGCGTCACGCGACGTCGCTTCGGCGGTCGTCAGGTCGGCGGCGATCCGAGCGGCGACACTTTCACCGTCGGCGAGTCGCGCCTCGATCGCCTCGCGTTCGGTTCCGAGAGCGGCGATTTCCCTTGCCGCATCTTCGCCAAGCGCCAGCTCTCTCGCGTTTTCGGCGGCAAGTGCAATGGCGAGTTGCTCAAGGTCGGCAAGCCGGCGAACAACGGTGTCGCGGCGAGCGCGGAGCGTGGCAAGCGCGTGGGTGAGGTTCCGGGCGTCGTCGCGCGCTTCCTGCGTAGCAGTACGGCGGCGCAAGACTTCGGCGGCGCCATGCTCCTGCGCGATTTGCGCGCGGGTCATCGCTTCCTGAAGCGACTGCACTTCGCCCGCTGTCGCCTTCGCTTCGCCATCCGCAACTTGCGCGGCGTGGTCGGCGGCAGCCCAACGCGCGAAAATCAGTCGAGCTTCCGCGATTCGGATCCTCCCGGTGGACGCGCGATAACGCTCGGCGGCGCGCGCTTGGCGCCGGAGCTGGCCGACGCGCGCCTCTTGGTCGGCGAGGAGCTCGTCGAGCCGGGCAAGGTTGGCTTCGGTCGCGCGAAGCTTCTGCTCGGCGTCCTTGCGACGGACGTGGAGACCCGAAATCCCCGCTGCTTCCTCGAGCATGATCCGGCGCTCGGTGGGTTTGGCGGCGATCACCGCTCCGATCTTGCCCTGCGACACGAGCGCGGGGGAATGCGCACCCGTCGCGGCGTCGGCGAACAGCAACGCAATGTCCTTTGCCCGGACATCGCGGCCATCGATGCGATATGCCGAACCGGAGCCACGCTCGATGCGACGGGTGATCTCGCTGTCGCCCTCGCTCGTGTCGAGCAGCAACGAGACTTCAGCGAAGTCACGCGACGGACGGCTCGCGGTGCCGGCGAAGATGACGTCTTCCATGCTGCCGCCGCGCAGGCTCTTCGCGCTGCCCTCACCCATTACCCAGCGGATTGCCTCAAGCAAGTTCGACTTGCCGCATCCGTTGGGGCCGACGACCCCGGTAAGGCCGGGCTCGATGCGCAGTTCGGTAGGCTCGACAAAACTCTTGAATCCGCTGAGTTTTAACCGCCTGATTCGCACCCTTTCATGCCTCCCGAGGCTCGTTTCTAGCCTAGCGCCGCCTTGATCTTGGGCTCGAGCAGTCCCCACGTCGCGGTGTCTGGAACGACGGTGCCATTGATCAGGAAGGTCGGCGTCCCGGGTACGTTATATTGCGAAACGGCATCGCTGTTCATCTGGACGAGGCGGTCGATTTCCTTGGTATCGGCAAGACACGCGTCCGTCTTGGCCACGGGCACGCCGCGCATCGCCGCGAATTGCGGAAAGCCCGCGAGCCTGGCGAGAGCAGGAAACTGCTGTGCGGGCGGCAGTTTCGAGGTGGCTTCAGATTGCGCCGGCGGGACCGCCTGCAGCTTGGCCACCCATTCGGGCTGAGCAGCGTAGATCGCGCGGGTCAGGCCGAACACGCCTTTCGCGCCGTTGCAGCGCGCGACGAGGCTGGCGGCGAGATCATAGGGATCGCGGACGAAATTGCGGAATTCCCAACTAACCTTGCCCGACTTGACGTAGTTGGCGAGCAAGGTCGGCACGCCTTCCTTGTCGAACGCGGCGCAGTGCGGGCAAGTTAGCGATCCATATTCTACCAGCTTTACCTTGGCGTCGGGGTTGCCCATCACGAAGCCACCAGCCGCTGTCGGGGCGACGGCTTCGGTCCAGTCGCCGCTTGCCGGCGCAGTGACGGCGACGGTCGGCGCGCTGCTTGTGACATTGGCGGCCGGAGCTTCCCCGGATTTCTTGGTGCAGGCACCGGTGGCGGCGAGCGCGCCGGCGGCAAGGAGCAGAGCCAGATTTTTCATCATTTCACTTTCGCGAGGGAGGATTTGAGCTGGGCTTCGACGACTGCCCAGGGCGACGGGCCGGCGCTGTAATCGACGATGGCGCCATTGATCATGAAAGTCGGGGTACCACGGACCTGGTAGATGTTCGAGGCGTCGGCGGTGACTTTCACCACGCGCTCGGCGGCGGCCGGGTCGCGCAGGCAGGCGGAGATTTTGGCGGCGGGGACACCGTGCGCTGCACCGAAGGCGGGGAAGCCAGCGGCGGTACCGATCGCGGCGAATTGCTCGGCGGGGACAAGCTTGCGGATCACCTCGAGCCGATCGGCCGGGATTGCCTGCATCTTGGCGACCCAATCGGGCTGGGCCGAGTAGAGCGCGCGCATCATCGGAAAGAAGCTCGCCGGGCCGTTGCAGCTGGCGGTCAGCGTCGCGGGAATGTCGTAGCCGCTGATCATGAAGGGACGGAACTCGAAGCTTACCCGACCGGTGCGGACATAGGTGGCAAGCGGCGCGGCGGCGGTCTCGTCGAAATGGCGGCAGTGGGGACAGGTCAGCGAGCCATATTCGACCAGCTTCACTCTCGCGGCGGAATTGCCCATGACGAAACCGGCGGGGGTGGCGGCGGCGACGCGGGTCCAGTCGGCGACTTTCCCGGCATGAGTCGGGTGCGGCTTTGCGAAAACCGGGGTCGCCAGCGCAACGGTGGCAATCAGCAAGAGAGCAAGCTTCATCAAGATACTTTCGGGAGGTTCATAAGAGACGGGAACGGCTGCGGGATGTCGACGCGCGGCGGGCCGGTGGTGGCGGCGATCTGGCCGGCGAGGCTCGTCAGGCAGGCGCGAAGCTCGTCGTCGACGATCAGGCGGAGGCCATCGCCGAGTTCGGCCGGTACCGGTGCGGGGGCTTGGCGGTGAATCTTCGCGACCGTTTCGGCGATGCGGCCCTGGCGGAAGGCGATGCGGGCGACCGCTTCATAGCCAAAGAAGCGGTTGACCTTTTCAATGATCATTGGCGCAAGGTGCTGCATCAGCGGGGCATGCGCGCCCTCGACAACGAGGCTGAGCGTGCCGCCCGATTTCTTGCCCGACGGGAAGCGGATCGATTCGGGGGTCGAGACTCGGGCGTAACGCTCGCCGACAATCTCTTTCCAGCGGCTGACCACGGCGCCTTGGACGAAGCCGAAGCGCTTGAACGCCATACCACTGATATCGCCCGCGATTTCACCGGCAGCACGGGCATGGCCACGGCGCGGAGCTTCGGACGGGGTGGGACGCTTCGACATGTTGAGCGTTCATGCCATAGGCGGCGCGTGATCGCCAACATCGCTTCGTCGCTGCTCGAACATTATCGTATCCACGCGAGGGATCTGCCGTGGCGAGCATTGCCGGGCGAGGCGGCGCAAGACCCGTACCGCGTATGGCTGAGCGAGGTGATGCTTCAGCAAACGACGGTCGCGACGGTGGTCCCGCGGTTCGCGCGCTTCGTCGAGCGGTGGCCGAACGTCGAGGCGCTGGCGGCAGCGCGTGACGAGGACGTGCTGAATGAATGGGCCGGGCTTGGATATTATGCGCGTGCGCGCAATTTGACCGCCTGTGCGCGGGAGGTTGCGGCGAGGGGCGGGTTTCCGCGCGACGAGGAGGGGCTGCGCGCCTTGCCCGGGCTGGGCGCCTACACTGCGGCGGCGATTGCGGCGATTGCGTTCGGCGCGCGCGCGGTGGTGGTCGATACCAATGTCGAGCGAGTCGTTGCGCGGCTGTTCGGGGTCGAACGACCGGTGGCACAGGTTCGGTCCGAAATCCGCGCGCTGGCGGACGGAATTACGCCGGACAATGACGCTGGCGATTTCGCGCAGGCGATAATGGATCTGGGCGCGACGATCTGCCGCCCCAAAGCGCCCCGTTGCGCAGAGTGTCCGCTGAAGATGCATTGTGCAGCGTTCGCGAGTGGTGAGCCTGAAGCGTTCCCGGCGCCGAAAATCAGGCGCCTGCGACCTCACCGCTTCGGCATCGCATGGTGGAGCGAGCGGGACGGCCACCTGTGGCTGGTAAGGCGGCCCGCCAAAGGGCTACTTGGCGGTATGGCGGCGTTGCCGGGCGGCGAGTGGGGCGACACCCCTTCCCCCGCCCCGTCGCTGGCCCTAGTGTCGCACGGCTTCACCCACTTCACCCTCGACCTCGCTATCGTGGCGCTCGCAAAACCCGTCGGCGAGGGCTGGTGGCAGCCGCTCGACACGATTAGCGAGGCCGGCCTGCCGACCCTCTATCGCCGCGCGGTCGAGGCGGTGCTTGTCCGACGGAGTGACCTGTTTGCCGCCTGAACCCTTTTTTTCCGGCGCGGGGCTAGACCGCGTTGATGCACTTCGCCCTGATCCCGAGGCGATCGCCCGATTCGCGCGCGATCCTAGGGCGCGCTCGTTGCTGTGGGCCAATGGCGCGCCCGCGCTGAACGACAAGGGCGAACTGCGCTGGACTACACTCATGCCGGGCGAGGCGCCGCTGTTCCTCGGACTCGACGGGGACTTGCCGCGATTTTCGCCGTTCCCGAACGGCTCAACACCAGTTGATTCACGCGCTCACTTCGGGCTGCTGGGACTGCTTGGGACACGCGACGCGCCGCTGTTCGCGGCCGCGCTGAGCCTCGCCAACTGGCACCGGCGGCACTTGTTCTGTTCGGTCTCGGGGCATCCGACCGAGCCGGTGCGTGGCGGCTGGTCGCGCAAGTGCGATACCTGCGGTGCCGAGCATTTCCCGCGCGTCGACCCGGTCGTGATCATGCTCGCCGAACATGACGGGCGGTTGCTGCTCGGGCGGCAGCCGCACTATCCCGCGAGCCGCTATTCGGCGCTTGCCGGGTTCGTCGAGGTCGGCGAGACGATCGAGGCCGCGGTGGCGCGCGAGCTTCACGAAGAAGCCGGTATCCATGTTGCCGACGTGACCTATGTCGCGAGCCAGCCATGGCCCTTCCCGTCGAGCCTGATGATCGGCTGCACGTCACGCGCGCTCGGCGACGAGCTGGTCATCGATACGACCGAACTGGACGACGCGCGCTGGTTCAGCCGGGACGAAGTCGCAGCGGCGATGGCGGGCGAATTGGACGCGTGCTTCATCGCTCCGCCGCCCTTTGCAATCGCGCGCACGCTAATCGACCATTGGCTCACCGCTTGATGATTGCCCGGCGCCGCTTTAAGGGCGTGGCGCAACCAACCCCCCGCATGCGTGACGAGGTTTCATGAACGACCGAAGCAATTTCATCGCCATGTTTGTGCTGGCCGCCGGGATCGTCGCGCTGGGCGGGTCGATTGTCACCGGCGAGGTGTTCAACCACGAGCGGCCCGAGAAGATGGGCTACCCGATCGCGGGCGTCGTCGAGGAAGGCGCAGCCGCCGCGGTGGCCGAAAAGCCGATCGAATTCTACCTCGCCAGCGCCGACGCGGCAAAGGGCGCAGACGTGTTCAAGAAATGCGCCGCATGCCACAACGCCGAAAAAGGCGGGGCGAATGCGCTCGGGCCTAATATTTATGGCGTGCTTGGCGACGCCATCGGCAAGGGGCGCGGGTTCGCATGGTCCGACGCGTTAGGCGGCAAGGGCGGAAACTGGGATTGGACCAGTCTCGGCGCGTGGCTGCACAGCCCCAAAGCTTTCGCCGCTGGTACCAAAATGACCTTCGCTGGTCTCTCCGATCCGCAGGAACGCGCCAACGTCATTGCTTACCTCAACTCGAAGAGCGACGCGCCGAAACCGCTCCCCTCCGCGCCGAAGGAAGACCCAAAGGCCGCCGCGGGCGCTCCGGTGGGCGATGCCAAGGCCGCTGCCGAAGCCAAGAATGGCGCGGGCGCACAGAAAGCTCCGAACACCGCAGTGCTCACCGAGCAGCAGGCAGCGATCGGCGGCTCGAAAAACGTCGGCGGCGAAGGCGCGGCTAAGCTCACCGGACCCAAGGGCGTCGCGACGAAGTAGCCCCGAGCGGGGATCAGTCCCGCTCTTGTTGCCCCTCGTCATAATGCACCTGAACCGCAGCCCAGGCTTCGTCGGCGCTGTCGCACCAGGTAATCAGATCGAGATCGTGCTGGCTGATCACGCCTTCGTCGGCGAGTGCTTGGAAATCGACGACCCGGTTCCAGAAGTCGCGGCCGAACAGCAGGATCGGCATCGGCCGCATCTTGCCAGTCTGGATCAGCGTCAGCAGTTCGAACATCTCGTCGAATGTCCCGAACCCGCCAGGGAACACCGCGACCGCGCGGGCGCGCAGCAGAAAGTGCATCTTGCGAAGCGCGAAATAATGGAATTGAAAACTCAAGTCGGGGGTGACGTAGGGGTTCGGCAGCTGCTCGTGGGGGAGGACGATGTTAAGCCCGATCGACTCCTTGCCAACATCTTGCGCCCCGCGATTGGCGGCCGCCATGAACGACGGCCCGCCGCCCGAGCAGACAACGAAATGCCGCTTGCCCTCGTCGTCGAGCGGATATTGGCTGACCAGCCGGGCAAGCTCGCGCGCAACGTCGTAATAGTGCGACTTGGCTCTGAGTCTTTCCGCCACCGCCTTGGCCTTCTCGCCTCGCGCCGCCTCGACCAGCTCGTCGGCCATCGCCGGTTCGGGCACTCGCGCCGACCCGTAGAAGACGAAGGTCGAGGCGATGTTAGCCTCGTCGAGCAGCAGTTCGGGCTTGAGCAGCTCGAGTTGGAAGCGCACCGGGCGTAAATCCTCGCGCAGCAGGAACTCGGTGTCCTGGAAAGCCAGCTTGTAGGCGGCGCTCTCGGTCTGTGGCGACGAGGGGACATGGCGAGCCGCCTGGGCGTCGACCTTCGAGGTCGGAAAGACGCGTTTGGGCGGAGAGTTATTGTCAGTCATACTTGGTGCCGTAGCGGCTTTCACCGCCACGGCAACTTGGATCAGGCGGGTTCGGCGCTCGATCCCGCCCAGTCGAGTCGGCGGGTGACGTACATCGTCCCGGCGAGCGCTGCGAAGAGCAGGATCGAGCCGATCAGCAGCGAATAGGCGTCAAGGCTGAGCAGGACATAGAGCACCGCATAGAGCGCGGCGAGGATCGCGCCGATGACCGCCGCGCGCCGCCAGCTTTTGAGCACTGCGGCGGAGTAAGCGGTGTTGAGCCCAGTGATAGCAGCCGACGCGACAAAATAAGCCGAAGTGAAGCCGATCACTTCGGCAACAGCGAGCAGCAGGACGAAGAACAGCACTAGCCCGGCGCCCGCGAGCAGATATTCGATCGTCGCGACGCGCACCCCGCCGATGATGTCGAACAGCAAATAGGCGAGGAACGTGAAGCCGACGAACAGGAAACCGCATTTGGTCGCGCGGTTGACCTGCGAATAGAGATCGACGGGTTCCACGAGGGCGATGGCGGCGGCTTGTGCCCCCTGCCCCGACGAACCATTGGCCCTGGCCTCTTCGGTGCCTTCGACGAACAACAGCGAGCGGCCGAGCGCGAGGTTGCCGATACGATAGGTCGCATCGAACCCGGAACTGTCAACTTTGCGCTGGTCGGGGAGGAACTCGCCGCCGAAACTCGGGGTACTCCACGTCGATTTAACGTGCCATGCCGTGTCCCCCGCGCGTGGTGCGAAGGCGAGGCTGCCGTTGCCACGCAGCACAAAGCTGAAATCGACCGCAAGCTGCGCGGGATCGATCTTGGTCAAATCTATTGGGGCGTAAAAGCCGGTACCGACGAGGCTAGTGCCCCCGCCCGGCCCAAGCGCGAGCTTCGCCCCGCCGGCGCGTACATCGGGATTGCCCGACAGCCCGCGTGCATCGGACACGCCGAAGCGGAGTTCAGCGCGGTCGAGTTGGATGCTGCCGGGCTGCACGCCAAGCTTGGTGAGGTCCGATGGCAGCTGGAACATCGCCCGGCCCTTCGTCTGCGCGCGATAAATGACGACATCGTAGATCGAGCGTGACCGGCGTTCGGGGGCGATGCTGGTCGCCGCGTCGACCCCGTTAGGCGCGAGGATCAGGCGGCGGTCGATCGTCGCGGTGCGGGCGACCGGCTGGCCATTGACCTGCTCGGTGGTGTTGACCGTCTGCTTGAACGGGATCGACAGTTCGGGTCCGGCGATGACCTGCGGCCCACCCCACCCGGCGGCAATCGACGCGCGCGCCTCGGTCGATTGCGACTGTCGATCATAGACCAGCAGCCAGACCGAGAAGATGGGTATCGAGAGGAGGAACCCGACCAATAAGGCGCGAAGGAATTTGCGGCTTGGGGTGGGATCGCTCATCAGTTCGTCGCTCCTAATGCACGGCTCATCCTAGGTCGCGTACAGTTGGCCGTCAAATCCGTTCCGATTACCAGCCACGAAAAAGCCCGCTGCGGCGCTGCCGAGCGGGCCATATTTCGGTGTTCCGGACCGACTCAGTACACCCTCGCCTTGGGCTTGATATATTCGATATCGTCGGTGAGCGTATATTCGTGGACCGGGCGGTAATCGATTTTCACTTTCCCGCCCTCGCCGCCCCAGCCGTCGAACCAGGCAATCGTGTGCTTCATCCAATTGGCGTCGTCGCGCGTTGGATAGTCCTCCTGCATGTGCGCGCCGCGGCTTTCTTTGCGGTTTGCGGCGCAGTGCATGGTGACCACCGCCTGGCTCAGCATATTGTCGAGTTCGAGCGTTTCGATCAGGTCACTGTTCCAGATCAGGCTGCGATCGGTGACGCTGACGTCCTTCATCCGGTGGTAGATCGCGTCGATCTTTGTGACGCCTTCGGTCAGAGTCCGATCATCACGGAATACCGCGCAGTCGGCCTGCATCGTGCGCTGCATATCGACGCGAATTTCGGAAGTTTTCGTTTTTCCGTGGGCATGTCGGAACTTGTCGAGCCGGGCGAGCGCGAGATCGGCGCTGTCCTTGGCGAGCAGCTTCTGCGCAGCTTGCGGCTTGATCACCTCGGCGAGGCGATGCCCGGCGGCGCGGCCGAACACGACGAGATCGATCAGGCTGTTCGAGCCCAGCCGGTTGGCGCCGTGGACCGAGACGCACGCCGCCTCGCCGACCGCGAACAGGCCTGGGACGACCGCGTCCGGATTGCCGTCTTTAATCGTGACGACCTCACCGTGGAAGTTGGTCGGAATTCCGCCCATATTGTAGTGGACGGTAGGGGTAACCGGAATCGGCTGGCGGGTGAGATCGACCCCGGCGAAGATCTTCGCGGTCTCGGAGATGCCGGGCAAGCGCTCGGCGAGTATCTTGGGGTCGATATGGTCGAGATGGAGAAACATATGGTCCTTGTTCTCGCCGACTCCGCGGCCTTCGCGGATTTCCATCGCCATTGAGCGTGACACGACGTCGCGGCTGGCGAGGTCCTTCGCCGACGGGGCGTAGCGTTCCATGAACCGCTCGCCTTCGGAGTTGGTCAGATACCCCCCCTCCCCGCGTGCGCCTTCGGTTATCAGCACGCCGGCGCCGTAGATGCCGGTCGGATGAAACTGGACAAATTCCATGTCCTGCAGCGGAAGGCCGGCGCGAAGCACCATCGCATTGCCGTCGCCGGTACAGGTGTGCGCCGAGGTCGCCGAGAAATAGCAGCGACCATAGCCGCCGGTGGCGAGCACCACCGACTGGGCGCGGAAGCGGTGGATTGACCCGTCGTCGAGGCACATCGCGATCAGCCCGCGACACACCCCCTCCTCCATGATCAGGTCGAGCGCGAAATATTCGATATAGAAATCAGCGTCATACTTCAGGCTCTGCTGGTAGAGCGTGTGGAGCATCGCGTGGCCGGTGCGGTCGGCCGCGGCGCAGGTGCGCTGCGCGGCGGGGCCCTCGCCCATGTTCTGGGTCATTCCGCCAAACGCACGCTGGTAGATCTTGCCCTCGTCGGTGCGCGAAAACGGCAGCCCGGCGTGCTCCAACTCGTAGACTGCCGCAGGTGCCTCGCGGCACAGATACTCGATCGCGTCCTGGTCACCGAGCCAATCGGAACCCTTGACAGTATCGTACATGTGCCACGTCCAGTGGTCGGGACCCATGTTGCCCAGGCTGGCGGCGATCCCACCCTGCGCGGCGACGGTGTGGCTGCGTGTCGGAAAGACCTTCGTCACGCAGGCGGTCTTGAGGCCGGCTTCGGCCGAGCCCATCGTCGCGCGCAAACCGGCGCCACCGGCGCCAATGACGACGACATCATAGACATGGTCGATAATCTTGTAAGCGTCGCTCATGAAGCCACTCCGAAGGCAATCTTCGCCAGCGCGAACAGGGCGAAAGCCGACCCGCCAGCCGCGGCAAACAGAAGTACGATGTTACACGCGACGCGGTTGCCTTCGTCGTGAACATAATCGTCGACGATGACCTTCATCCCCTCAAGCCCGTGGACGAACGAGAGGATCACGAACAGCGTCATCGGCACTGCGCCGAGCGGCGAGCGGAGCCATTCGTAGAGGGTCTTCTGGTCGAGCGCAGGAAGCATCAGGATCGAGGCAAGCAGCCACACCGACAGCAACACCAGAGCGACGGAACTGATCCGCTCTTCCATCCAGTGCCCGCCGCCCGAGCGCGCCGCGCCCAGTCCGCGGACCTTGCCAAGCGGAGTGCTGCTGTCGCCAAGGCTCATCGTACCACTCCCAGAAGATAGACCCACAACACCGCGGTCGCGATCAGCGAGGCGACGATGGTGGCGATCGCCATGCTCTTGTTGATTTTGAGTTCAAACCCCGCGCCAATGTCCATGACGAGGTGACGGATGCCCGAAAAACTATGCTGAAAGAACGCCCAGCTCAGCCCGATCAGGACCAGCAAGCCAAGGGGACTGGTTACGACCGCGGCGAATGTCGCATAGGCCTGCGCCCCCGCAGCGATCGCGATCAGCCACCAGCACAGCAGCGCCAGACCCGCGACAGTCAGGGCCCCGCCCGTCGCACGATGGAGGATCGAGACGATCATGTGCGGACCCCAGCGCCAGATAGTGAGATGCGGCGACAAAGGCCGGGAGGGGTTGCGCGAAGCCGATGGGGGCATGGAAAAGTCCGCCTGAACGTGAAAAAAGATGCCGGGCCCGCTTAGGCAGCGGACCCACGCGATGCAAGATTAGCAGTGCCACTAACCGCCTATTAACCATTCGGGGGCAAAGCGGTCAGGACCAGAAAAGGGACCGACCATGACTGCCAACCGTTCGACTAGCGGGCTCAGCTACGACATCGCCAAGGGGCTGCGCATGTTCGACCCGGCGGGCAACCTGCCCGAACGCGCCGCCGATGTGTGGCGCTTGCTGGTCGCTGCGGAGTCCATGATCGCGAAAGGATTCTGGGAACGGTATCGTCAGTCCGACGAAGTGAAAGAAGCGATTAGCGACTCTCAACTCGAGACACTCGCGGAACGCATCCTCCCCTATCTTCGCGAAAAGTTCGAGCGGCTGGGCAACAGGGCATGGACAGAAACGGCCAAGGACTATGTCGAACGGGCGATGGCCGCCGGGGTCAGCCTGTCGACGCTGCTCGCAGGGATCGCTGGCGAAGTCGAAGCTGCGCACGCGGCGGTGTTCGCGACCGTAAGTGAGCGAGACGAGCAAATCCGTATTTGCGGCATCCTTAACGCCATGCACATGCTGGAAACCGACGTTTTCGTCCATCATTGCCTCGCGCTAACCCGAATTGAGAATGGTGCGATCCAGGCGCGCCAAGCTAGCGAGTTCAATAAAAAGGTGCTCGGCGTCGTCGAACGTTGCACCAGTGAAAGTGACCAGCTGCGCCACCAGGCATCGCAGACCAGTAACTCCGCACGCGGAATGCTCGGCAAGACCAGTGAAGTGGCTGCAGCGGCCGAGCAATCAGCGATTGCCATGCGCGAGGCGGCGCAAACGGCCGCCGGTCTTATTCGCGCCATCGAGGATGCACGAACCGAAGTCGAGGTCGCGGCTGGCGTCGCCACTCGCGCGGGCAGCCAGGCCGAGCAAGCAGTAAAGGTCAGCGAAGCGCTGTCCGGTCACGTCGAGGCGATTGAATCGATTCTTGGGCTCATCCGCGACATTGCCGCGCAGACTAATCTTCTGGCGCTCAACGCGACGATCGAGGCAGCGCGGGCAGGTGATGCGGGTCGCGGCTTCGCGGTCGTGGCGCAGGAAGTGAAGAGCCTCGCCAGCCAGACCGCTCGGGCGACCGACGACATCACCACCAAGATCAGCGCGATTCAGCAGGCTACCCGCCAGACGGTCGACGCCAACGGTTCGATCCAGTCGACGGTCGAGGAAGTGCAACACTCGGCCGACCGCATCCGTCAGGCGATGGAATTGCAGGCGCAGACGGTGACGATGATCACCGCTGCGGTCGACGAAACCGCGCTTGCCGCCGACTCGATGAGCTCCACCATCGCCGCGATCCGCTCGGACACCGAGAGCGTCGCGCGCGACATCGACCAGGTCGAGCAGGGCTTCGGTCGCTTCGCCGAGGACATCGCCGACTTCCGCTCGACCACCAGCGAGTTCGTCGCCAAGTTTGCGGCGTAATTTACCGCGAAGAACGGTACCGACTACCCAACAGCAGTCCTGCCCGCTAGTCGGGGCGGATGAACATTCTTCTGACCGGCGCGAGCCGTGGCATCGGCGCGGCGACCCTCCTCCTCTTGCGGGAGCACGGCCATCGCGTCGCGGGTCACTCGACCGCTGGCGGTGGCGGGCTGATCGCAGCTGATTTCGTCGATCCCGCCGCCCCGCGCGCGCTTTGGAAAGCGGCACTCGCCGAACTGGACGGACGGATCGACGTGATCGTCAACAACGCCGGGGTGTTCGAAGGCGTCGCCGAAGATGCGTCCGACGACGAGTGGCACGCGGTATGGGGCCGGACGCTCGGCATCAACTTGCAGGCCAGCGCGGATCTCTGCCGCCTCGCGCTCAACCACTATCGCGACCGGGGAGATGGTGGGCGGATCGTGAACGTCGCCAGCCGTGCCGCCTATCGCGGCGACTCTCCCCATCATTGGCAATATGCCGCCTCGAAAGCCGGGATGGTCGGCATAACCAAGTCGATCGCCCGGGGCTACGCGAGCGAGGGTATCCTCGCGTTTGCGGTATGCCCGGGGTTCGTCATGACCGGAATGGCCGAGGAATATCTGTCGAGCCGCGGCGGCGAGCAGGTCCTTGCCGACATCCCGCTCGGTCGTGTCGCCGAACCGGCCGAAATTGCCGAAGTCATCCGCTGGCTGAGCTGCGACGCCCCGCCGAGCGCGACCGGCGCGGTCATCGACGTCAACGGGGCGAGCTTTGTCCGGTGAGTTGGCGCGTTACTCTTTCCTGCACGCGCGCCGAGGCCGAGGCGGTGCCCGACAGCGACGCACTGTTCGCGATGCACGAACAGCCACCCGTGCTGGTTGCCGATGAACCCGACCCGGCGCGCCCCGACGACTGGCGGTTGCATGCCTATTTCGAGGCCCAACCGTCGACGCAGGAGCTGATCCTGCTAACCCGGCTGGCCAAGAGCGCTGAGCCTGAGATCGAGCATCTTGCCGAAATCGATTGGGTGACGATGAGCCAGGCGGGACTCGAGCCGATCCGCGCCGGACGATTCTTCGTCCACACCCCGACGCATCGCAGCTCGATCCCCGACGGCGCGACGGCGTTCGAGATCGACGCCGGGCTCGCCTTCGGGACGGGGCAGCATGACACCACCGCAGGCTGCCTGAGGGCTTTGGAGGCTTTGGCCGGCAGGGATTTCGCCAACATCGCCGACATCGGTACCGGCACCGGCCTGCTCGCCTTCGCCGCGCTCGCGCTATGGCCGCGGGCGATGGCGATCGCGACCGACATCGACCCCATCTCGATCGACGTTAGTCAGGATAATGCCGCGATCAACGGGGTGAAGATCGGCCATGCCCCCGGCGAACTGCTCCTCGCCGTCGCAGACGGGATGGACCACCCGTTCCTCACCGCCCGCGCGCCGTTCGACCTGCTCATCGCGAACATCCTCGCCGGCCCGCTGATTGACCTCGCGCCTATCTTCGCCAATGCCGTGATGCCGGGCGCGACGCTGGTCCTCGCCGGGCTGCTTAATAGCCAGGCCGACGCGGTGATCGCGGCCTATGGAGCGCAAGGGATGGCGGTCGCCGAACTCGGCGCAGGCGAATGGTGCGTGCTTATGCTCACCGCGCCGAGCTAGCCGCCGGACGCGGTCTTCCAGACAATGCGCTGGCTATAACTATCTTTCGTTGGTTTCTGGTCAGCGCCGATCGCTGGGCTGAATTTAGCTCGCTTGGCGATGATTGAGCAGACTTGGGCGTCAAGGGCCGCCACCGAACTGGTCCGGGTGACGACGCATTCAGCAATGCCCCCCTTTTCATCGATCAAAAGCACGATTTCCACCGCGCCTTCCTCCTGTTTCTGCAATGCAACCCCAGGGTAGTCGTCGCTGCTGAAAATACCCACCAACGAGGTGTGGGGGTCAGCGCGACTTGTCAGCTTTGCCCGCGCGTCGGGGGCGATATTCCAGAAGATTTGAAGGTCTGCGACGCACGCGTCGATGCTCTTCATCAATTGGGGGAGCTGAGACAGCGCCAGCGTCTCGTTGATCTGCGCGTTGCGGATAGTGATCTTGCTCGCGCGTCGGACCGCCGCGAATTGATCAGCCGTCAGGTTGATGCGCGATGAAAGAATGCCGCGCTTGCTACCGAACGACAAAATGCTGACCGAAATCGGGCGCTCCTGGTCGGCACGGATTTCGCCGCTTGCCTCATCCGCCGGGCCGTCGCCGCTTCCTCCCTTGCGGAGCATCGAGAGTTGCATGACGCTGCCTATCGGCGAGGGTTTGAGCACCAGGACGAGCGGCCTTTCGACCGTGCCATAGTTACGCGACGCGACGCATTGCGCGTTGGCATAGTTTACGACCCATTTCTCGTTCGGTTCGCGCGTTGCGGCAGACCCAGGAGTAGCGAGGATGAAAGCGAGACTCTGGACAACGACAACGATGCTGCAATGCAACTGCATTGTTCCTGCTGCCATATTGCCAACCCGTGCGCAAGATCCTCGAAAAGGAGGAAACTGGCGTTCGGCACGAACGAGACTCTCTATTCGCACTTGGCTCGCCGCCGTCCCCTTCCGCGCGATTGAGCGGTTGGCTGACTTCCTTTACGGCTTCCGACAGAACTGAGGGGGCATTCATGGCAACGCTGGCAATCCATCCGCCTTCATCGTCGGGGCAAGACGAGCGCTTTTTCCTTCGCTCGGCAATCGCGATGACGCTGCTCATTTTCATCGGCTTCTCGACTCAGCTGGCGGCGGGCCGCTCGACTTTTCACTCACCGCTGCTCGTCCACGCCCACGCGGCCGTGTTCATGGGCTGGGTGGTCCTTTACCTTCTGCAGAATATTTTTGTCGCGACCAAGAATATGGCCCTTCACCGTCGGCTCGGCTGGATCGCGACCGGCTGGATCGTGGCGATGGTCGTGCTCGGCTGCTGGGTGACCGTGGCGATGATCCGCCGCGGCCAGGTGCCGTTCTTCTTCCGTCCCGTACATTTCCTCGTATTCGACCCCTTGTCGCTCTTCGCTTTTGCCGGATTGACGAGCGCGGCGATCGTCATGCGCCGCCGCACCGACTGGCATCGCCGGCTGCATTTCTGCGCCATGTCGATGTTGCTCGGGCCCGCTTTCGGGCGGCTGTTGCCGATGCCTTTCTTACCGCCGTTCGCGTGGGAAGTGACGTTCGCTGCGTCGCTGTTGTTCCCTCTGGCCGGCGTCGTCGCCGATGTCCGACGCAGTGGACACGTTCATCCCGCATGGCGTTGGGGGATCGGGACGATGATCGGCACGCTGCTGCTGATCGAGCTAATCACCTTCAGCCCCGTTGGCGGAGCGATTTATGGGGCCGTCACGCGCGGCTCACCCGGCGCGGCGATTGCCGGGATGGAATTCCCGCCGCCGCCGGCAGGTCCGCTAATCACCGGCCGAGACGCGGCACCAGCCTTAGCGAGTGGACAATAAAGGCCCGGCAACGCAGGTTGAGCTCGCCTGCGCGACAGGCATCCTCGCAGATGGAGACCCCCGATGCCCTCAGCTGTCTTCAGCAACATGACCGACGGCCTCGCTCCGGCGGACCGCAACCGCGATCACTTCCTCGCCAATCTCGACTTCGGGGATGGCCCACACTGGACGCCCTATGCCGAGGGGGTATGGG
>JANXUU010000099.1 GCA_025356055.1 Sphingomonas sp. | reverse complement strand
CTCGCCTTGCGGCAGCTCCATCACCCAGTCGGCCTTGAACGTCTCGCCCTGCTTCTGGAAGAACGCCCGCACATCCTCGCGATCCCACTCCTCGCGGACCAGCGGCTCATCACGCGCGATGACCTTGCGCATCTCCGCTTCGATGGCGGGCAATTCCTCTTCGGTGAACATTCCCCGCCCCGGCGCGGGCGCGAAGTCGTAATAGAAGCCGTCGTCGGTCGCCGGCCCGAAGGTGATCTGCGTTCCCGGAAACAAATTCTGAACCGCTTCGGCCAGCACATGCGCATAGTCATGGCGGAACAGCTCGAGCGCGTCCTTCTCGTCGCGCGCGGTGACCAGCGCCAGGCTCGCATCGCCCTCGAACGGCCGGTTGAGATCGCGCAACTCGCCGCCCTGGCCGTGGTCGACCCGCGCCGCCAGCGCCGCCTTCGCCAGCCCCGGCCCGATCGCCGCAGCAATATCCGCTGGAGTGGACCCCGCGGCCACCTCGCGCACGGAACCGTCAGGAAGGGCGATCTTGAACATCTGGGACATGGCCACCGCACCTAGTGAAGCCGGGCAGCCGCATCAAGTCACGCGTCCCGAAAGCGACCTTGTCATTATGTAAATGACACTTGACATTCTACCGACTCGCGATGTAAAGCTTCTTTTACTAAATAAACAGGAGACTTGACATGGTTCGCACCCCCGCCTGGTGCCGTTACAACGTCCGCGTGATCTGGCTCAGCTTGCTTTATGCGCTGTTCCTGGTCGGCGCGGTTTATGGGTTCAAGCACCAACTGCTCGTCGACGGCCCCGCCGCTTACGGCGCCGCCATTCTCCCGGCATTGCCGATCATCGGCATCTTCGCCGCGATCGGCCGCTACCTTGTCGAAGAGCAGGACGAATATATCCGCATGCTGATGATCCGCCAGACCTTATGGGCGAGCGGCGTCGCGCTTAGCCTCGCGACCATCTGGGGCTTCCTCGAAAGCTTCGAGCTCGTTGGCCATATCGAAGCCTATTACGTCGCGGTGCTGTGGTTTGCCGGGCTTGGCATCGGCGGCCTTATCAACAAGCTGACGGTGGGAAGTCGGGGCTGCTGATGGAAAACCGCCTCAAGGTGCTGCGCGCCGAGCGCAGCTGGAGCCAGTCCGACCTCGCCGAGCGCCTCGCCGTTTCGCGGCAGAGCGTTAACGCGATCGAGACCGGCAAATACGACCCCTCGCTCCCGCTCGCCTTCCGCATCGCCGAGCTGTTCGAGCTTTCGATCGAGGCCATCTTCACCTCCCCCACGAAGGGCTAGCGCGCCGGGGGTGGCGGCAGGTCGAAGCCGGCCAGCTTCCACCCCAGCGCGTCGCGGTGGAAAAGCAGCGTTGCGCCGCCCGCCTCGCGGCCGCGAACGGCAAATTCGTTCAAACCGTGCCGCTCGATCACCGGCCGGTCCTTTTCAGGGGGCAGCTTCGGCAACGCCACGCCGGGGGTGTCGGGTGTCCGCGCCGCCTTGTCCTGGGCATCCTCGGCGCGGAACATCGCTTCCACCCCCTGCGGCGTGACCGCCGCCTTGATCAATGGTCCGGCGATGGCATCGGCGACCAGCGCCCCGATCGCGCCCAGCCCTTCCGCACCGCGCCCGTCGGTCGTGATCCGCCGCATCACATTGCTCTTCACGCTCTCGCGCAGCGCGGGATAATCGACATGGGCCGACAGCGCCTGCTCGTCATGCGCCGCCGCCGCCTCGCGCATCGCCCTGAGCGTCCACCACGGCGAGGCGAACCACCATCCCGCCGCCGCCGCGACCAGCGCCGCCACCATCAATCCCAGCCATCGTGCGCGCATTGCTCACTCTCCCGATATTGCGTTTTGCAACGCATGCCTGCCAAATCGCTTGTCCGCCACGACAATCAGGTCGCGACCACCACCCAGGGCGTCAATCAGGGTCGCAGCGAAGGCTCGTCAAATATTGCCGGTCCTTGCGCGAAGGCGCGGGCCCGGCCACTCTGGCGCCATGACGAACAAGCTTTTCTACGGCGACAATCTCGACGTGCTGCGCGACCACATCGCGAGCGACAGCGTCGACCTCGTCTATCTCGACCCGCCGTTCAATTCGAACGCGGGCTACAATGTCCTGTTCCGCGCTGCCGACGGGGCCGGGGCGGATGCCAGCATCGAGGCGTTCGACGACACTTGGACCTGGGGAGAAAGTGCGCGCGAGGCGCTGCACGACATCGCCAGCGGCACTAACCGCCCGCTGACGGTGATGATGAACGCGATGCATTCGGCGATCGGCGAGAATCCGCTGATGGCCTATCTCGCGATGATGGCGGTGCGACTGGTCGAGCTTCACCGCGTGCTCAAGGACACCGGCAGCCTCTACCTCCACTGCGACCCGACCGCGAGCCACTACCTCAAGCTGGTGCTGGATGCAGTGTTTGGAAATGGCCAATTATCGGAACGAGATCGTTTGGAAGCGGCAAAGCGCGCACAGCGACGCGAAGCGAAAGTTCGCCGATGTTTCGGACACCATCTTCTTTTATTCCAAATCAAACCAAACAGTTTTCAAGCCTCAGTATGTCGAGCATGATCCGGAATACCTGACCAAGTTTTATCGGTTCAACGATAACGATGGACGGGGACGCTATCGCCTCGGCGACGCGGCTAGTCCGAATCCACGACCTAATATGATGTACGAGTGGAAAGGATATTCGTACCCTCAGAAAGGCTGGCGCTATGAGCGGCAAACCATGCAACGGCTCCACGACGAGGGACGACTTTATTACCCCACCCGTCAAGACGGCTCTCCCGATTTCAGTAAGCGCATAGCTCTCAAGCGCTATTTGGATGAGCAAGAGGGATCGATCGTCACAAACGTATGGACAGACATCGGTCCTGTTCAAGCGACGTCCAAAGTCGATCGCGCCCTCGGGTATCCCACGCAGAAGCCAAGGCCTCTCCTCGAACGAATCATCGCCGCCTCGTCCAACCCCGGCGACATCGTGCTCGACCCGTTCTGCGGCTGTGGCACCGCTGTCGATGCGGCGCAAAAACTCGGGCGAAACTGGATTGGGATCGACGTCACACACATCGCCATCGGCATGATCGAAAACCGCATGCGCGAAGGCTATCCGGGGATCGAATTCGACGTTCATGGCGTCCCCAAGGACCTCGCCAGCGCCGAGAAGCTCGCCGCCGAAGACCCGCACCAGTTTCAGCAATGGGTCAGCTGGCAGGTCGGCGGCTTCCCGCGCGACAAGAAGGGCGGCGACAAGGGCGTCGATGGCTGGTTCAACTATCTGGCGGAAGGCGGCAAGATCGAGACCGGGGTGATCTCGGTCAAGGCCGGCGACATCGTCAACCCGACGATGGTCCGCGACCTCGGCCGGGCCATGGAGCGCGACGGCTTCCGCTTCGGCCTGTTCGTGATGAAGTCGATGCCGACCAAAGGCATGCGCGGCGAAGCCGACTCGCACCCGCTGATCGAAACCGAGTTCGGCCGTTTCCCGGCGATGCAGTTCGTCACGCTGGCCGAGCTGTTCTTGGGCCTGAAGCCCAAGCTCCCGCCGCTGATCAGCCCGGTCAAGAAAGCATCGCGCGTCGAGACTCGAGCAAGCCACCAGAAGGGCGCTCAGGCGGCGTTGCTATAGCCAGGCCGCAATCCCGGCCGAAGAAGAAACCATTGTCCTACAGCCCCTCCTTCAGTCCATAATGCGACCATGACTTGGATCACGATTCTCCGCACCCCGCAGGCCCGATGAATGTGCCCCAACCGACGGTCGCAAACACCGTCATCAGTGCGAACATTCGTGAACATTCGCCATTTAAAACCCGATTTTCCGCCAATGGGCGCCCTGCGCGACTCGATGCTGTGACCCCCGACCTCGCTTACTTCGACCCCGGCGACGCCCGCCGCATCGCCTATCGCCTCCGCGTCCCCGCCGAGGCGCACCGCCCAACACTGGTCTTCCTCCCCGGCTATGCGTCGGACATGGAGGGGACCAAGGCGCTCGCCGTCGATGCCTTCGCCGCCGCCACCGGCTGCGGCTGCCTGCGTCTCGATTACTCCGGCACCGGCTCGTCGGGCGGCAAGTTCGAGGATGGCACGCTGGCCCGCTGGCTCGACGAAGTGGTCGCCGCGATCGACCGCCTGATCGACGGCGGCATCATCCCGATCGGCTCGTCGATGGGCGGGTGGATCGCGCTCCACGCCGCGCTGCGCCGCCCCGACCGCATCGCCGCGCTGGTCGGAATCGCCGCCGCTCCCGACTTCACCGACTGGGGCTTTAGCGCCGAAGACAAGATAAAATTGCTCCAGGACGGCCAGCTCGCCCGCCCCAATCCTTACCGCGAGCCGGGCAAGCCCGACCCCGGCCTGACCACCCGCGCCTTGTGGCAATCGGGCGAGGCGCTGCGCCTGCTCGGCGCGCCTATCGCGATCGACTGCCCGGTGCGCCTGCTCCACGGCGAAAAGGATGAGACCGTCCCCGTCGGCGTCCCGCTGAAACTCCTCGCGCAATTGCGTTCAGCCGATGTCCAGCTGACCCTCATCAAGGACGGTGGCCACCGCCTGTCGGAGCCGCGCGAGATCGATGCGCTGCTCCGCTGCCTCGCCCCGCTCGTGGAGACGTCATGATTTTAGCCCTGCTGCTCGCCGCCGCCCCTGTTCCGTCCGCCGCCGCCCCGCTCACCGCCGACACCGCCGAGGCCCAGGCCGCCGCACAGAAATCGCGAATCCTGTGGGGCATCGGCGGCAACCTGCGCCTCAAGGCCGGCGATGCCGCCACCGCCGCAAAGGACTTCGACCAGGGCCTCGCCATCCCCGGCGGCACTGCGCTCGAACGCGGCGAATTGCTCCTCGACCGCGCCCGCGCCGCGCAGTCGAGCGGCGACCTTGCAACCGCCGACGCCCGTTCGGCCGAAGCCGCGCGGCTGGTCCCGGGCGATCCTTTCCTGTGGTATTTCCGCGCCACGCTGGCGGTCGCGGCGAGCGACGTGCCGCGCGCGAAAATCGCCATCGCCCGTGCCCTCGCGCTGGCCCCGGGCGACCCGACGATCCTGTTTGAAAGCGGCCATGTCGCCAGCATCGCCGGAGAGGATGCCGCCGCGCGAACGGCGTGGCAGAAGGCGCTCGCCGCCGACCCCAACGGCCCCACCGGCCGACGCGCCCGCGAAGCATTGGGGCTTGCCGATGTGCCGCTGACGGTGAAATAGGCTGGCCCCATGAAATTCCTTCACGCCATGCTGCGAGTCTCCGACCCCGCGGCCACCATCGCCTTCTTCACCCACCTCGGGCTCGAGGAGCGGCACCGCATCGACGTTCCGGCGGGCAAGTACACGCTGATCTTCCTCGGCGCGCCCGGCGACGAGGGCGGCGAGGTCGAACTGACCCATAATTGGGACGAGAGCGGCTATCAGGGTGGCCGCAATTTCGGTCATCTCGCCTATCGCGTCGACGACATTTACGCGACCTGCCAGCGCCTGTCGGAGGCCGGGGTCACGATCAACCGCCCGCCGCGCGACGGTCACATGGCGTTCGTCCGCTCGCCCGACGGCATCTCGATCGAGCTGCTCCAGGCGGGCGAAAACCTCGCCCCCGCCGAGCCGTGGGCGTCAATGCCGAACACAGGCGAGTGGTGATAAGCGCCCTCGAAATCGTCCGTGTCCCCGCCTTCAACGACAATTATCTGTGGCTCGTCCACGATCCTGATAGCGGCGAAACGGCGGTGGTAGATCCGGGCGACGCGACCTCGGTGCTCGCCGCAGCCGATGCGCGCGGTTGGACCATCGGCCAAGTCTGGAACACCCACTGGCACCCCGATCACACGGGCGGCAACCTGGCGGTGAAATCGGCCAGTGGCGCCACCATCAGCGGCCCACGCAGCGAGTCCGCTAAAATCCCGGGACTGGAAATCGCGCTGTCCGAAGGGGATCAAGTCCGCCTCGGGGCTCACATGGGAGAAGTCTGGGCAGTTCCCGGCCACACGCTCGGCCACATTGCCCTCATCTTCCGCGACGCCGGAGTTGCGTTCGTCGGCGACACCCTGTTCGCGATGGGCTGCGGCCGCCTGTTCGAAGGCACGCCTGCGCAAATGTTCAATTCCTTGAACCGCTTGGCTACCCTTCCGCCAGAGACCGCCATCTATTGCGCCCACGAATACACTCTCTCCAACGCCCGCTTCGCCGCCCATGTCGAACCCGCCAACCGCGCCATCGCGACCCGCTTCGCCGAGGTCGAGCAGGCCCGCGCCGAAGGCCGTGCGACCGTCCCCACTACCATCGCCCAGGAAGCGGCCACCAACCCCTTCCTCCTCGCCTCCGACGAGGCCGAGTTCGCCCGCCGTCGCGCCGCGAAAGACAGCTTTGGTTAAGGTCGCTTGGCGCTCCGTCAGCCATCGCCTAGCATCGACTCGATTGGAGTGACTGCCATGACGCGCCTCGTCCCGCTGATTCTTGCCGTGACCAGCCTCGCCGGCTGCACCGCCGGCATGGCCGGGCCCCAACCCCGCAACCTGCGCGCCGAGAACGAGCTTCGTGAAGCGCTCGCGGGCAAGGTCGCTGGCCGCCCGGTCGACTGCCTCCAGTCCGGACGCTCCGGCGACATGCGGGTCATCGACGACAACACCATCCTGTTCCGCGATGGTCGTCGCACCTATGTCCAGGCTCCGCGCGGCGGCTGTGCCCCGCTCGGCTCGGGCCAATACACGCTGGTCACGCACAGCTTCGGCGGAATGGGCCTGTGCCGCGGCGACATTGCGCGCGTCGTCGACCTGCAGAACGGCTTCACCGTCGGCAGCTGCTCGCTCGATTCGTTTGTGCCGTTCGAGCGTCCCCGCAAAATCTAGCGTTTGGGCGTAGCGTAGAGCGCCGCCAGCCGCTCGCCATAGGCCGCGCCGATGACGTGGCGGCGGATCTTGATCGACGGGGTCAGCATTTCATTTTCGACCGTGAAGGGCGCGTCGGCGACGATGTAACGCCGCACCTTCTCAACCACGCTCAACTCGGCATTGACCCGGTCGACCGCCTTCGACAACCGCGCCTGAAGGTCGGGCTCGTCGGCGATCTCGGCTTCGGGCACCAATAGCGCGACGAGGTGCGGGCGGCGGTCGCCATAGACCATCGCCTGCGCGATCTCGGGCTGGAGGGTCAGCATTCCCTCGACCCGTTGCGGGGCGACATTGTCGCCCTTGTCGTTGATGATCAGATCCTTCTTGCGATCGGTGATGACGATCCGCCCCTTGGCATCGATGTGCCCGACATCGCCCGTCGCGAGCCACCCGTCCTGTAGCACCTTCGCGCTCCCCTCGGGGTCGCGCCAATAGCCGTGCATGACGAGTTCGCCGCGCACCATGATCTCGCCATCCTGGGCGATGCGCACTTCGGTGTTCTTCAGCGGCGGTCCGACCGTTTCCATCGCGATCCCGGCGGCGGGGCGGTTGCAGCTGATCACCGGTCCCGCCTCGGTCTGGCCATAGCCCTGCAATACCGTCAGTCCGGTCGCGGCGAAGAAATTGCCGACTTCGGGATTGAGCGGCGCACCGCCCGCGACCATCGCCTTGATCCGCCCGCCGAACTTCGCCTGCACCTTCCTGCGCAAGGTGATGTCGAGCAGCTTGTCCATCGGTGCGTCGATCAACCGTTTCGTTCCCGCCGCGCGGCGCCCCTCGATCGTGATCGCGCGGGCGAGAAGGTAGGCCCGAAGTCCGCCGTCCTTCTCGATCGTCTTGAGGATTCTGGCGCGCAACATTTCAAACAGCCGCGGCACGACCACCATCAGCGTCGGGCGCACCTCCTCGATATTGGCGGCAAGCTTCTCGAGGCTCTCGGCGAAGTAGATTTGCGCGCCGAGCCCGATCGGGAAATGCTGCCCGCCCGAATGTTCGTAGGCGTGGCTGGCGGGCAGGAAGGACAGGAACACCTCGTCGTCCCAGCCGAAATCGTTGGCGATGATGTCGATGCAGCCTTCGACATTGTGGAGGATCGCGCCGTGATGCTGGCGCACCCCGCGCGGCGCGCCGCCGGTCCCGCTGGTGTAGATCAGGCAGGCGAGGTCGCCGCGCTTGATTGTCGCGGCGGCGGCCCCCGCGGCGGCGACGTCGGCGGGGCCGCTCGCCATGTCGGTCCACGAATGGAATTGCGCGACATCGGGCGATTGCTGGACCGCCAGTTCGTCGAACGAAATAATGTGGCGGCATTCGGACGAGAACAGCACCGCGGGGATCAGATTCTTCGCCAGCTTCTGCGACGAGACGATCACCGCGCGCACGCCCGAATTGCCGAGTATGTGCTGGTGATCGCGCGTAGTATTCGTCGTGTAGGTCGGCACCGTCACGCAGCGCGCGGCCATGATCGCCAGGTCGCTGATCAGCCATTCGGGCCGGTTCTCGCTGACCAGCATCACCCGTTCGCCCGGCTTCAGCCCAAGCGCCTTGAGGCTCGCGGCGAGCGCCGCCACCTGCCGTGCCGCATCGCCCCAACTGGTCGCTTGCCAGGCACCGTCGCGCTTGGCCCACAGAAACGGCGCATCGCCCTTGGCCGCAGCGCGCGCGAAAAACATCGCGACGAGGTTGGGGAAATGTTCGAGCTGCTTGATCCCCCGCTGCGCCGTCATTGCGACACCGCGATACCCTCGCTTCGTGGATCCGCCGCGCCCTTCCAAAGACCGTTTTTCCATTCGATCGCATTGGCCTTGAACGTTTGCGGCTCAAGCGTCTTGACCGAGGCGTGACCGAGCGCGGTCAGTGCCGGGATCATTGCCTCGAGCGCCGTACCCTTCTCGACGAAGATATTCGGTCCACTCGGCGCAAAGATTTCGGGCGCCGCGATGGCGGCTTGAGCGGTCATGCGCCAGTCGATGACGCCAATGATCGCCTTGATCACCTGTGCGGGAATCGTCGGCCCGCCAGCCGCCCCGACCGCCAGCCGAACGTGCCCGTCGGGACTGGTCACGATCATCGGCGCCATCGAACTGCGCGGTCGCTTGCCCCCCGCGACGCGATTGGCGACCGCCACGCCGCCGACGCTTGGCACAAAGCTGAAATCGGTCAGCTCGTTGTTGAGGTAATAGCCGTTGACGACGATTCCCGAACCAAAAACGCTCTCGATCGTCGAGGTGATCGAGGCGACATTCCCGGCGCGGTCGGCGATCGCAAACGAGGAGGTGCCATGTTCGACCGCCTCGACCCCGAGTGCCGCTTGCGTCGCGCCCGCGGGCATGCCGGCGACGACGTTGGCGATCGTGCGGTCCGTCGAAATCAGCTGCGATCGCATCTTGAGATAGGCCGGGTCGAGCAATCCTGCGACCGGCACGGCGACAAACCCCGGGTCGCCGATATATTTGTCGCGATCGGCATAGGCGAGGCGCATTGCCTCGGCGATCAGATGCCAGCTGGTCGGCGAGTTCGGGCCGAGCCGGCTGAGATCGAACCGTTCGAGCATCGCCAGCGTCTGGATCACCGCGATCCCGCCCGACGACGACGGTCCCATCCCGCACAGCCGGTAACCGCGATAGCTGCCACACACCGGCGGGCGTTCGATCGTGTCATAACTGGCCAGATCGCCGCGCGTCATCGGCGACGGATTATGCGCCGCGCCGTTGACCGCTGCGACGATCGCGTTGGCATTCGGCCCGACATAGAAAGAGTTCGCGCTGCGCTCGGCAAGCTGCGTCAGGAATACTGCCAGCGCAGGGTTGCGAACGCGCGTGCCGACCGCCACCGGTTGGCCGTCGGCGGTATAGAACAGCGCCCGACCGGCGGCCGAGAATGCCGCCGTCGACCGCGCCGAACCCAGTGCGCCATGAAAGCGTGGGCTGATGATGAAGCCGTCACGGGCCAGCGCGATTGCCGGCTGGAATAATGTCTTCCATGGCAGCCTGCCATGCTCGCGGCTGGCACGCGCCGCCATTCGCATGTTGCCGGGCACGCCAACGCTGGTCCCGCCCGGAACGACATCGTCAAAGTCGCGCGGCTTGCCGTCGGATCCCAGGAACCAGTTGCCGGTCGCGGCCTGCGGCGCGGTCTCGCGCGAATCATAAGTTTGGATGATCCCCCTCGCATCTCGGAACACGAGGTAGCTGCCACCGCCGATGCCCGAACTTTCCGGCTCCACCACGGTCAGCGCGAGCATCGTCGCAATGACCGCGTCGGCCGCGCTCCCACCCTGGCGCAGGATCGTCGCACCAGCCTTCGCCGCGCGCGGATCGGCTGCGCTGACCATCCCGGGCGCGCCGTTCGTGAGGCTGCTTGGCCGGTGATGGGGTGCGGCCGGGTGGCGGGCCAGGGCGGGGGTGGCGGTAAGGGCAAAGCCGGCCGCGAGGACGATCATTAAACGCATGAGGCGAGGGCTACCCGCTTCCCGCCGCCTCGGCAATATTGGCGAAGCCGGCGTGGCGAATTCGCGCGGCCATACCGTCGGCAATCCGCCGCGCCAGCCCCGGCCCTTCATAGACCAGCGCCGAGTAGAGCTGCACCAGACACGCCCCCGCCCGAATTCGCGCGAAGGCATCATTGGCATCCTCGATTCCGCCCGCCGAGATCAGCGGCATCTCGCCGCCGCCCGCGCTCCGGAAGGCGCGGAGTTGCTCGAGCGCGAGCGCCTTCAGCGGCCGCCCCGACAACCCGCCCGTCTCGCCGGAATAACGTGACGCCAGCGCCGGGCGCGAGACGGTTGTGTTGGCGACGATCAGCGCATCGATCCCGCTGTCGAGCGCGGCGCGGACGATGCGGTCGTGGTCGCCCGGCTCAAGATCGGGCGCGACCTTGAGGAACACTGGCGGGCCGCCGGGTGCGCGCGCGTCGCGCACCGCTGCCAGCAGTTCGGCAAGGTCGCCGCCCGCCTGCAACGCGCGCAGTCCCGGCGTGTTGGGCGACGAGATGTTGACCGCCAGATAGTCGGCCACCCGCGCCATTTGCCGGACACCGAGCGCATAGTCGGCAATGCGGTCCGCGCTGTCCTTGTTGGCGCCGATGTTGACCCCGACGATGCCTCGGCGCGGTCGCTTCGCCAGCCGATCGAGCGCCGCCGCCTGGCCGCGATTGTTGAAGCCCAGGCGGTTGATGACGGCGCGGTCCTCGGGCAGCCGGAACAGGCGCGGCGTGGGGTTGCCGGCCTGGGGAAGGGGGGTTACCGTCCCCACTTCGACGAACCCGAACCCCAGCGACAGCATCGCGTCAGGAACCTCGGCATTCTTGTCGAACCCCGCCGCCAGGCCCACCGGGGACGGGAAGGTCAGGCCGAACAGCGTTTGCTCAAGCGTCGGGTCAACATCCGGCGCGCGGTACGGGACGGCTTTCAGCCCCGCGATCGTCAGCCGATGTGCCCGCTCGGCGTCGAGCGCGAAAATCAGGGGGCGAAGAACCGAGTAAAGCGACATGCGCCAGGTATGGCAGTTGGAGCAGCGCTCGTCATCCCGGCGCCCTTGCGAATCCAGTGCCAGCCCCCTAAATCAGACCGATCCACTCCGAATAGGAATATATGCGCCTTACCCATCTCGCCGACTATGCCGTCGTCATCCTGACCGCCGCCGCCCGCCGCCCCGCGAGCGAGCGATTGTCCGCGGCTGTGCTCGCCGAGGAAACCGGGGTGCCGCTGCCGACCGCGCAAAAGCTGATGGGGATGCTTGCCGGCGCAGGCCTGCTGACCAGCACGCGCGGCGCGCAAGGCGGCTATCTCCTCACCCGCCCCGCGACGTCGATCAGCCTTGCCGATATCGTCGAAGCCGTCGAAGGGCCGATCGCGCTGACCCAGTGCGGCGGCAGTACTGAAGCCAGTGACTGTGCGCTCGATGCGCATTGCCGGATCAAGCCGCACATGGGGGTCGTCGGCAACGCCGTGCGCGGCGCGCTTGGCGCGGTCAGTTTGCAGGAACTCGCATCATGATGGACAGCCTCGACCAGCCGCTCGACAATGCGCAGGCCCGTGAAGCCATCGCCAAGGATTATGAGTGGGGCTTCTCCTCGGACATCGAGCAGGAGTTCGCGCCCAAGGGCCTGTCCGAAGACACGGTCCGCTTCATCTCGGGCAAGAAGAACGAGCCCGAGTGGATGCTCGAATGGCGGCTCAAGGCCTATCGCGCCTGGCTGACGATGGAGGAAGTCGACTGGGCCAAGCTCGACATCCCGAAAATCGATTATCAGGACGCCTATTATTACGCCGCGCCCAAGGCCAGGCCCAAGCTCGG
>JANXUU010000069.1 GCA_025356055.1 Sphingomonas sp. | reverse complement strand
AGGCTGGTGGTGAAGATAAACCCCGGCGCATAGCTGCGGATGCAGTCGATGATCGTCTGGTCGGCGGCAATGTAGCCCCCCATCACGCCGAATGCCTTGCCGAGCGTGCCCTCGATGATGGTGACGCGGTGGGCAAGCCCGTCGCGCTCTGAAATGCCGCCACCGCGCGCGCCGTACATGCCAACGGCGTGGACTTCATCGAGATAGGTGAGCGCGCCATAGCGGTCGGCAAGGTCGCAGATGTCGGCGATCGGGGCGATGTCGGCGTCCATCGAATAGACGCTTTCGAACGCGATCAGCTTGGGCGTGCCGGGGTCTTCCTCGCGCAGCAACTGCTCGAGATGCTCAAGATCGTTGTGGCGGAACACGCGCTTCTCGCAGCCTGAGTTGCGGATGCCCGCAATCATCGATGCGTGGTTAAGCTCGTCCGAAAATATCACGCAGCCGGGGAGCAGCTTGCCGAGCGTCGCCAGCGTCGCCTCGTTCGAGACATAGCCGCTGGTGAACAGCAATGCGCCTTGTTTGCCGTGGAGGTCGGCAAGCTCTGCTTCGAGGTCGACGTGGTAATGGGTGTTGCCGCCGATGTTGCGCGTGCCGCCCGATCCGGCGCCGACGTCGTGGAGCGCTTCCTCCATCGCGGCGATTACGGCGGGATGCTGGCCCATGCCCAGATAGTCGTTCGAGCACCACACGGTGATCGGCTTGGGACCATTATGACCGGCAAAGCAGCGCGCGTTGGGGAAGGCGCCCTTGTTGCGCAGGACGTCGATGAACACGCGATAGCGGCCTTCATCGTGAAGACGGTCGATCGCCGCCTGAAAAATGCTGCTGTAATCCATCGCCAAGATCGTCCCGGCCCCTCGGTTGCCGCTGCCCTTTAGCGCCGCCGCGTACGCATTGCCAGTGGTCTAATAAGGGAAGATCGTGCCGAGGCCGAAGCGGGTCAGGGTGGCAACGAGGGAGAGGGGCGGGGGGCCGCCGGTGAAGAGGGCGCGGCCGTCGCTCGGCGCGTCGGGCTAGGGCTGGCCGCGCGTAAGGTAAGCGATGCGCCGTCCGATGCCGAGGCTGCCGTCGACGAACTCGACTCCGGGAAGGGCAACGGCGAGCTCCTCGGCGATCAACGGAAAGTGAGTGCAGGCGAGCACCAGCGTATCCATCCGCTCGCCGCCGGGCTGATCGAGCAGGGGGCGGACGGCGGCGGCGATGGCGGCGGGGTCGATCGGGGCGCCGCCAAGCTTGGCTTCGGCCAGCGCGACCAGCTTAGACGAGCCGTGGCGAAGAACGGTGCAGTCGGCGGCAAAGCGGGCGGTGAGCTCATCGACATAAGGCTGACGAACGGTTGCTTCGGTGCCTAGGACTCCGATAACGCGCGAGCGCGAGCGCTCGGCGGCGGGCTTGATCGCCGGGACGGTGCCGACCACGGGCAGGTCGAGCGCGGCCCGGACATGGTCGAGCGCGATCGTCGAAGCGGTATTGCAGGCGATAACCGCAAGGCGTGGGCGGAACCGTTCGACCAGTCGCCCGAGGATCGCCGGGACTCGCGCGGCCAGTTCGGCGTCGGATCGAATCCCGTAGGGAAAACCGGCGCTATCAGCAGCATAGACGATGGGCACGTTCGGAAGCAGCGCACGCGTCGGGGCGAGCACCGACAGGCCGCCGACGCCGGAATCGAATATCAGGATCGGTGCGGCAGGGTCCATCGCCGAGCCATGTGGCGAGGTTGGCCGCGCGGTGCAATCGATACGGGGTTTTCACCGGGCGTTGCCGTGCCGTGAGAGCCTGCTATCACCGGGGCCATGACGGGGGCGGTACTCTACGCGTTGGCGATCGGTTATCTGCTCGGTTCGATCCCGTTCGGGCTGGTCGTCACTCGCCTTGCCGGCAAGGGCGACATTCGCGACATCGGCTCGGGCAACATCGGGGCGACGAACGTGCTTCGCACCGGGTCGAAGAAGCTCGCGGCGCTGACCCTGCTTCTGGACGCTGCGAAGGGCGCGGTCGCGGTGCTGATCGTTGCGCGTTTCTGGCCGGAAGCGATAAATTACGCTGCCGCCGGGGCGCTGATCGGTCATCTTTATCCCGTGTGGTTGCGGTTCCGGGGCGGCAAGGGGGTGGCGACGTTCCTCGGCATCCTCATTCCGCTGCTCCCGTTGGCCGCGCTGGTCTATGCGCTGATATGGCTCGGTCTGTTGCTGGTGGCGCGGATCTCGTCGCTGGCGGGGATCCTCGCGGCGGCCAGTGCCCCGCTCACCGCGGCCATTGTCGGCCGTTCCGACTTGCTCCCGATGCTGCTCGGCTTCGCGGTGCTCGTGATCTGGAAACACCGCGAGAATATCGCGCGGTTGCGATCCGGAACCGAGCCGCGGGTCGGGCAGAAGGGATGGAGGACCTCGTCGACCGCCTCCGCCTGATCCGCAGCCCGACAATCGGGCCGGTCAGTTATCGCCACCTGCTCAGCCGGTTCGGGAGTGCCGCGGCGGCGCTCGACGCACTTCCTGATCTGGCACGGCGCGGTGGGGGCGCTGCGCCACGGATCGTTCCAAGGGCAGATGCCGAGCGCGAGATCGCGACGGTAGAGAAGCTTGGCGGGCGCTATTTGCTGCTCGGCCAGGGCCTCTACCCGCGCCTGCTCGCCGAACTCGACAATGCCCCGCCCCTGCTAACCGTGAAGGGCGACCTGACCCTGCTCGACAGGCCAGCTGCCGCGATCGTCGGGGCGCGCAATGCCTCGGCGGCGGCCTGCCGCTTCTCGCGTGGACTGGCCCATGACCTAGGCGCGGAGGGCATCGTGGTGGTTTCCGGCCTGGCTCGCGGAATCGACACCGCAGCTCACGACGGCAGCATCGCCAGCGGGACGATCGCGGTGATTGCTGGTGGCCTCGACATCGCGTACCCGCCCGAGAATGAGGAGCGCCAGCGCGCGATCGCGGAGCGCGGTCTGCTGATTGCCGAGATGCCCCCCGGGACCGAGCCGCGTGCGCGCCATTTTCCCTATCGCAACCGGATCATCGCCGGGCTCGCGCTCGGCACGATCGTCGTCGAGGCGGCACCGCGTTCCGGATCGCTGATCACTGCGCGGCTGGCGACCGAGGCGGGGCGCGAGGTGATGGCCGTTCCGGGGTCGCCGCTCGATCCGCGGGCGCAGGGCTGCAACGGCCTTATCCGCGACGGTGCAACACTGGTCCAGAACGCCGCCGACGTAATCGAAGTCATCCGCCCGTTCGGAGGCATCGCGCGGGTTGCCTCACCGGTCCTCCCGTTCGAGCCCGCGGCGACCGACGCGGGGAATGACGAGCGCGCGATCATCGAGGAGTTGCTCGGGCCGTCCGCGGTCCCGATCGACGAGATCGTGCGGCTATCCGGGATGCCGAGCGGGACGGTGCAGCTTGTCCTACTCGAACTCGATCTCGCCGGCCGCCTCGATCGTCACGCCGGGGGCAAGGTCAGCCTGACCGCTTGACGAGGCCAAATCGAGCCCGTCACCATCGCGCGTATACATGCGTAAGGAAAACCAGCCTTGAAACTCGTTGTCGTGGAATCGCCTGCCAAGGCCAAGACCATCGAAGCTTACCTCGGGCCGGGCCACAAGGTGCTGGCCAGCTATGGCCACGTCCGCGACCTTCCGCCTAAGGACGGATCGGTCGACCCCGACGCCGGCTTCGCGATGGAATGGGAG
>JANXUU010000063.1 GCA_025356055.1 Sphingomonas sp. | reverse complement strand
CTTTTGATCAGCGGAGCCGAACAGGCCGTGAAACAGCCGCCGTTCGAAGTTGATGCCCTGCGCAAGGGTCATTTCGAAGGTCGCATTGACCATTTCCTTGGTCGCGATCGCGGCGAGCGGCGCCATGGCCGCAATTGCCTCAGCAGTCTTGATTGCTTCGGCCAGCAAGTCTGCAGCAGGGACGACTTTCGCCACGAGCCCTGCGCGCTCTGCTTCCTCGGCGCCCATCATGCGGCCGGTCAGGCACATCTCCATCGACTTGGCCTTGCCGATCGCCAGCGTCAGCCGCTGCGACCCGCCCATCCCGGGGGAGACGCCCAGCTTGATCTCGGGCTGACCGAATTTGACGCTGTCGGACGCGATGATGAAGTCGGCCATCATGGCGAGTTCGCAACCCCCGCCGAGCGCAAACCCCGACACGGCGGCGAGCCATGGCTTGCGCGTGCGAGTGACCTGTTCCCAGCCGGCGAAGAAGTTCGCGCCATACATGTCGGCGAAGCCCTGGCTCTGCATTTCCTTGATGTCCGCGCCGGCAGCGAACGCTTTTTCCGACCCGGTCAGCACAAGGCAGCGCTGGCTGTCGTCGGCATCATAGGCGGCAAGGGCGGCAATCAGGTCGCGAAGCACCCCTGAATTAAGCGCATTGAGCGCCTGCGGGCGGTTGAGCGTGACCAGCGTCACCGCGCCGCGCTGTTCGACCAGGATTGTTTCGTAGCTCATGCCGGCACCTTGGCTTGCGGGAAGGGTGTCCATGCCGTTGCCGCAGGGGCGAACAAGGCATCGAGCATGGCGTCGTCGACGGTTTCGGGCGAGGCCGGTTGCCAATCTGGTGCGCCACTTTTGTCGATCAGCAGTGCGCGCACCCCTTCGTGGAAATCATGAGCCCGCGCGACATGGCTGGCGAGCGCATACTCCGCCGCCATTTCATCGGCGAAGTCAGTGCGCAGCTTGCCCTCGGCCATCAGCCGCAATGAAACTTTGCACGACAGCGGGCTCTTGGTGCGGATCGTCCCTGCCTCGGTCTTCGCCCAGTCGCTGCCGTCGGCATCGAGCGCGGCAAGTATGTCCTCAAGCCTGTCCGAAGCGAAATGCTTGTGGATGGCGAATTCATTGGCAGCGATGCGCGGATCGGGCGGGGTCGTCGCGGCGGCACCGAGCGCGCCGGCCAATCGTCCGGGCGCGGTGACGATCCGCATGATCAGATCGGCCACATCGTCCGACCGGACATAATGGGTCGCAAGTCCCAGATAATGACATTCGGCGCCGTCGAGGCGGGCCCCGGTCAACGCCATGAACTCGCCGACACGGCCCGGCAAGCGCGGCAGGTACCAACCCCCACCCACATCCGGGAACAACCCAATCCCGGTCTCGGGCATGGCGAACTTGGTGTTGTCGGTGGCGACCCGATAGTCGCATGGCAGCGCGATGCCGACCCCGCCCCCCATCGTGATCCCGTCCATGATCGCGAGGCAAGGCTTAGGGTAGCTGAACAATAGGTGGTTGAGGCGATATTCGGCGTGGAAGAAGGCGTCCGCCGCCTCGCCGCCGGAAGCGCCCGATTTTGCCAGCATGACGACGTCGCCCCCGGCGCAGAAGCCGCGTGTGCCCGGCGCATGGTCGATGATGATTGCCTCGATCGACGGGTCGTCGCGCCACTCGATCAGCGCCGCGCTCATCGCTTCGCACATCGCCAGGTTGAGCGCGTGGATCGCCTTTGGGCGGTTCAGCGTGATCCGCCCGACCGCGCCGTCGCGGCGGGAGACGACCTCTGCATCAAGGTTCACGGCGGTCATCCCTGCCGCAGCATGTCGCGGCTGACGATCATGCGCATGACCTGGTTGGTGCCTTCGAGGATCGAATGGACTCGCAAATCGCGCCAGAAGCGCTCGATCGGATAGTCCTGCAGATAGCCATAGCCGCCGAATAATTGCAGCGCGCGATCGACGATCGAGGAGCCATTGTCGGTCGCCAATCGCTTCGCCATTGCCGCGAAACGGGTCTTGTCGGGAGCGTTGTCGCTGACCTTGGCGGCGGCGAGATAAAGCAGGGCGCGCGCCGCCTCAAGATCGGTTGCCATGTCGGCGAGCGTAAACTGGGTCGCCTGGAAGTCGGCGATGGCGTGGCCGAACTGCTTGCGTTCTTTGGTGTAGCTGACTGCCTCGTCGAGGCACCGCTGAGCGCCACCCAAGGAGCAGGCGCCTATGTTGAGGCGGCCCCCGTCGAGTCCCATCATTGCGATCCGGAAGCCTTCGCCCTCACCGCCGACGCGGTTGGCGACGGGCACCCGGACCTCGTCGAAATTGACCTGAGCGGTGGGCTGGGAATGCCAGCCCAATTTCTTCTCAGGCGCGCCGAACGAAACTCCGGCCATGTCTTTCTCGATGACCAGGCAGGAAATGCCTTTCGGTCCGTCTTCGCCGGTGCGCACCATCGTCACGTACAACTCGTTCTCGCCGCCACCCGAAATGAACGCCTTCGATCCCGAGACGACATAATGGTTGCCGTCGCGTACGGCGCGTGTTTTGAGCGCCGCGGCGTCCGATCCTGATCCGGGCTCGGTGAGGCAATAACTTCCGAGCTGTTCCATTGTCAGCATCGCGGGGAGGTACGTCGCCTTCACCGCATCGTCGCCGAAGCGGTCGATCATCCACGCGGCCATGTTGTGGATCGAGATGAATGCGCTGGTCGAGGGACAGCCATAGGCCATCGCTTCCATGATCAGCGCTGCCTCCAATCGTCCAAGCCCGATTCCGCCGCTTTGTTCCGACACGTAAATCGACCCGAAGCCTAATTCGGCTGCAGCGCGGATCGTCGCGCGCGGGAAAATATGCTTCTCGTCCCACTCGGCGGCATGGGGCGTGATTTCGTCGGCGGTGAACTTGCGCGCCATTTCCTGGATCGCGCGCTGGTCCTCGGTAAGGTCGAACTGGCTCATGTCGCCTGCCCTAGCGCCGGGGTGTGGCTCGTCAACCGGGGCAGCGCGCGTAGGTCAGATTGACCGGCGGCTCCTGGCCCGGCTCGGCATCGGTCGTGCGGTGAAGCTCGGCCTTGACCAGGTCGAACCGTTCGGTCCGCATCCAACTCTGGCCCTCGCCCGAAAAGCCGTAGCGGGCCGCGAAGCTGGTTCCCGTCGCGGCGATAAGCTTGTCGAGCGTGCCCCTGGCTTCATAAAAAGTAAGCCGCGCGTCGCTGATCGTCAGCAATCCCTTGGCATCGCCCCTGGTCGATGTGCAGTCAGCCTTCGTCAGTCCCCAGCGACCTTG
>JANXUU010000030.1 GCA_025356055.1 Sphingomonas sp. | reverse complement strand
CGTCTTGCCGGCGGCATCGTCGATGACCTGCGCATAGATGTGGCGGCCCGAGCGATGGACCGAAAGACGCGGCTTGCCGGAGGCACGCGCCTTGAGCGCGGTGCGCACGCGGCGGCGGCGGCGGTCGAAGAGAGACATTTTTGCCATGGCTTACTTCTTCTTGCCTTCTTTGCGGAAGATGAACTCGCCGCGATACTTGATGCCCTTGCCCTTGTACGGCTCGGGCTTGCGCCAGCGACGGATTTCGGCGGCGACCTGGCCGACCTGCTGACGATCGATCCCCGTAATCTCGACCGTGGTCGTGTCGGGGGTCTTCACGTCGATGCCGTCGGGGATCGCATAGTTGACGTCATGGCTATAGCCGAGCTGCAGCTTGAGGTTCTTGCCCTGGGCATTCGCGCGATAACCGACGCCGGTGATCTCTAAGACCTTGGTAAAGCCGTCGGTCACGCCGGTGATCAGGTTCTGGACCAGCGTCCGCTGCATCCCCCAAGCAGCGCGGTTGCGCTGCGCCTGGACGAGCGGGGTGACGCTGATCTGGCCGTCCTCGATCTTGTAAGCGACGAGATCGTCGAGCATGGCCATCGACAGGCTGCCCTTGGGCCCCTTGACGGTCAACGTCTGCCCTTCGGTCGAAGCCGTCACGCCGCTCGGCATGGCGACGGGTTTCTTGCCAATACGCGACATTTTAGAACACCTCCGCGAGCACTTCGCCGCCGACGTTCTGGTCACGTGCTTCGGCGTCCGAGAGCACGCCACGCGGCGTCGAGACGATCGTCATGCCAAGCCCGTTACGGATACGCGGCAATTCCGCGCTCCCCGAATAGACCCGGCGGCCCGGCTTCGAGACCCTGGCGAGATGCTGGATCGCGGGCTGGCCCTCGAAATATTTGAGTTCGATGCGCAGGCCCTTCTGGCCGGCGACAGCTTCCTCGGAATAGCCACGAATATAGCCTTCGCGCTGGAGCACATCCAGGACGTTGCTGCGCAGCTTGGACGCCGGCGTCAGGATCGAATCCTTGCGCGCCTGCTGGCCATTGCGGATGCGGGTGAGCATGTCACCCAGCGGATCGGTCATCGGCATCTAAAAGCCCTTACCAGCTCGACTTGGTGAGACCGGGAATCAGGCCCTTGTTGCCCATTTCCCGGAGCATGATCCGCGACAGGCGGAACTTGCGATAATAAGCGCGCGACCGTCCGGTCAGCTCGCAACGGTTGCGAATCCGCGTCGGGTTCGCATTGCGCGGCAGCTCAGCCATCTTCAGCCGCGCCATAAGGCGATCGGAATCGTCCGCCTTGCTGTCGTTCGCGATCGTCTTAAGCTTCGCATATTTTGCCGCATATTGGAGAACGAGCTTCTTGCGACGCTCATTCTTGTTCACGGAACTCAGTTTCGCCATGACTTAAGTTCTCCTGACCGCCTACGCGGCCTTCTGTTCGGGTTCGTCCGCGGGGAACGGGAAGTTGAAGAGGCGCAGCAATTCGCGCGCTTCATCATCCGTCTTCGCGGTCGTGGTGATAATGACGTCCATGCCGCGGACCTTGTCGATCTGGTCATAGCTGATCTCGGGAAACACGATCTGCTCTTTCAGACCCATCGCGTAATTGCCGCGACCGTCGAACGACTTGGGGTTGAGCCCACGGAAATCGCGAACGCGCGGAAGGGCGACCGTGACCAGGCGGTCAAGGAACTCGTACATCCGCTCGCGGCGCAGCGTGACCTTGCAGCCGATCGGCATGCCCTCGCGCAGCTTGAACTGCGCGATCGAGGTCTTGGCCTTGGTAATCACCGGCTTCTGACCGGCAATCTTTTCCATTTCGCCAGCGGCCTGATCGACGCGCTTCTTGTCCTGGGTCGCCTCACCGACGCCCATGTTGATGACAATCTTGTCGAGCCGCGGGACCTGAAGCTTGTTCTTGTAGCCGAACTTCTCCGTCATCGCCTTGGCAATGCGCTCGTCATAATCCTTGCGCAGGCGGGGCACATAGGCGCCGTCGCCGGTTTTGGCTTCAGCCATCGATCTTCTCCCCGGTCTTCGCGGCGACGCGGACCTTCTTACCGTCATGCGTTTCGAAGCGAACCCGGCTGGGCTTGCCGTCGGCAGTCGCGATCGCGACCTTCGACACATGCATCGGCGCTTCGCGACGTTCCAGTCCACCCTGCGGGTCGGCCTGGCTCGCCTTCTTGTGACGAATGGCGATGTTCACGCCGGACACGACCACTTTCATGAGCTTGGGCAGCGACTGGGTGACTTCGCCCGTCTTGCCCTTGTCCTTGCCCGAGAGCACGACGACCGTGTCGCCCTTGCGGATCTTGGCGGCCGACATCAGAGCACCTCCGGCGCGAGCGAAATGATCTTCATGTGCTTGCGGGCGCGCAGCTCGCGGACGACCGGGCCAAAGATGCGCGTGCCGATTGGCTCCTCATTCTTGTTCACCAACACAGCGGCGTTGGTGTCGAAGCGGATGACCGAACCATCGGCGCGGCGAATGTCCTTCGCGGTACGAACGATGACGGCGCGATGGACGTCGCCCTTCTTGACGCGACCGCGCGGGGCGGCTTCCTTGACCGACACGACGATGATGTCGCCGACGCCGGCAAAGCGACGCTTCGACCCGCCGAGCACCTTGATGCACATGACGCGCTTGGCGCCGCTATTGTCGGCGACCTCGAGGTTGGATTGCATCTGGATCATGGGGGATGCCTTCCGTTAAGCGGCCGTGGCTTCGGCAGCTTTCGCTGCCTTGCCGCGGGCCTTGATGGTCTTGGTCGCCTCGACGTCCGACGCGGTGTCGGTGGCGAGCGTTCCCGCCGCACCAACCCGCTCGATCACGGTCCAGGTCTTGAGCTTGGACACGGGAGCGCACTCCTCAATGCGGACCTGCTCACCCTCATTATACGCGTTGTCGGCGTCATGAGCGTGGTACTTTTTCGAAAGACGGATGATCTTGCCGTACAGCGGGTGCTTAACCCGCCGCTCGACGCGGACCACGATCGTCTTGTCACCCTTGTCGGAAACAACGGTTCCGGTGAGGACGCGCTTGGGCATCTGATAGACTCCTTACGCCTTGGAGCCAGCGCTGCTGCGCTGGGTCTGGAGCGTCTTGATACGGGCAATGGTGCGGCGAACGACGCGCACCCGGCTCGGCTTCTCGAGCTGGTTGGTGGCGGATTGAAAGCGCAGGTTGAACTGCTCGCGCTTGAGCTCGCCGAGTTGCGTCGACAATTCGTCGTCGCCCTTCACCTTGAGATCGTCAATCGCAGCCATCACTTTTCCTCCTCGGCCAGGCTTTCGCCGAGCCGGGCAACAACCTTGACGCGAATGGGAAGCTTTTCGGCCGCCCGCTCAAACGCCACCTTGGCAAGGTGTCCGGGGACACCATCGAGTTCGAACAGGATCCGACCGGGCTTGACCCGCGCAACCCAGAATTCAGGCGAACCCTTACCCTTGCCCATGCGGACTTCGGCAGGCTTCGACGACACCGGCAGATCCGGGAAAATGCGGATCCACAAGCGGCCTTGGCGGCGGATGTGACGCGTGATCGCGCGGCGGGCCGCCTCGATCTGGCGGGCGGTGATCCGGTCGGGCTCCATCGCCTTCAGCCCAAAGGCGCCGAAGTTAAGCTCGGTCCCACCCTTGGCATTGCCGTGGATGCGGCCCTTGAAGGCCTTGCGGAATTTGGTGCGCTTTGGCTGTAACATGGTTCAGCGCTCCTTAGCGACGGTCATCGCGCGACGGGCGAACGCCCGAAGTCTGCGATTCCATCATCAGTCGCTCCTGAGCGAGTGGGTCATGACCCAAAATCTCGCCCTTGAAGACCCACACCTTGACGCCGCACACGCCATAAGCAGTGTGCGCCTGCGCTTCAGCGAAGTCGACGTTGCCGCGAAGCGTGTGGAGCGGAACGCGACCTTCGCGATACCATTCCGAGCGTGCGATTTCGGCGCCACCAAGACGACCACCGCAGTTGATCCGGATGCCCTCGGCACCAAGCCGCATGGCTGACTGGACCGCACGCTTCATCGCGCGGCGGAAAGCGATCCGGCGCTCGAGCTGGTCGGCGATGCCCTGCGCAACCAGGCGCGCATCGACTTCGGGCTTACGGATCTCGACGATGTTGAGGCTGACGGCCGACTTGGTCATCTTGCCGATCGTCGCTTTCAGCTTCTCGATGTCGCTGCCCTTCTTGCCGATGATGACACCGGGGCGGGCGGCATAGATCGAGATGCGGCACAGCTTGGCCGGACGCTCGATCACGACCTTGGAGATGGCGGCCTGAGGCAGCGTCTTCATGATATACTGGCGGATCCTGAGATCCTCAAGCAGCAGGCGACCGTAATCCTGACCTTCCGCAAACCAGCGGCTGTCCCAGGTACGGTTAATCTGCAGCCGAAGCCCGATCGCGGAACTCTTGTTACCCATTATGCTTCTTCCTGCTCGCGGACGACGACGCGAATGCGGCTGAATGACTTGACGATTCGGCTCGACCGCCCGCGGGCGCGGGTGGCGAAACGCTTCATCGAAATGGACTTGCCGACCGAAGCCTCGGCGACGACCAGCGAGTCGACGTCGAGATTGTGGTTATTTTCGGCATTGGCGACCGCCGAGGCGAGCACCTTGTAGACATCGTCCGCCATGCCCTTGGGGCTGAACTTGAGGATGTTGAGCGCCTGCTCGACCTTGCGACCGCGGATCAGGCCCGCAACCAGGTTGAGCTTGCGCGCCGAACCACGGATCGTGTTGCCGACCGCGAGCGCTTCCTTGTCGCCGACGCGGCGCGGAGTGACCGACTTCGACATCAGCGCTTGCCCTTCTTGTCCGACGAGTGACCGGGAAAGAAGCGGGTCGGCGCAAACTCGCCGAGCTTCATTCCGACCATGTCCTCATTGACCGACACCGGCACGAACTTGCGGCCGTTGTAGACGTTGAACACCAGGCCGACGAACTGTGGCAGGATCGTCGAGCGACGCGACCAGGTCTTGATCGGCGAACGCTTGGTGGCCTCCTGTGCCGCTTCCGCCTTTTTCAGGAGCGAAAGCTCGACGAACGGGCCTTTCCAGATGGAGCGAGCCATTACTTCTTCCTCGCGTGGCGCGACCGGATGATCATCTTGTCGGTCGACTTGTTATGACGAGTGCGGGCACCCTTGGTCGGCTTGCCCCACGGGGTAACCGGATGACGGCCGCCCGAGGTCCGGCCTTCACCACCGCCGTGCGGATGGTCGACCGGGTTCTTGGCGACACCGCGAGTCAGCGGACGCTTGCCGAGCCAGCGCGTGCGGCCGGCCTTGGCAAGGGTCTGGTTCGAATTGTCGGGGTTCGAAACCGCGCCAACCGTCGCCATGCAGTCGGAGCGGACATAGCGCTGTTCGCCCGAATTCAGGCGAACGATCACCATCCCCTTGTCGCGGCCGACGACCTGGACATAGGTCCCGGCCGCGCGGGCGATCTGGCCGCCCTTGCCGGGCTTGAGCTCGACATTGTGGACGATCGTGCCGACCGGCATCTGGCCGACTTCCATCGCGTTGCCCGGCTTCACGTCGACCTTTTTGCCAGCGACGATCTTGTCACCGGGGGCAAGACGCTGCGGCGCGATGATGTACGACTGCTCGCCACCTTCGTAGGTGACCAGCGCGATGAACGCCGACCGGTTGGGGTCATATTCGAGCCGCTCGACCGTCGCTGCGACGTCCCACGTGCGGCGCTTGAAATCGACGATGCGATAGCGCTGCTTGTGACCGCCGCCGATCCCGCGCGAGGTCATCTTGCCCTTGTTGTTGCGGCCGCCAGTCTTGGACTTGCCCTCGGTCAACGACTTGACGGGCTTGCCCTTCCACAGCGACGACTTGTCGACGAGGATGAGCCCGCGACGCGACGGCGAGGTCGGCTTATATGCTTTCAATGCCATCGCGTCAGATCCCGCTCGTGATGTCGATCGACTGGCCCTCGGCCAGCGTCACGATCGCCTT
>JANXUU010000019.1 GCA_025356055.1 Sphingomonas sp. | reverse complement strand
GACCGCGCGGGCGCGATCGATGCGGCCTGATCCTTCAATCCGATAGCCACTCATCGCCGCGGCTCCCCGGCCTTGTAGCTGCACTCGAACTTGTCGGTCACCGTGTCGCGGATCGCGTTGAAGAAGCGCCCACAGCCGTGGACGTGGCGCCACCGCTCATGATGCCGCCCGCGCGGGTTGGAGCGGACGAACAGGAAAGTCTCCCACTGCGCGTCGTCATGCTCCGAGGGATCCTCGGGACGAGCGATATGCGCTTCGCCGCCGCTGGCGAATTCGATCTCGGGACGCGCTTCGTCACAATAAGGGCAATGGATCAGGATCATCTCAATGCGCCACCGCTGCCGCCGCCGCTTCGTCGATCAGCCGCCCGTTGCGGAAGCGATCGAGATGATAGGCCGCGTTGATCGAGTGCGGCTCGTCCTTAGCCATGGTGTGTGCGAGGAGGTCGCCCGCGCCCGGTGTGGCCTTGAACCCGCCGGTCCCCCAGCCGCAATTGACGTATAGTCCCGGCACCGGCGTCTTGCCGATGATCGGCGAGCGATCGGGGGTGACGTCGACAATCCCGCCCCACGTCCGCAGCATCCGCATCCGGCTGAAGATCGGGAAAATCTCGTTGATCGCAGCCAGCGTATGCTCGATGATGTGGAGCGCGCCACGCTGCGAGTAGCTGACATATTGGTCGGTCCCGGCGCCGATCACCAACTCACCCTTGTCCGACTGACTCATGTAGGCGTGAACCGTGTTCGACATTACCACGCACGGGAAGATCGGCTTGACCGGTTCGGACACCAGCGCCTGCAACGGATAGCTTTCGAGCGGGAAGCTGAGCCCCGCCATCGCCATCAGCACCGACGAATTGCCCGCCGCCGACACGCCGATCCGCTTGGACCTGATTGGCCCGCGAGTCGTGTCTACCCCGGTCACTGCACCGTCGGCACCGCGATGTATCGCGGTCACCGCGCAATTCTGGATGATGTCGACGCCCAGCGCCGCCGCCGCGCGGGCATAGCCCCACGCCACGCTGTCATGGCGCGCCGTCCCGCCGCGCCGTTGCAGCGCCGCGCCGAGCACCGGATGGCGCGCACCCGGATCGATGCTCAGCGGCGGACAATAGGCCTTGGCTTCCTCGGCGCTCAGCCACTCATTATCGACCCCGTTGAGCCGATTGGCATGAATGTGCCGCTTGAAGCTCTGCACGTCATGGACATTGTGCGCGAGCATCATCACGCCGCGCTTGGAATACATGACGTTGTAATTGAGTTCCTTGCTCAGCCCGTCCCACAGATTGACCGCATGATCGTAAAGAAAGGCGCTCTCGTCATAGAGATAGTTGGAGCGGATGATTGTCGTGTTGCGGCCGGTGTTGCCGCCCCCGATCCAGCCTTTCTCGAGCACCGCCACATTGCGGATGCCGTATTTCTTCGCGAGGTAATAGGCCGCCGCGAGGCCATGGCCGCCACCGCCGACGATGATCGCGTCATAGGCCGGTTTGGGCGCCGCATCGGGCCACTGCTCGGGCCAGTCCTTGTGCGCGTTGAGCGACTTGGCGAACAGGTTGACGAAATTGAAGCGGGTCATGTGCGCGGCGCTGCCGGTGGCGCGTAAATCAGCAGCGTGATCGCTCCGTTCTTGCTACCCGTACGGTGAAGTGCGCCAGGTGCGCGAACAATGAAGTCGCCGGGACCGTAGCTCTTTTCGTCGTCGAAAAAATCTCCCTTAATGACGTAAATCTGTTCGATCTCGTCATGCGCGTGAAGCACCCCAAAGGGGGAGGGTTCGATCTTCATCAACACCGTCCGATAGCCCCGCGGATCGTCAATCAACGATTGCGTCGAAACACCCGGTAGCTGGTCGGGCGTCCATTCGGCACGCGCCCGGACGACCAATGTGCCCTCGTCGGGCAGCTCCGTCACGTCGCCACCCCGTCGAGTGCAGCCCGGCTTTGCGCCACATAGAATTCCTTGAAATTCTCGACCAGCTTCTCTTCGGGCGCATATGGTCCCTGGCGATATCCGTCAGTCCGGATCCCGCGGTGGTTGAGCGCCGCCAGATAGCCGTCCTGGCCATTGGTCGCGCGCCACACCGCCGACAGGTTGGCGGGATCATAATCGACCCCCTCGATGGCATCCTCATGGACCAGCCAGCTTGTCCGCAGCAGCGTCTTGTCCGCCGCCAGCGGGGTCAGCGAGAAGGTCACGACATGGTCGCAGCAGAAATGGTGCCAGCTGTTGGGCTGGGTCCAGATCGACAGGCTTGACGTTTCGGGCGTCTCGAACGGTCCAATCAGCTTCGTTGAGGCGACCTTGCCATCCATCGTCTGCGACACCGCGCCGTCGACCAGCGGCAGGCGAGCAATGCGGTGCCACCAGCCATCGGGGAATTCGACAAGGTCATGATCGATGCCAAGCGCCGCCCATTCCCCGCGCTTGGCCAGGAGGTGCGCCTCGGCTGAAGCCTCGGCATTGCCATCCTCCGGCAACCCCTTGCCGAAGCCGCTGTTACCGAGGCACGAGATGAGTTCGGGATGGTTCGCATCGCAATGATAGCATTCGCGATTATTCTCCATCACCAGCTTCCAGTTAGCATCTTCGATCAGGTCGTCCTGAACCGCGATCTTGCAATGCTCAAGGTCGTACACCGCGATCTGCGCGGCGATATCGGCCTTGACCCGGTCGATCGGCGGGGGCGTATCGGTCAGGCAGATAAAGATCAGTCCGCCGATATTTTCGACCGCGACCGGCGTCAGGTTGATCGTCGACTTGTCGAACTCGGGCCCCATGTTGCGCGCTCCGAGCAGCGACCCGTCGAGGTTGTAGGTCCATTGGTGATAGGGGCAGATCAGTTTCGGCGACGAGCCGCGCTGCGCCTCGCAGATGCGCGCGCCGCGATGCTGGCAGCTGTTGAAGAAGGCCCGCACCGCGCCGTCGCGGCCGCGAAGAACGATCACCGAATTGTCGGCCAT
>JANXUU010000001.1 GCA_025356055.1 Sphingomonas sp. | reverse complement strand
CCGGACCGTTCCCTTGGCGGTGCAGAACATGATGTGCAGCGCGGCCCATTCGTCCTCATCCTCGGGCAACGGCAGCACCGTCGTGATCGTCTCGCCCTCGTTGAGCGGCAGCAGATTAATCATCGGCCGTCCGCGCGCCGCCGGATTTCCCTCGGGCAAGCGCCATACCTTCATCCGGTAAACCCGGCCAAGGTTGGAAAAGAACAGCACCGGGTTATGGGTCGAGGTCACGAACAGTTCGGTGACGACATCCTCTTCCTTCGTGTTCATCCCCGACCGGCCCTTGCCGCCGCGCTTCTGCTCGCGGAACAGCGCCAGCGGGGTGCGCTTGATATAGCCAGACATCGTCACCGTCACGACCATGTCCTCGCGCTCGATCAGGTCCTCGTCGTCGAGCCCGTCAAACGCGGCGGCTAGCTCGGACTTGCGCGGGGTCGAGAATTCGGAGTCGACCGCGTTCAGTTCCTCCAGCATCACCGCGTAGAGCTTTGCCCGGTCACCAAGGATATCAAGCAGTTCAGTAATGATTTTGGCAAGTCCTGCGAGCTCGTTACCAATCTCGTCACGGCCCAGTGCGGTCAGGCGATGGAGGCGAAGCTCGAGGATCGCCCGGACCTGGATCTCGGACAATCGATAAGTTGATCCCGCGGCCTGCGGCTCGACCGCTTCGACCAGCTTGATGTACGGTCGGATTTGTTCGCTGTCCCACTCGCGCGAAATCAGCGCCTCGCGTGCCGCCGCCGGGCTCGACGATCCGCGAATGATCCGCACCACTTCATCGAGGTTGGTGACCGCAACCACCAGCCCGAGCAAGATATGTGCCCGCTCGCGTGCTTTCAGCAATTCATGCTTCGATCGCCGCGTGATCACTTCCTCGCGGAACTTGATGAACGCCTCGATGATGTCGCGCAGCGCCAGCGTCTCGGGCCGCCCGCCACGGATTGCCAGCATGTTGGCCGAGAAGCTCGATTGCGCCGGTGTATGCCGCCACAACTGGTTGAGCACGACCTCGGGAGTCGCGTCGCGCTTCAGCTCGATGACGATTCGCACGCCGAGCCGGTTGGACTCGTCGCGAATGTCCGAAACGCCCTCGATCCTTTTGTCTTTGGCGGCTTCGGCGATCTTCTCGACCAGCCCGTTCTTGCCGACCTGGTAGGGGATTTCGGTCAGTACGATCGACCGCCGGTCCCCGCGCCCTTCCTCGACATGGTGGCGCGAGCGCTGGAGGATCGACCCGCGTCCGGTCGTATAGGCCGACCGGATTCCGCTCTGGCCAAGAATGATCGACCCGGTCGGGAAATCGGGTCCCTTGACATGCTCCATCAGCGCTTCGGACGTCACTGCCGGGTCGGCGATATAGGCACGGCACGCGGCGATCACTTCGCCCAGATTATGTGGCGGAATATTGGTCGCCATGCCGACCGCGATTCCGCCCGCGCCGTTGACCAGCAGATTGGGGAAGCGCGCCGGCAACACCTGCGGCTCGCGCTCGCTGGCGTCATAGTTGGGCGTGAAGTCGACCGTGTCCTTGTCGATATCGCCGAGCAGGAAGTTTGCGACCTTGGCCAGCCGCGCTTCGGTGTAGCGCATCGCGGCGGGGGGATCGGGATCCATCGACCCGAAATTGCCCTGGCCGTCGATCAGCGGCAGCCGCATCGACCAGTCCTGCGTCATCCGCGCGAGCGCGTCATAGATCGCGCTGTCGCCATGCGGGTGATATTTACCCATGACGTCACCGACGATGCGGCTCGACTTGCGATAGGGGCGCCCGGCAACATAGCCCGCTTCCTGGCAGGCATAGAGGATCCGGCGATGGACCGGCTTCAACCCGTCGCGCACATCGGGCAGCGCGCGGCTGACGATGACGCTCATCGCATAGTCGAGGTAGCTGGTCTTCATCTCCTCGACGATGGAGATGGGAGCAATGTCGCTAAGCTCTGCAACCGGCGGCGTAGTGGCCAAAATCGGGTCCTGTCGGGTCGTTGAAACAAGCAGAATCGGCAGTCGCCAATCCTCCCCCTTTCCCTAGGAGATTGGGGGCCTGAACACCACCCCGCAGCCGCTTGGGCGCACCCTTATCCGGCGCGGATGAACAGCGGCTTCGCTGGGCTTGAACCGTCGGCGTCGAAGCGCCACCCATCACGGTCGAAACCCTCCAGTCCGGCGAGATCGGCGATCCGCTCGTCACACACGAACCGCGCCATCGCGCCGCGCGCGACCTTGGCGGTAAAGCTCTGGAATGTCAGGCCTTTGGAAGTGCGAACCCGAAAGTCGGGGGCGATCACCCGTACTTTTTTGGGCAGCTTGGGCCCGACAACTTCATAATATTCGCGGCTCGCCAGATTTAGGATCATGCCCGATCCTTCCTCCTTCAACTCAGCCAACAGCGCTTTGGCGACCTTGTTGCCCCAATGATTGACCAGTCCGTCCGCTTTGGGCGCCCACCTCGTCCCCATTTCCAGCCGATA
>JANXUU010000154.1 GCA_025356055.1 Sphingomonas sp. | reverse complement strand
GAGGCGCAGGAAAAGCACGAGCGGACCGAGCGCGTCAGCCGCGACGACTGACGTTTTTCACGGATAAGCCGGTGCAGACCGGCGCCGCTCTCTACAAAACCTATATCCCGAGCATCACGTCCTTGACGCGCAGCTTGGCTTTCTTGAGTTCGTGAAGGCGGGTATCATCGGGGTGGGGGCGGTGTTCTTCATCGTCGATCCTGGCCTGGATCGCGGCATGCTTGCTGTTGAGCGCTTCGATGTGCGTATCGACTTGGGCTTTGTCCATCGGTGAGGATCCCTTTTCGCTAGTCGCTGGGGATACGGACTAAACCATAGTCTTGGCGACTTGTCCCGCCCCATCGCATCCACCCACCGCCCGTCCGGGGCCGGTGGCCGCTGGTGACGTCCGCTCCCGCGCCCGCTATAGCCCGCGGTTAATGAACGATGACGACCCCGCCGAACTCCTCGCTGTCCTGAAAGCAGAGCACCGCCGCCTCGACGCCGAAATCGACGTGATGCGCGGTGCGGGCAATTGCGACCCGCTCGAGCTGGCCCGGATGAAGAAGCGCAAGCTCGGCCTCAAGGACCAGATTCAGGAGCTCGAGGACGCGCTGATCCCAGACATCCTTGCCTGACCACGGTCCCGTGGTGGGACATTTTCGGCCGCGCGCGGGGCAAACTCGGCCGCAAGGGCGTTTCCTCTCCGCTTGAGGCATGGCAAGAGAAGGCAATGAAGCTGAGCGAACCCGACATCGACGCCCCACGGGGTGCCCGCATCACCCCCCGGCTGATCGACTCGCTCTATACCGAGGCGATGTTGCTGGCGGACGAGGCGCGCTCCTATTTCGACGAGGCCGGGCGCGACGAGCGGCTCACCCTCGATCCCTTCGCCCGCGTCGGCTTTGCGTGCGAATCTCTTAAGGTTACGACTCGCGTCATGCACATCGTCGCTTGGCTGCTGACCCAGCGCGCGGTCGAAACTGGTGAGATCCCGGGCCACGAAGGCCGCCGCGCCGAACGCCGCCTCGGTCACGCCAACGCGTCCGACGAGAGCATCGTTGCGCTGCTCCCCCCCGCCGCCAAGCGCCTTATCGCAACAAGCAGCGACCTCTACGCCCGCGTCCAGCGGATCGACGAGCACCAGCTCACCGACGAACCCCCAACCAGCCCCGCGCGCGCGCTGATGGGCCGGCTCGAACGTGATCTCGTCTGGATCCGCCACTGAAGACCCGCGCCGACCAGCTGCTCGTTGCCCAGGGATTGGCCGAAAGCCGCACCCGCGCCCAGGCGCTTATCCTGGCGGGTAACGTCTTCGCCGGCGACCGCCGCGTCACCAAGGCCGGCGACTTTCTTGCCGACGATACGGCGCTGACCGTCAAGGGTCGCGACCACCCCTGGGTCTCGCGCGGCGGGGTAAAGCTGAACCACGGCCTGACCCATTTTGGCTTCGACGTTACCGGCGCGACCGCGCTCGACGTCGGCTCATCGACCGGCGGCTTCACCGATGTCCTGCTGACGCGTGGCGCGATCAAGGTCTTCGCGGTCGATGTCGGCACCAACCAGCTCGCGTGGAAGCTTCGTCAGGACGCGCGTGTCGCCGTCATGGAGCAAACGAATGCCAAGCTGCTCACCCGCACCCTCATCCCCGACCCGATCGACATCGTCGTGTGCGACGCAAGCTTTATCGGCCTCGCCAAGGTCCTCGGCCCCGCGCTCACGCTCGCCTCTCCCGGCGCGAAGCTCGTCGCGCTGGTCAAGCCGCAATTCGAAGCTGGTCGCGAAGAAGTGGGGAAGGGCGGGGTGGTCCGCGACCCCGCGATCCACGCCCGCGTCTGCGACGCCGCCGCTGCATGGGTAGCCGGGCAGGGCTGGTGCGTTGTAGGGACCGAGACAAGCCCGATCACCGGGCCTGAGGGGAATGTCGAATTTCTCCTCGGCGCGATCAAGGAGAGCAGCGATGGCGAGTGAAGCACCAACCGACCGCGGCGTGTGGAAGAAGGCGCTGATCACTGTCCCCGCGATCGTCGTCGTCGGCTTCGTCATGGGCATCGTCTCGAACAGCGGTTTCGCCAACGGCTGGTATGCCGACCTGGCAAAGCCCAGCTTGCAGCCCCCCGGATGGGCGTTCGGGGTTGTCTGGACCACGCTCTACACGATGATGGGCATCGCGCTCGCGGTCGTGCTGAACGCACCCCCTTCGGCGGAACGCTCGCGCGGCCTCGCACTGTTCGGCGCCCAGCTTGTTCTCAATTTTGCCTGGTCGCCGATCTTCTTTGGCGCGCACCGCATCGACCTCGCGCTCGTCACCATTCTCCTTACCAACGCCCTCGTCACCGCGACGATCATCAGCTTCTGGCGCGTGCGACCACTGGCGGCGGCGCTCCTGCTTCCCTATCTGGCATGGTTGTGCCTGGCGACCGCGCTCAATCACGAGACCGGCCGCCTCAACCCCGGCGCGGATGTGCATCCGCTCGGGCTGACGGGAGCGAAATGATGCAATCCGAAAACCGCCTGTTCGATGATTTCGTGAAGATGATGAACGGCGCCGCCGGCACCCTTGCCGGTATGGGCCGAGAGGCTGAGGGCTCGATGCGCGAGAAATTTCGCGAGATGGTCGGCGGCGCAGACTTTGTCAGCCGTGACGAGTTCGAAGCCGTGAAAGCAATGGCCGCCGCTGCGCGCGACCACAACCAGGCGCTCGAAGCCCGCATCGTCGCACTCGAAACCGCCGCTGCCGCCAAGGCTGGTCCCAAACCCAAACCGAGCGCCGGAGCGCCGATCTGACCGACGAGCCCGAGAACGACGACGGCGACGATGGCGCGCCGATCCAGGTGCTCGAACAATATTTCGAAGCGCGCGGCTGGGCTTGCGAGCGAACCGGGGACGGCGAGATCGTTGCCTCGGCCAACGGCAGCTGGGCACAATATGAGCTGCGCGGCGTCTGGCGCCAGGACGACCAGGTGCTCCAGTTCCTCGCCTTCCCCGACATCAAGGTCGGCCCTGAGAAACGCGCCGCGATCTACGAGACGCTCGGCCTCATCAACGAGCAGCTGTGGCTCGGTCATTTCGAACTATGGTCGGGTTCGGGCCTGATTGTCTTCCGCCATGCCGCGCTGATCAGCGAGAGCGACGGCCTCACCTTCGAACAGGCCGAGGCAATCGCCGAAGCCGCGATGGAGGAGTGCGAGCGCTTCTACCCGGTCTTCCAATTTGTCCTGTGGGGCGGCAAATCTCCCGCCGAGGCGATCGCCGCCGCGCTGATCGACACTGCGGGCGAAGCCTGAAGCCATGACGTCACCCACTTTCCCGTCTCCCGCCTGGCTGGTCGGCTGCGGCAACATGGCGGGCGCGATGGTCGACGGTTGGCGCGCCGCCGGGATCGACCTTTCCCCCGTCCTCGCGATCCGCCCGAGTGGCACTCCGGTCGACGGCGTTCGCACCGTCACCGCGCTTCCCGCGGGCGAAAGCCCTGCCTTCGTCATGCTCGGCTTCAAGCCGCAAAAGCTTGACCAGGTCGTCCCCGGCCTCGCCCCGCGCCTCGGCCCCGCCACGATCCTCGTCTCGCTCCTCGCCGGGGTCGAGGCTGCCACGCTCCGCCAGCGCTTCCCGACCGTTCGCGCGATCGTCCGCGCCATGCCCAACCTCCCCGTCGCCCAGCGCCGCGGAGTCATCGCACTCTACACCGGGGATCGCGACTCCGAGGCGCTCGCCACCGTCGAAGCCCTCATGACCGCCCTCGGTGTCGCACCCGTCGTCGCGACCGAGGCCGAATTCTCCGCCATCGGCGCGGTCGCCGGCTCGGGACCCGCCTATGTCGCGCGCTTCGTCGAGGCGCTCGCCGCCGGAGGGGAGGGGATCGGCCTCACCCCCGACCTTGCTGCCCAAGTCGCGCTCGAAACCCTGATCGGCACCGCCGCGATGGCCGCAGCCACCGGCTTGCCCATGAGCGAACTCGCCCGCCGCGTCGCCTCGCCCAAGGGCACCACCGAAGCGGGCCTCGCCATCCTCGACGCACCCGATGGCCTCAAACCGCTCATCGCTCGAATGCTCGCCGCCGCAATCGCCCGCGGCCGCGAACTCGCTTCAGCGGCGCGTGGTTGATCGTTCCGTCTCCCTCGCCTATTCGCAGTCGCAACAAGTGAGGCGACGATGGCTGACGAGCATAATTTCGACGATCGCGACGGGTGGATCTGGTTCGACGGCAAGCTCGTTCCGTGGCGCGAGGCCAACGTCCACATCCTGACCCATGCAATGCACTACGCCTCCTCGGTGTTCGAAGGCCAGCGCGCCTATGGTGGCACCATCTTCAAGCTCGATGAGCACAGCTCGCGCCTCCGCAATTCGGCCGAACTGCTCGGCTTTACCCTGCCGTGGAGCGTCGAGCAGATCAGCGCCGCCTGCAACGAAGTCGTCGCCGCCAACGGCCTGACCGACGCCTACGTCCGCCCGATCGCGTGGCGCGGTTCCGAGCAGATGGGGGTCTCCGCCCAGCGGACCAAGCCCCACCTCGCCGTCGCCGCCTGGATCTGGGGCAAATATTTCGACGAAGCCAAGGCCGCCAAAGGCATCCGCCTCGACATCGCCGAGTGGCGCCGCCCCGCGCCCTACACCGCCCCGACCAAGTCGAAGGCGGCCGGCCTCTACATGATCTGCACCCTGTCCAAACACCGCGCCGAAGACCGTGGCTTTGACGACGCGCTGATGTTCGACTGGCGCGGCCAGGTCGCCGAAGCCACCGGCGCGAACGTCTTCTTCATCCGCGATGGCGTGATCCATACACCGACCCCCGACTGTTTCCTCGACGGCATTACCCGCCGCACCGTCATCGGCCTCGCGAAACAACGCGGCGTCGAAGTCGTCGAACGCGCCATCTGGTCCGAGGAACTCGAAAGCTTCCAGCAGATGTTCCTCACCGGCTCGGCCGCCGAAGTGACTCTCGTCGCCTCCGCCGGCCCGTGGAACTTCGAAGTGGGCGACCTCTCGCGCCGCCTGGCCCGCGACTATGACGATCTCGTCAACGGCAGAACGACCGCAGCCTGACGCATATCCTTCACTTCGGATGAGATTTCCAAGCGTTTTGGGTCCGGCGCAGTAGCTTCCTTCATGCTTTTTCAAGCGGTCGTCGTTACCGTTCGAACGGGCACAAACAGCTAGGGCGGGCGGTGGAACGACTTACGATAGGGCAGGATGAACCGCTGTTCCCGGCTGTTCTTGTCGCGGACCGGCTTGGCCGGGTCTCGGTCAGCGACCTGTGCCACTTTTCCGCGCCGCACGATGCTGCGACCCGCTCCATCCGCCTGGCTCAATTCTACGCGCTGATTCGTCTCGTCCCCGTCACGGTCGCGGTCAATCTGTTCAACGCCCTGATCGTCGCTGTGTCGCTCGCCGGGACCGTCCCCGCGTGGCCGCTTGCGGGCTGGCTGTGCACAATGACAATCTTGTGCAGTTTGCGCGCAGCCCGTGCTCGCCGCCTCGCCCGTGATCCGGACTATGGCCAGCGCCATCCGACGGGGGTTCGCTCGATCAGCACGGGGGTCGGCCTGCTTGCGCTGCTGTGGTCCGTCCCGATGATCATGTGGTTTCCAACCGCCGCCGAACCTCAACGTCTGCTCATCGCGATCGTCATGACCGGGATGATGAGCGCTGGCGCGATGACCATGGCGACCGTACCCCCCGCAGCGGCGACCTACATCGGCATCCTCGCGCTTGCCTCGATCGCTGCCAGCATCGAAATCGGCCAGCCGCTCCTTGCCGCGCTCGTGATCGGCTTTGCCGGCACGCTTTCCTGGTCCTCCCTGTGGAACGCGCGCCAGTTCGTCAGCCACCTGCGTGCCCGCCTAGAGCTTGAGGAGCAGGGCCAGCTCGTCCGCCTCCTGCGCGAATTCGAGGCGAGCGGCAGCGACTGGCTGTGGGAACTCGATGCCAAGCTTCGCCTGCGCTTCATGTCGGCGGCAATGGCCGACGCCATCGGCGTTCCCATGTCCGACCTGCTCGGGCTCAGCGTTTTCACCCTGCTTGATCCGACGCGCAAGGTCGCCGACGTCTCGTCAAGCATGCGCAGCGTGATGGAGTATTTTCGAAACGGCGAAGATTTTCGTGACATGGCGATCCCGACCATGGGCGGCACCCGCTGGTGGGCGCTTTCGGCCAAGCGGATGATCGACGATCGCGGACATGTCGTCGGCTGGCGCGGAGTGGGTTCGGACATCACCGACACTCGCCTGCGGGGCGACGACTTGACTCGCGCCGCACGCCGCGACCCGATGACCGGGCTGGCCAACCGCCTGCTCGTCCGCGAGTTGATCGAGGAGGCGCTGCTTCGCCAGGGGCAGGGCGAAAGCGACTGCTCGCTGCTCCTCGTCGACCTCGATCGGTTCAAGCTTGTCAACGACACGCTCGGCCACGGCATCGGCGACCAGTTGCTGATCGACGTCGCTCGGCGTCTCGAATCCGCGGTCGGGGAGGGCGGGAGCGTCGGGCGTCTCGGCGGTGACGAGTTCGCGATCATCTGGCGCGGTGGGGGCACCCGTGCGGCCTTGGCCAAGCTCGCCGAGCAGATCATCGATGCGGTCTCGCGCGGTTATCTCATTGGCGTCGCCAACCTCCACATCGGCGCGACCATCGGCATCGCCAGCGGCCCCTGCGACGGCGCGCGCGAGGAAGCGCTGATGCGTTCGGCCGATCTTGCCCTCTACCGCGCCAAGAAGGCGGGGCGCGGCGGTTTCGCCTTTTATGAACGCCATATGTTCGAGCAGGCCGAAGACCACCGCCAGCTTGAAAACGACGTCCGCGCGGCGCTCCAGTCCGACAGCTTCACGCTCGCCTACCAGCCGATCGTCGACGCCGGCACTGGCGAGATCGTCGGCCGCGAGGCGCTCCTGCGCTGGCTCCACCCGACCCGCGGACCGATTGCTCCCGACGTCTTCATCCCGATCATCGAGGATGCTGGCCTCATCCACCAGATTGGCGGCTGGGTGATCCGCGAAGCCTGCCGCGAAGCCGCCAGCTGGGCCGAGCCGATGTGCGTCGCGGTCAACGTCTCGGGCGCCCAGCTCGGCGGCACCGGACTTGCCCAGACCGTCGTCAGCGCGCTCGCCGCCAGCGGCCTTCGTCCCAATCTGCTCGAGCTCGAAGTCACCGAGAGCATCTTCATCGGCGACGATCCCGCCACGCTCTCCTCGCTCGCGCGCCTCCGCGGGCTCGGCGTTCGCCTCGTTCTCGACGACTTCGGCAAGGGCTATTCAAGCTTCGGCTACCTGTCCCGCGCCAGGTTCGCCAAGATCAAGATCGATCAGCAATTCGTTCGCGACGCCGCCGACGGCGATCAGGACGCACGCGCCATCGTCACCGCCATCCTCGCCTTGGCGAAGGGCCTCGGCGTCGAGAGTACTGCCGAAGGCGTCGAGACCGCCGCCCAGGCCGAGGTCATGCGCACGCTCGGCTGCGGCCAGCTTCAGGGCTTTCACTTCGGCCGCCCGGTGCCGTCCGCCGACATCGCCTGCGCCTCGCCCGCCGTCCGCCAGCGGGCTTAGCTCAAGCTAGCCGCTGCATTCCGGCAGTCGGCCGCACACTCGCGGCAAATTTGCGCGCACAGCGTGCAATGCTCATGCTCATGCTTCTCGCATTCGACCGCGCACGCCTCGCACATCCGCGCGCACAGCTCGAGCAGTTCGCGCAACACCGGCTGATCGTCGCCGGTCCGCCGCACCGCCAGCCGCCCGGTCGCCTCGCAAATGTCCGAACAGTCGAGGCACAACCGAATGCACTGGGTCATGTCCATGCTTTCCGCCATGCAGGCGTCGGCGCACGACAGCGACATCTTGGCGCAATACATCAAATGATGCGCCGCCTCGGCCAGCGCGGGATTGGCCTTGGCCGTGGGGTGAAGCCCGATCATCTTGCGAATGGACATGCGCTCTCCTTTGTTTCTCTCCAATGCGGTGTGGCACGCGAGGTTCCCCTTGAGCAAGGACGTTGCATTGCGTAAGTTCGCGCTTCGTTCCGCGTAGGGGAGTAAGCATGGACGCCGCTGCCGTCATTTTCGTCATCGTCGCGCTGGCTGTCGGCGTGCTCCTCGGCTGGCTGATCGGATCGCGCGCGAGTGCGGCAGGGCAGGGGGTGGTCGATTCGCTACGGCTCCAGCTCGACGCGGTGCGCGAGGAGCGGGATGGTCATGCACGCTCGGTTGAAGCGGTGCGGGGGGAGCGTGACCAGGCGTCGAACGATGCCGCCAGCCTTCGCCCGGTTGCCGAGCGAGTGACAGCGCAGGAAGCCGAACTGGTCGCTCTTCGCGCTGAGAAGGAACAGCTCGCGGCTGTAAAGGCCGCCTTCGAGCGCGGCGAAACCGAACGGGGCGCGGCGTTCGACCGCCAGCTCGCCCAGATCAAGGAACTCGAAACCAAGCTGGAGACGCGCTTCGGTGACCTTGCCGGCAAGGCGCTCGAAACTGCGCACGATGCCTTTCTCAAGCGCGCCGGCGAGCGGATGACCCTCGAGGGCAAGGAGAATGAGGCGAAGTTGAAGGCGCTCCTCCAGCCGGTCGAAAGCACGCTCAAGCGCTACGAAGAGGGCCTTGCGAACGTCGAGAAGGAGCGCGTCGGCAGCTATCGCGAACTCAACAAGGCGGTCGAATTGCTTCACCTCAGTCATGGCGCGGTCAAGGAAGAGACGGCGCGGCTGGTCAACACGCTTCGCTCGTCGCCCAAGATGCGGGGTCGCTGGGGCGAGCAAAGCCTCGAGAATGTCCTCACCCAGGCGGGGCTGACGGAGGGCGTCGATTTCCACAAGGAAGTATCGGTCAACACCGATGACGGGCGTCTTCGGCCTGACGTGATCGTCAACCTGCCCGGCGGTCGCAAGCTCGTCATCGACGCCAAATGCTCGCTCAACGCCTTTCTCGATGCGGGCGATGCGGTCGACGACGCGGCGCGTGCGCTGCATCTCAAGGCGCACGCCTCGTCGATCCGGCGTCACACCGAGCAGCTTGGTTCGAAAAGCTACTGGCAGCAGTTCGGGGACTCGGCCGACTATGTCGTGATGTTCATTCCGGGCGAGCACTTCCTGACCGCCGCACTCGATTCGGACAGCAAGATCTGGGAGGATGCCCGGGCCAGGGGCGTCCTGATCGCAACCCCGACGACGCTCGTCGCCTTGGCACGGACGATCTCGACGATCCGGCGCGAGGAGCGGCTGGCGGTGCAGTCGGCCGAGATCGTCAAGCTGGGCAAGGAACTGCACGCTCGGTTGGCCACCATGGGCAGCCACGTCACCAAGCTTGGCCGCAATCTCGAACAGGCGAACAACGCCTACAACAGCTTCGTCGGCAGCCTCGAAAGCCAGGTGCTCACCCAGGCGCGCCGCTTCGAGGCGCTCGAAGTGTCGAGCGGCACCAAGGAAATCGACGCGATGCCGCTGGTCGAATCAAGCCCGCGTCCGCTGACCAAGCTCACCGTCGCGCCACTGATCGCCAACGAGGACGACGCCGCCGCCTAACCTTCCGCGGCTCAACCTGTCTTGATCGCTCCCCCGCATCCCCGGTACGCTTTGCCATCGACGCCCAGCTGGACGCTGTCGGAATAAACGCGGTCGCTCATGCCGTCGCTGCAGCGGCCATGGACGACGTTCACCTTGATCCGCTTGCCCTGCCAGATTTCGCCGGCGAAACCGTGGATCACACGCGGGGTGGGTTCGCTGACGGGACCCTGGCCATAGGGGCCCGAAAAATGCATCAGCCGCTCGCCGATGGTCAGCGTCCAGCCGGGCTCGGTCCCAAGCGCGTGGTAGGCACCGGGTTCGGCGGAGGGTCTCGGGTTGGGCACCGTCGCGCAACCCGCGAGTGCGGCGGTGGCGAGCAGGATTGTCGGCACGCTCATCATGATCATCTCCTTGCCGTCGATCCTAGGTGAGCCAGCTTGCCCTGACCTGAAAGGCGATCACTGCGGCCG
>JANXUU010000145.1 GCA_025356055.1 Sphingomonas sp. | reverse complement strand
ACGACTATGCCGCCGGTACCCGCCACAACGACGTCTATGGCCGGATGCGCGACGTCTCGTCGAAATTGACCCCCGCCGAACGCGACCGCATGGCGCGATACTTCGAAGGAACGCTCTAGGACTGGGCAGCGATGGCAAGCTTCTCGAACAGCCGCCCGCGCTCGGTCAGCGCGACCACCGTCAGCGCACCTAGGCCGCACAACAGCATTCCCATCAGGAACGGCACGGCTGTCCCGTTGAACGCCTGCCCGATAGTCAGCCCGATCAGGGCCCCGCCGACCGAGCTCGTCACTCCCAGCACCGACGACGCCGTCCCCGCGATCGCTTCCATGTTAGTCATCGCCAGCGTCGAGAAATTCGACGAACAAAAAGCAAAGGCGATCATCGCCAGCCCCTGCAGGGTCACGAACAAAAACAGGCTCTCGCTCCCGCCTTGTGCCGCGCCCCAGTGGATAGCACTTACCAGCAGGAAAGCGGCCAGTCCGGCGTGTCCGACCTGGCGCAACCCGAATCGTCCGACGATCCGCGAATTGGCGAACGCCGCTCCCGCCATCGGCGCAGCACAGGCAGCGAACACCAGCGGGACGCGCGTTGGCTGGTGGAAGGCATCGGCGACAATCTGCTGGATCGACGCGATATAGGCCATCAGCCCGCCGAACAGGGCAGTGCTCGCCAGCGTATACCCGACCGCCAGCCGGTCCGTGAACACGATCCGCGTGGCCTCGAGGATGGCGCCCGGCCTTAGCGACCGCCGGTCCTCGGGATGAAGCGTCTCGGGCAACCGCAAAAGGCTCCATCCAAGCACGATCACCGCATAGCCAGCGAGCAGCCCGAAAATCGCCTGCCACGGTGCGACCGTCAGCACCGCCTGGCCAATCGACGGCGCAAGTACCGGAACGACCATGAACACCATGAACACCAGGCTCATCACCCGCGCCATTGCTTCGCCCTCGAACATGTCGCGCACCATCGCCGTGACCAGCACCCGGGTCGCTGCCGCCGCCGCACCCATCGCCGCGCGCCCGGCGAGCAGCAGTGCGAAGGTCGGTGCCACCGCGCAGCCGATCGCCAGCAGTGCATACAAGAGTAGCCCGACTACCAGCAGCGGCCGTCGCCCAAAGCGATCGGCAAGCGGCCCCCATACCATCTGCCCGGCGCCGAAGCCGATGGTGTAGGCAATAATGACATATTGCTGGTCGTTGGGATGGCTGACCCCGAGCCCGCGCGCAATCGCCGGGAGCGCGGGCAGCATCATGTCGATCGCCAGCGCATTGAGTGCCATCAGTGCCGCCATCAACGCCACGCTTTCGCGCATGCCGAGCCGGGCACGGACTGACTGGCCGGGGAGTGCGGATTCAAGCATGCTTCGCGCGCTGGGCCTTTTCGTTCGCAAGTGCAACAAACCAAGCGTCTTTTGGACCCGCATTAATGCGATATTCCCTACACTGTCCGTTGCTGTTACGATTGCCTCGCTCGGTCACCGCTCGGGGAGACCAACGATGACCCAGACATGCGCTTTTAGTCATTCCGAACCCGCAATTTCCCGTTCGGCGACCAGTCGCACCAACGGCGGAGAAGTTGACACTAACGATGGGTACGTAGTGTCCATGTTGGGGCATTTGTTCGCCTCTTGTTCTTCCGGAACATATAATGTACGTCATATAAATCGCGGGATCGCGAAGTGAGCATCGTTGACGGGAGGACCGGGGTCATGGCAGCCAATCTGAAAATCGTAGCGGGTGAAGATAAAGTGAGCACTGACCGTCAAAAAGCCCTCGAGGCCGCGCTCGCGCAGATCGATCGCGCGTTCGGCAAGGGCTCGGCGATGAAGCTGGGCAGCCGCGAGAAGATCGAGATTGAGACGATTTCAACCGGCAGCCTAGGGCTCGACATCGCGCTCGGTGTCGGTGGCCTGCCGCGCGGTCGCGTGATCGAGGTGTACGGGCCGGAAAGCTCGGGCAAGACGACTCTTGCCCTCCATGTGATTGCCGAGGCGCAGAAGAATGGCGGGACCGCCGCCTTCGTCGATGCCGAACATGCGCTCGACCCGGGCTATGCCAAGAAACTGGGCGTCGATATTGACAACCTTATCGTCTCTCAGCCTGATACCGGCGAGCAGGCGCTCGAGATTGTCGACACGCTGGTTCGCTCGAATGCTATCGACGTGCTGGTAATCGATTCGGTCGCCGCTCTCGTTCCCCGCGCCGAGATCGAGGGCGAGATGGGCGACAGCCACGTCGGCCTCCAGGCGCGCCTGATGAGCCAATCGCTGCGCAAGCTGACCGGCTCGATCAGCCGCTCGAAGTGCATCGTCATCTTCATCAACCAGCTGCGCATGAAGATCGGCGTGATGTACGGCAATCCCGAAACGACGACCGGCGGTAACGCGCTCAAATTCTACGCCTCAGTCCGCCTCGACATCCGCCGCACCGGCCAGATCAAGGATCGCGACGATATCGTCGGCAACACCACCCGCGTCAAAGTCGTCAAGAACAAGGTCGCGCCGCCGTTCAAACAGGTCGAGTTCGACATCATGTACGGTCAGGGCATCTCCAAGGTCGGCGAAATCCTTGACCTCGGGGTCAAGGCCGGGATCGTCGAGAAGTCGGGCGCCTGGTTCAGTTATGATTCGATCCGCATCGGCCAAGGCCGCGAGAATTCGAAGACCTACCTGATCGAAAATCCAGAGATCGCGGCGCGCATTGAAAACGCGGTGCGCGGCAAGAAGGACGAGGTCGGCGAGGCGCTTATGGCCGGTCCCGAGGTCGACGAGGAGTAAGCCGTCAGGCCTCGGGCTCAGCGCCTGGGGCCAGCGGAGGCATATGGCTGGGAGCGCGCAATGGCTCGATGTCGGGTGAGCGCTCGGGATCGAGTTTGCCTTCCCAGCCCGCGACCAGCACGGCCGCGACGGCGTTACCGACGACATTCGTTGCCGACCGCGCCATGTCGAGGAAGTGGTCGACCGCCAGGATCAGGAGCAGCCCGGCCTCGGGAATGCGGAACATCGACAGCGTCGCGGCGATCACCACCAGGCTTGCTCGCGGGACCCCGGCCATGCCCTTCGAGGTGATCATCAGCACCAGCAGCATCGTGATCTCTTGGCCGAAGCCAAGGTGAATACCATATGCTTGGGCAATGAAGATCGACGCGAAGGTCATGTACATCATCGAGCCGTCGAGATTGAACGAATAGCCTAGAGGCAGCACGAAGCTGGCAATCCGCGGCGGCACCCCGAACCGCTCGAGCGCCTCCAAGGTGCGTGGGTAGGCGGCTTCCGACGAGGCGGTCGAAAAGGCGAGCAGGATCGGATCGCGGATGTACCGGATCAAGTCCTTGGCGCGCCGTCCCTGCGCCAAAAAGGCGATGCCGATCAGGATCGCCCACAGGATCGCGATGCCGAGATAGAAGCTGCCAACGAACCGACCGAGGCTGAACAGGACTTTCGGGCCTTCTTCGACGATCGCGCTCGCCACCGCTGCGAACACAGCGAACGGTGCGGCGCGCATGACATAGTTGGTGACCTGCAGCATGACCTGCACCAGCGCTTCGATCCCGCGCACCAGCGGCCGCGCGCGGTCGCCAACGGCGGTGATCGCCACCCCGAAGAAGATCGAGAAGATCACGATCGGAAGGATCTCGTTGGTGGCCATCGCCTCGACGATCGACGCCGGCACGAGGTGGCTGATGAAGTCCTTCAGGCTGAATGCCGCCTTGTCGAGACCGCTGGCGGCGGTCACGTCGGGCAGCGGCAGTCCGATGCCGACGCCCGGATGGAGCAGCGTCACTATCGCCAGCCCCAGCGACAGCGAGATCAGGCTGGCAAAGATGAACCACGCCAGCGACCTGATCCCAACCCGTCCGAGCGCTGCGGTATCGCCCATGTGAGCAATCCCGACGACCAGCGTCGAGAACACCAGCGGCGCAATGATCATCTTGATGAGCCGCAGGAACAGCGCCGTGACGATCGAGAAATAGCCTGCAATCGCCTTCAACTGCGCCGCTGCGGCCGGCGTCCCGTCGTCGATCGCGGCGTTCGTCGCCCAGCCTGCGACAATGCCCAGCACGAGTGCGAATAGGATGAAACGCGTCAATTTCTTGGCCAAGCCGGACACCTCACTGGAGATCCGCGCAAGGGAAGCCGCTGCGACTTCGCGCGTCAAGCTTTGCCGCCACGCGCCCGACCCGCTACCCGCCCCGCCATGACCTTTGACCTCGCCGTGCTCGACCCGCGTTATTCGACCATATTGTGCGACATCTGGGGCGTCGTTCACAACGGGCTCCGCCTCAACCCGGGAGTGACCGAACGACTGCTGCGCTGGGCGGGTGAGGGCCGCACGACCATTCTCATCACCAACGCCCCGCGCGCCGCTTCGACTGTGGAGGGCCAGCTCGACGCGCTCGGCCTGCCGCGAGCCGCCTATCACGGTATCACGACAGGCGGTGATGCGGGTATTGCCGCCTTGCTAAACCTTGGTCGATCTGTTGGGCTGATCGGCACTCGAGACGATCGGCGCGACCTTGAACAGGCTGGCCTGACGATCGTCGCCGACGGCTTCGCCGATCTCGCCTGTACCGGCCTCGACGATCAGCGCGAATTGGTTGGTGACTATCGCGAACAGCTGGACGCACTCGCCGCCCGCGACGTGATGCTCCACTGCCTCAATCCCGACCGTGTTGTCATGGTCGGCGCCAACGCCGAACTCTGCGCCGGTGCCTTGGCCGATGCCTTTGAGGCGATCGGCGGCCGCGTCGTCTGGTACGGAAAGCCGCACCCCGCCATCTACCACCACGCGCTGTGCCTCGCCGGCGACCCGCCGCGCGAAACCGTCCTTGCGATCGGCGATGGTCTTGTTACTGACGTACTTGGGGCCGCCCGTAATGGCCTCGACTGTCTTTATGTCACCGGCGGCATTTCGCGTGGAAAGGGGATCCCGCCAAGCTTCGCCGCCAGCTATGACCTCGGAGACTGGAGTCCGATTGGTACCGTCGCGACGATCGGCTAGGCAGGCTCGCCGACCCGTCCCTTCACAACCTTATCCGCCAGCGGTCCGTTCAGCTCGGCGAGATGGTCGAACTCAGCCTCATAAGTAGCCAACCCCTGGCTCAGCGAGCGCAGCTCGGCCTCGAGCCCGCCGAGCTCGCTTTCGGGGATCATCGCCTCGATCCGGTCCCACCCGTCCCATCCGTCACGCGGCGCGAGTCCGACCATCCGCCCGCGTCGGCTCGCCACCGCCGAACTCGCGCGGCTCGCGGCCGACGCCGGGGTAACGATCGTCAGCCGATGGATCGGCTCGAGCAAGTGCGCTGCGGCCTGGCCGAGCGCGTCGCTCATCGCGATCCGCCCCGCCGTGCGGAATGCCAGCTCGCTCGAATCGACGCTGTGATAACTGCCGTCGGTCAGCGCCACTGCGACATCGACCACCGGGAAACCGAGCGGCCCCCGCACCAAAGCCTCGCGCACGCCCTGCTCGACCGCGGGGATCCATTGCTTGGGAACCGCGCCGCCGCTGATCCGCTCGCCAAAGCGAAAACCCTTGCCGCGGGCCAGTGGCGCAACCTCGATGACGACATCGCCGAACTGGCCATGCCCGCCCGACTGCTTCTTGTGACGCCCGCGCACCGTTGCCTGGCGGCGGATCGTCTCGCGATAGCCAATCGCGGGCGAGCGGGCTGTAACCTTGAGGCCATAGCGCCGCTCGAGCCGTGCGAGCACAACCTTTAAATGCTCGTCGTTGATCCCGCGTAGGCGCAATTCGTGCCCGTCCTGCTCGAGACTCAGGCTCGCATCTTCCTCGATCAGCCGCGCCAGCGCGGTCGACAGGCGGACATCGTCCTTGCGGTCGGCGGGCTCGATCGCGAGCGCGCAGTTGCGGGCCGACAGATCGACCTCGATCGGCGGTGGGATTGTCCCTGCGCCGAGCCACTGCCCCGCATCGAGACTATCTACCTTGGCCAGCGCAACGAGATCGCCGCACCGCGCGCGCGTCGTCTTGGCGGTCTTCTCACCCTGCACCGTAAACAGCGCGCCGAGCCGCGTTGTCGACCCGCTTTCTGTGCTCATTTCGGCTCCCTCGGCGATGTCGCCACCCAGCGCGCGAGCCAGCGCAAGCCGACCGACCGCGCCGCCATGGCTAATCTTGAACGCAAACAGGGATGGCGCCTCGACGCTCAGCCGCTGTGCCGTGCGGGCCGGGGCAGGGGCCTCGTGGCGAAGCGCCTTGAGCAACCGCCGAACTCCCCAACCGCTTGTGGCCGATCCGAACAACAGCGCGACACCGAGATTGTCCCCGGTTTCGCGCGCCAAGTCGGCGAAGATCGTCGCTGCATCGGGTGTCTCGTCCATCAGCAATTGTTCGAGCAGAGCGTCATCATGGTCGGCGAGTTGTTCGAGCATGTGCCCGCGCGCTTCCGACTCCCGGTCGGCCACCTCAGGCGGAATTTCGATCCGTTGTGAAGGCATCCCCGGCTCGTAATGATAGGCGCGCTCGAGTACGAGATCGACAAATCCCGTGACTTTCTCGCCTTCCCGAATGGGGATCTGCCGCGCAATAAGCGGCGACACGCTCATCGACTGCAGCGCAGAGAGCAGGTCGCGGATGCGCCCGCGCGCCTGATCGATGCGGTTGACGAACAACAGGTGCGGGATGCCCAGTTCGTCGAGCATCCGTAGCGCCGAGGCGGCAAGCGGGGCACGCGCCGGGTCCGGGTCGACCACGACGATCGCGAGGTCCGCCACCGCCACCGCCCGCGCGCCATCCGAGGCGAACCCGACCGATCCCGGCGCATCGACAATGCCGAACGACTGGCCGAGATAATCGAAGTGCATCAGGTTGAGCTCGGTTGATCCGCCGCGCGCGCGTGCTTCGGGACTGGCGTCACCCACAGTCCCTCCGGAAAGGCCCTGCCGATCAATCGTTCCCGCCGCGAAAAGCAAGGCTTCGGCGAGACTGGTCTTACCCGCCCCGGCCGGACCGACCAGGACGATCACTCGAGTACCGATGGAATCTCCGTTCGCTTCATTAGACATGCGACCCTCCTTCGTCGAGGAGCGGGCACCGAGTCGCGAAAGCGGCAAAGGCTCGCTTCGATCGATCAGGCGTCGGCTGCTTTCCCGCGCTTGGCAAGGGCCAACGGAGTGGCGTACGGTCAGCGCTGTCAGGCGTCAGATGAGCAGGCTCGCCAAACGCTACGCGGCGACCGGAAGCAGCCGCTGGTCGGTGGCGAGGCGGATCAGCCCGGCTTGAAGCTTCTCAAACGCGCGAACCTCAATTTGCCGGATACGTTCGCGGCTGACACCAAACACTTGGCTCAAATCCTCCAGCGTCTTGGGCTCATCGACAAGCCGCCGTTCGGTAAGGATTGTCTTTTCGCGATCGTTAAGCCCACCCATTGCCTGTACCAGGAGGTCGTGACGAAGTTGCCTCTCCTCGCTGTCGGCGAGAATTTCGTCCTGCAAGGGATCCGCGCTTACGAGGAAGTCCTGCCACTGGCTTTCACCGCCCTCGTCCCCCCGCAACGGGGCGTTGAGGGACGTATCCCCGCCCATTCCCATGCGACGGTTCATCGAAATGACCTCGTCCTCGTTCACGCCAAGATCCGTGGCGATCTTGGTGACGTCGGCGGGTTTGAGGTCGCCCTCGTCAAACGCACTGATTTGGTTCTTCATCCGGCGCAGGTTGAAGAACAGCTTCTTCTGATTGGCGGTCGTGCCGATCTTGACCAAGCTCCACGTGCGCAGGATGAATTCCTGGATCGAGGCACGGATCCACCACATCGCATAGGTCGCGACGCGGAAGCCGCGGTCGGGTTCGAACTTCTTCACGCCCTGCATCAGGCCGATATTGCCTTCGGATATCAGCTCGGAAACGGGCAGGCCATAGCCGCGGTAGCCCATCGCAATCTTGGCCACGAGTCGCAGGTGCGAATTGACCAGCTTGGCCGCCGCATCGGTGTCACCATGCTCGCTCCAGCGTTTGGCGAGCATGAACTCTTCCTCGGGCGCGAGGATCGGAAACTTCTTGATTTCGCTCAGGTAACGGTTGAGTCCGGCCTCTCCCCCCGATGCGGGGATAGACATCACGCTCTTGGACTGCGCCATTCAAAACTCCCTGGCCAATGCGATCGCGTCCGCACCGGCTATGTTATCCTATACGACGAGCCGACTGAATAGTTGCTGCATGTCCGACGGAATGGGACTGTCGAACGACAGACGACCTTTGCCTACGGGATGAACAAACCCCAGCCGAGCGGCGTGAAGCGCTTGGCGCGCAAAACCCAATTCGTCCAACAACGCACGATGGACGCGTGCGGTGCCGCCATAAACAGGGTCGCCGAGCAAGGGATGCGAAATTGACGCCATGTGCACCCGCACTTGATGAGTGCGTCCCGTCTCGAGGCGGCATTCAACCAGCGCCGCGTCGCGCAGCGGGGTGAGCCGCTGCCAATGGGTGACGGCGCGCTTGCCCCGCCCCGCTGAAACGATCGCGATTTTCTTGCGGTTGGTCGAGGAGCGCGCGAGCGGGGCGTCGACGATGCCCTTGGTGATTCTGGGAACGCCGTTGACGATCGCCAGATAGCGGCGCTCGATCGAATGGTCGGCGAACTGGCGCGCAAGCCCTTCGTGCGCAACGTCGGTTTTGGCGACCACGATCAGCCCCGACGTGTCCTTGTCGATGCGGTGGACGATCCCCGGGCGAGCGACCCCGCCGATCCCCGACAGGCTGCCGCCGCAATGATGGAGCAGCGCATTGACCATCGTCCCGTCGAGATTTCCCGCCGCCGGGTGGACCACCAGCCCCGCAGGCTTGTCGACGACAAGCAGATGCTCGTCCTCGAACGCGATCCGCAGGGGGATGTCCTGTGGCTCGTTATGGGGCAGGGCGGGCTTTGGGACGGTCAGCGTGAAACGCTCGTCTCCGCGGACCTTGGTGGCCGGATCGCGCACCGGTCCGGCCAGGCTCTCAAGCGCACCCGAGCTGACCAGCGCCTTAAGCCGCTCGCGAGATAGCGTCGGCAGCACCGAAGCAAGCGCGCGGTCGAGCCGCCACCCGGCATGGGCAGCGTCCAGCATAATCGGATGGATATTTGCCCCCGCGCCCATGGACTCCTGACTTGGGGAGAGGGTGGCGCTGTTTCAATGGCACGCTTGCACCGTCCCGCTCACTGCCCCATTGCAGCGCCGATGGACGCCGTCGAACTTGCCAGCCTGCTTTGCTCCCGCCTGTGCCACGACCTGTTGTCGCCGGTCGGCGCGCTTAACAACGGCGTCGAACTGCTCGCCGACGAAACCGATCCCGAGATGCGCGAGCGGTGCATGGAGCTGCTCGCCGACAGCGCCCGGGCGAGCGCCAACAAGCTTAAATTCTTTCGCTTGGCATTTGGCGCGGCGGGCGGCTTTGGCGAGGCAATCGACTCGCGTGAAGCCAAGTCGGCAATCGAAGGTCTCTACGGCGCCGAGAAGCGTATCGACCTCGGCTGGATGGTCGGCGATGACCGCCTCCCCAAGGTCGCTGTCAAATTGCTCCTCAACCTTGCCATGCTCGCCGGTGACGCGCTTGTCCGTGGGGGTTCGCTCGACATCGGCGCGGAGCAGCACGATGGCGAAGTTGAGGTTGTCATCCGGGCCGAGGGGCCGCGCATCATGCTCGACCCTTCGCTTCGCGCCGCGCTGACCGGCACCACCTCAGGACCCGTCGAGGCGCGAGCCGCCGGCGCCTGGCTCGCCCATCGTCTTGCTGCCGACGCCGGTGGATCGATCCGGCTCAGTGATGCTTCCGAGCCAATGCTGTTGATTGGCGCGACACTCCCGGGCCAAGGCTAACGGCGCATTAACTCCTGATCGTCCATAAGCGCCTCTGACAAGAGGTAGGTGACGATGGACGATCTGATTGCCGACTTCACGGCCGAGTGCCGCGAGATGCTCGAGGCGCTCGGCGGTGAGATCGTCGCGTGGGAAGCCCAGCCGGATGACCGCGCCCGTCTCGATTCGATCTTTCGCTTTGTCCACACGGTTAAGGGCAACTGCGGCTTCTTCGATTTCCCGCGCCTAGAAGCGCTCAGCCACGCCGCCGAGGACGCACTCGCCGACGTTCGGGCCAGCCATCGCCAGCCCGATGCGCCGCTGGTCACGGCGGTCCTTGGCATCATCGATCGCATTGGCGAGATGATCGCCACAATCGAGGCTGGCGAGCCAATTCTGGTGGGTGATGACAGTGATCTGATCGATGCACTGAAACCCGGCGCCGAAAGCGCTTCGCCCGTCGCTGCCGCCATGGTGGACGGCAAGGTCATGGCCGCTCCGCGCACCATCCGCTTATCGGTAGAATTGCTCGACCGCGTAATGAGCGGCGTTTCGGACATGGTGCTTGCGCGTAACGGACTCGCTCGCCGCTTACGCGAATCGACCGGCGACGTCGTAGTAGATGGCGCCTTCGAGCGCTTGTCCGGGATCATCGCCGACATGCGCGACGCGATCACACGGACGCGGATGCAGCGCGTCGAGAATTTGTTCGTGGCTCTGCCCCGCGTGGTCCGCGACCTTTCCGCAGAGCTTGGCAAGCAGGTGCTGGTCGATATCGATGGCGGCGACGTCGAACTCGATCGCGAAATGATCGAGATGATCCGCGATCCGCTCACCCATATCATCCGCAACGCGGTCGACCATGGCATCGAACTTCCCACGGACCGTCGCCGCGCAGGCAAGCGCGAGATCGGTCTGCTGTCAGTCTCGGCGCGCCAGTCGGGCAACCAGATCCTCATTGACATCGTTGACGACGGCCGCGGCATCGACGGAGCCCGCTTGGTCGAGAAGGCAGTCGCCAACGGCACACTCGGCAAGGCCGAAGCCGCTGCCATGACGCCGCGCGAACGATTCGAACTCATCTTCGAAGCTGGCCTCTCGACCGCTCCAGAAGTTACTGCCATTTCAGGCCGCGGCGTCGGGATGGACGTTGTCCGGTCGAACATTGAGCGGATCGGTGGAACGGTCGAGATTGACAGCAAATCTGGCTGCGGAACGCGCATGACGCTGCGTGTCCCGCTTACCCTGACGATTATCCCGGCGCTAACCGTTTCGATTGGCACCCAGCATTTCGCCATTCCGCGCAGTGCGATCGAGGAAATTGTTCGCGCCAACGGGAGCTCGGTCACGCTCGACCGCATCGGCGGGGCGGGGGTCGCCACCATCCGGGGTCGCCGCGTCCCCGAAGTAGCGCTCGCCGACGTGCTTCACCTGCCGAGTGACGTGCCCGATCACGAGCGCACCCTCGTGGTGATGCGTCCCGCCGGCGGAGACGTCTACGCGCTCGCCGTCGACCGTATTCATGACCACGAAGAGCTCGTGGTCAAACCCGCGGCTCCCGCAGTCATGGCCACCGGGCTCTACGCCGGGACGACCCTTGCGGACGACGGCAGCCCGATCCTGCTTTTCGACCCTGCTGGACTTGCCGAGCAGGGCGGAATCCGGCTCGAGACGCAAGAGCGCGCCGCGCGCCTCGCCGAGGCTCAGCCCGCGCCGGTCGCGAAGGAGCTGCCCGTCCTTCTGTTCCGCTCGCTCGACGGACACCGCCGCGCGCTGCGCCTCGGCGTGGTCGACCGCATCGAGGAAATCGACGCCCGCGCGATCCGCTTCGCCGCTGGCCAGCTTCGCGTGCAGATCGGCGACGCCATTCTTCCTGTCGCCGGGATCGACGAACCCACGGCGCTCGAAGGCAAGGTGAAACTTCTTCGCCTCAGCGACGGTGTGAGTGAGCTGGCCTATGCGGTGGCCGAGGTTATCGACCTTACAGGGCTCGTCGAGGACGTCATTCTCGCGGCGGTTAGCGGCGCGGTCAGCGGAGTCGCGCTCATTGGCGGCGAACCCGCCGAATTGCTCGACGCCCACTGGCTGTTTGCCCGCCATGCCTCCACTCCTGTACGTCCAGGCAAATCGGTTGTGTGCCGTCTGGCAGCCGATGATCCCTGGCTCCAGAACATGCTCAGGCCGATTGTCGAGGCCGCCGGCTACCGCGTCGTCGACGAGTCGTCCGACGTCGAAGTTGATCTCACCATCGCCTTTGCCGGCCACGGCATCTCCGACAGAGGCCAGACCATATGGCTGCGCGCCGAGCCCCACTCGATCGGCCCAACGAACACCATCTACCGCTACGATCGCGACGGGCTCCTCGCCGCCCTCAAGCAGGCCGCCGGAGGAAAAGCATGAACCAGCTGCTGCTAATCGTTACGATTGCCGGCAACCGAATCGCGCTCCGCGCCAGCGAAGTCGAAGCGGTGGTCGAACTTGACACGCTCATCCCCGTGCCTCGCGCCGCACTGCACATTGCAGGGCTGTCGGCACTTCGTAGTCGCGTCCTCACCGTCATCGACTGCCGCCGCTCGCTCGACCTTGGCGAGACGCTTCGCACCGCTGACCTTCAGGATGCCGTAGTCGTCGACTTCGATGGCCACAATTACGCGCTCGAGGTAGACACAGTGGAAGATGTCGTTGACGCGCTCGGAGATCCGGTCGCCCTGCGTGCCGCGATGGCGCCGGGCTGGGAACGCGTCGCTCTCGGTATGATTGAAACCGCCGTCGGCCCGCTGTTGCTCGTCGATATCGGCGCGCTCATTGCCGGTCCCGATCAAAAGCCGCTCAGCGTTGCAGCTTAAGCACTTCGTTACCCTTGCCGGCTATGTCGTTAAAACTGGATCAGGAAAGAGACTCCATGAAGACCTGTTTGATCGTCGACGACTCAAAGGTGATCCGCAAGGTTGCCCGCCACATCCTCGAGACCCTGGAGTTTCAGGTCGAGGAAGCCGGCGATGGCCGTGAAGCGCTGACCAGCTGCGAGCAATCGATGCCCGATGTCGTCCTGCTCGACTGGAATATGCCCGTGATGAGCGGGATGGAATTCCTCAAACTGCTTCGCCAGCGCGGACATGAGGACCAACCCAAGGTTGTCTTCTGCACTACTGAAAACGACATGGCGCACATTCGCGCCGCGCTTGAGGCCGGCGCCGACGAATATGTCATGAAGCCGTTTGATCGCGAGACGCTCCACATTAAACTTCAGCTCGTCGGCGTCGCGTAAGCTAGGTGAAGCAGGCGCTGGCCTCTTCGCCCGCGGGAGATCGCACCTCCCGCGTGTCGCGTCCAATCCGGTTGATGGTTGTCGATGACTCGATGGTCGCTCGCGCTGTCCTGTCACGGATGATCGAATCCGACGGGCACTTCGACATCGTCGGTGTAGCTGGCACCGCCGAGGACGCCATTGTCGCCTTGAGCCATGTCGGGGTCGACATCGTGCTCCTCGATCTCGAGATGCCCGGCGCCGGGGGCCTTAAATCGATCCCCCGGATCATCCAAGCAGCGCGCGGCGCGCGCATCATGATCGTCTCGTCAGCGGCGGAAGAAGGGGCTGAGGAAACCGTTGCCGCGCTCGCGATGGGCGCGGCAGATACGCTGCCCAAGCCGGGCACAGGCCGTTTCAATGGCCGATTTTCCGAAATCCTTATCGCGCGCCTACGCGCGCTCGGACATGCCGAGCAGCCTCAAATGGGCGGGAGAGTGCGCCCCTTCAATGCACCGTCCAGCGAGTACAGCCTGCGCAGCATGTCGGCTGATCCGATCTCCCTTCTTGCGCTAGGTGCCTCGACCGGCGGCATCCATGCGCTCGGCACCTTCCTCGCCGCGCTTCCACCGGTCACCGGCGTGCCGATTCTCGTCACCCAGCACTTGCCGTCCGCCTTTATGAGCGTCTTCGCCCGCCAGCTCGGCGTCGTCGCGAAACGCCCGGCGGTCGTCGCCGGGGACGGCATGATACTGGTTCCCGATACGCTGTTTATCGCCCCCGGCGATGCTCATCTGACGGTCTCGGAAGAGGCTGGCGAGCGAATCATCCGCCTAGTCCATTTTCCCGTGACGAGTGGCTGCCTGCCGTCCGTCGATCCGATGCTGGCGTCCGTCGGCGCGGTCGCGGGCCGCACTGGGCTTGGCATTGTCCTCACCGGCATGGGCCGGGATGGGGTGGAGGGTGCCGCCAAGCTGGTCGCGTGCGGCGGATCGGTCCTCGCTCAGGATGAGGTCAGCTCCGCCGTCTGGGGCATGCCGCGCGCGATCGCCGAGGCTGGCCTCGCTGCCGCCATCCTTCCACCCGAATTGCTCGCCCGGCGCGTTGCATCGCGCTGTCTTGGGCTATAGCGCGTGCAGGTCAGCGATAGCTCGTGTCGAATTCTTGCCGGCCTTCTCGAGGCCCGCACCGGACAGCAACTCACCAGTAGCCGCCGCTGGCGCATCGAGACTGCGCTGGCCTCGATTTTGCGGGAGCGCGGTATTTCGACCATTGATGAACTAATCACGAGGCTGGTCATGGGAAACGAACCGGCGCTCGCAGGATGCGTGGTCGAAGCGCTGCTAAACAACGAAACCTATTTCTTCCGCGACCGCAATCCGTTCGATCTGCTCGTTGCGCAAGTCCTGCCCGCGCTCGTCGCCAAGCGCAACACCGCCCGCCGCATCAGTATCTGGTCCGCGGGTTGTTCGACTGGGCAAGAGGCCTATTCGCTTGCCATGCTGTTCGCATCCGACCCTGTGCGATGGCGCGGCTGGACGATCGACATCCTCGCTACCGACGTTTCCTCGTCGGTGATCGACCGCGCTCGCGCCGGGGTCTATACACAGTTCGAGGTTCAGCGCGGCCTGGGCGTTAAGGAAATGCTAAACTGGTTCAGCGAAGCCGATGATGGCTGGAAAATCTCCGAGTCGCTGCGCCGCAACGTCCGCTTCCAGGTGCACAACATTCTCGAAATCGCGCCTCCACCGGGCCAGTTCGACATCGTGCTGTGCCGCAATGTGCTTCTGTACCTTAGCCTCGAACGGCGGCGGCAAGCGTTCGATCGCTTGGCTGCGGCAATGGCGCCTGACGGGTCGCTGATGCTGGGCGCAGGCGAGACGGTCATTGGCCAGACCGACCGGTTGGCTGCCGATCGCGATCGGCGCGGGCTCTATCAGCTTTCGGTGCCGGTACCGTCCGCTTCAAGGGTATCCTTGGGGGCTTGACCCGACGCGGTCGCCGTGTGCCAAAGCAACGGCATGGAAATGATCGATACGCCTTCTCCGAACTTCGACGAGCGCTCGCTTGCGGTGTCGATGATCGTGCTGCATTATACGGGCATGGCCGACGCGGCCTCGGCAATCGCACGCCTGACCTCGCGCGAGGCAAAGGTCTCCGCGCACTACCTCATCGCCGAGGACGGGCAGATCGTTCGCTTGGTGTCCGAGGAAAAGCGCGCCTGGCACGCCGGTACGGGCTATTGGCGCGGCGTGACCGACGTCAATTCGGCAAGCGTCGGGATCGAGATCGTCAACCCCGGCCACGAGTTTGGCTACCGACCCTTCCCCGACGAACAGATAGCCGCGCTGATCCCGCTCGTTTCGGCAATCAAGGACCGCCACGGCATTGGCCGCGGGAACATTGTCGGCCATTCGGACATCGCGCCCGCGCGGAAGGACGATCCCGGCGAACTTTTCCCATGGGAAGCGCTCGCGCGTCGCCGTCTTGCTCTCCCAAGCCCGGTGCGCGATTTGATGGACCCATTCTGGACCGACGCCGGCTTCCTCCTCGCACTCGAGCGTTTCGGCTATGAAGTGACCGAGCAGAAAAAGGCCGTGATCGCATTCCAGCGCCGCTTCCGCCCCGATCGCATCGACGGTATAATCGACGGCGAATGCCGCGCGAAATTGCTGTCGCTGTTGCTGCCCCGCCCACAATAGGCCATATCGCTCGGCGCCAGGCGGTTGGGCGACCGCGGCTCTTTCGAGAGACGAGGAAAGTCCGGGCTCCACGGAACGAAGGTGCCGGGTAACGCCCGGCGGAGTGGCTTCGGCTGCTTCAGGGAAAGTGCCACAGAAAACAAACCGCCGGTCTTAGGGCCGGTAAGGTCGAAACGGTGCGGCAAGAGCGCACCGCGGCTTCGGCAACGCGGCCGGCATGGCAAACCCCACCTGGTGCAAGACCGAATAGGGGTGGCATATGGGCCTGTTCCGGCTCGTCACCCGGGTTGGTCGCTTGAGCGGCGGAGCAATCCGTCGCCCAGAGGAATGGTCGCCCAGGTGCTTACGGGCTCATCAAACTAACCTTTGATGGGAATCCGCATGGCGCTGGACAGAACCCGGCTTACAGGCCGCCTGGCAAATTCTCTCGTTCACTGGCGGAGCTTCGCCGGGCTCACTAGGTTGAATAGCTATGGTCAAGGCGACACGATCCGATAATTGGGGCTTCCCGCGCTGGAGCAGCTATGGCGCTAAAAGCACCGCCGCTGTTCGAATCCGGCTGTGCGACCGGCAAGATTGCAATGAAGCCGGCGACCGTCCCGCGCCAAAAGCGCCCAATCGGCCCGACCGCTGGTATTTTTGCGAGCCCCACGCCGCAGAATATAACAAAAACTGGAATTACTTTGCCGGGCTCAGCGAGGAAGAGGCCGCACGGCAAGCCGCCGAGGCGGAAGAAGGCCCATCGTACCGAAGCTCGGCGCATTATCAATGGGCGGGGCCCGGTGACGGATCGCGCAGCCGAGACGAGATGCGCGCCCTCGACGTTCTCGATCTTGCGCCGGATGTCGATGCCGCAGCGATCAAGGCCGCCTACCGTCGTCTCGCCAAGGAAAACCATCCCGACGTCAACAAGAATGACAAGCAAGCCGCTGCTCGCTTTCAACAGATCCAAGCCAGCTATGATGTGCTGCGTAAGGCCGACGAGCGCCGCGTCGCGGTAGCGTCCGCAACCATCTAGGTCGTCATGAACGTCAGCGCGGCCCTTGCGATCGGGTTGTCAGGATCGCCGACATGTGCTGCTCCTTCGACGAAGGCGACCGACCGGGCGATCTTGATACAGCGGCATCGCGCCAAGACTGTCTCTCCCTTCGGGGCCGGTCGCAGATAGTCGATCCTGAGGTCGAGCGTCGCCATCGGTTTGAATTCGCCGCGCTTGATCCAGATGGCCACGCCCGCAGCCAGATCGATGAGGCTGACAATCACACCGCTCGCCAGCAGCCCGCTTTCGGGTACGCCGACCAGCTCCGGCCGCCACGGCAAGGCGACTTCGACCCAGTCGTCGCCATGCGCGTGATACGCGATGCCGATCTCCCCGCCGTGCCCGTGGTTGGCGAGCAGCCCAAAAAACGCCACGGCGTCAAATTTACCGTCGAAACCGACACTTCGTTCGGCTGGTGAGGCTTCGCTCTCGCCAGCGGGGTTTTTGTAATCAGGCTTGCTCACGCGAACCTGCGAGCGGTGTCGCGGACCAGCGCGATCATGTTGGGGAGCCCCTGAGTACGGTTCGAGCTTAACTCGCGAGTCAGTTCAAATGGTTCGAGTTTGCCTTCGATGTCGGTCTCCGCCACCTCCTCCGCCGGTCGATCCTGCACCGCCGCCAACACCAGCGCAACAATCCCTTTGGTGATCGCCGCGTTGCTATCCGCGAGAAAATGCAGGCGCCCATCACCAAGCTTTGTGGGATAGACCCACACCGACGCCGAGCAGCCACGCACTTTGGTCGCGTCGGTCTTGAGCGCCTCGGGCATCAGCTCGAGCTTGCGCCCCAGCTCGATCAGCAGCCGATATCGATCCTCGCTGTCGAGAAAGCCATATTCGTCGGCTAGGTCGGCTAGCGGCGGAAGCAGGGGGGAGATCATCGTCCGCGCCTACCGCTGCCCTAGCGGTCGCGCAATTGGTCGATCTCGCGCGCGAGGCTGTTTTCCTTCTCGACCGCAATGCGCTCGAGCACTTGGATGCGGTTTTTCAACTGCTGGACCTCATCGCGCATTCGCCGACTTTCGATGCTTTCGTCAATTTTCGGCGTGACATCATGGAACTGCGGCCGGTCATGCCGCGATCCGCGCCGAACCTTGAGCACATTGGCGACTGACACGATCGCCACGATAATCACTATCATTTCAAGCGGATTCATTGTGGCTGGTCTCCAGTGCCGGTCAGCCGCGGCGCGCGCAGCGCCTCGATTTGCGCGGCGGTTTCGACTCCGCGATCGGTGACGATTTGTTCGAGCACCCGGACGCGCTGCTCAAGCCGTTCGGTATGCGCGGCATATTGCGCGCTCTTCTCGGCAGTGAGGTTCGTCTGACTATCGAGCTGTCGCTCCTTAATCTTGAGCCACATCTTGAACGGCGCGATGCTGATCGCGGCGAGCGGGATCAAAACCCAGATCCAGCTTGCAATGTCGTTCATTAAACATTTCCTTGCGTAAAGGGCTAGTCCGTCTCGAAAGCGAGCCGGACGAACTGATCTGTCCGTGGCGAGTTGGCGATGATTGTTCGGTGATCAGACCTGACTGACGCGTTTCGGTCCTCATAGCAGCGTGGTCGATGAAGCTCATCGAAGCTGCTCAATCTCTTGAGCAAGGCTGCGATTTTCGGTTGTTACATAATATTCGATGTCGGCGAGGCGGCGATCGATGTCGCGCATCCGGCTACGAATTTCGCGCGCGCTTTGTGCCGGGCTTGCGCGGACGCCTTGCCAGAACTGGCGCTCATCCTTGCTGTCGCTGGCGATCTCGCGCGGCTCGTCGCTCGCGATCCATCCGGCGATGAAATAGACCGGTATCAGAGCGCCTGCGCCGATGAAAACTGACACGACCAACCCGATGCGGACGAGATTGACGTCGAGCCCGGTGTAATTGGCGATCCCCGCGCACACGCCCATGATCTTCTTGTGACGTTTGTCGAGGTAAAAGCGGGTGCGGCTTGGCGGCTGAGGCATGCTTAATCCTCCCCGCTTAAAAGACGTTGGCGCGCGCTGGTCTCGGGGAGGCACTGCTGGCGCCAGTCGGGGTTTTCGGCGGTCATGATCCGCTCGATTGAGCAGAGCCGGTCGTCCATGCGGCGCGCGGCGTCGTAAAGCTCGTCGAGCAATTTTTCGTCACCACCGGTCAGCCGCGCCGAGGTCTTCCACTTGGTGACATAATGAAACACTAGCCACGGCAGCGCAACGAACAGCATGGCGCAGATGAACACGGGTACCAGAATGTCGTCCACTTAATTCCCCTTTGATTTGAGCGCGGCCTTCATGGCCTCAAGTTCCGCATCGACGCTGTCGCTCGCGCGAAGGTCGGCAATCTCTTCTTCCAGACTCTTCGGCCCGGTCATGCCGAGTGCGTCGGCACGGCCCTCGGCGAAATCGGCTCGCCGTTCGAGCACTGCAAACCGCGAGAAAGCATCCTCGGTGCGACTCCCGTTGAGCACTTCACTGGTCTTGGCGCGGGTAACGGCGCTCTCGATCCGCGTTGCGATCGCATTCTGGCGGGCTCGAGCCTCACGCAGCTTGCCCTGTAGCTTGGCGATATCAGCCTCATAGCTTTTGAGCGTTTGCTCGATGACCGCAATCTCGTCACGAAGGCCGAGCGCCATTTCAGCTGCCTTCTGGCGTTCACCGAGCGCGGCGCGAGCGAGGTCCTCGCGGTCCTTCGACAGCGCCAGTTCGGCCTTTTCGGTCCAGCTTGCCTGCAGCTCATCAAGCCGAGTGATGGCGCGGCGCATTTCCTTGCCGTCAGCGATCGACCGCGCCGCCTGCGCGCGGACCTCAACTAGCGTTTCCTCCATTTCGAGGATGATCATCCGAATCATCCGCGCAGGGTCTTCCGCTCGATCAAGCAGCTCGGTCATATTGGCTGCAACAATGTCCCGCGTGCGGGAGAAAATGCCCATTCAACACTCCGTTGGCAAAGTTCAGGCGCCCTGTACGAGTCTAGCTGATGCAGCCACTGTGCCAAATTACAGAAAACGCCAGACTTGTGCAAAAATATACCTTTTTCGACCAACGGAGGTGTGAAAATCCTTGCCATTAGGTGGGATTTACCACCACCTATTGGCATGGAGCGAAGCAATCAATTTGTCGGGCAAAGCCTCGCCTTCCTCGATGCGGTCGAGCGCGCCAGCCGGGCCGCTCCGCTCAACCGCCCCGTGCTCGTCATCGGCGAGCGCGGCACAGGCAAGGAGCTAATTGCCGAGCGCCTCCACCACCTTTCCTCGCGTTGGTCAGGTCCCCTGATTACGATGAACTGCGCTGCGCTTCCTGAAACGCTGATCGAGGCCGAGCTGTTCGGTCATGAAGCCGGCAGCTTCACCGGCGCTGCCAAGACCCGCCACGGCCGTTTCGAGGAGGCCGACGGCGGTACGTTGTTCCTCGACGAACTCGCGACCTTGTCATCGCCCGCCCAGGATCGTCTGCTCCGTGCCGTCGAATATGGCGAGGTCACCCGCATAGGCGCCTCAAAGCCGATCCGCGTCGATGTCCGCATCGTCGCTGCGACCAATGAACATCTGCCCAAGCTCGTTGATGAGGGCCGTTTCCGCGCCGACCTGCTCGACCGCCTTTCGTTCGAAGTCGTGACGCTGCCCCCGCTACGGGTTCGTCAAGGCGACATCTCCCTCCTCGCCGACCATTTTGCACGCCGCATGGCGGCGGAGCTCGAATGGCCGCAATGGCCCGGTTTCACGCAGCGGGCAGTCGCCGCGCTCGAGGCCTACCTGTGGCCCGGCAATGTCCGCGAGCTTCGCAACGTCGTTGAGCGCGCCGTCTATCGCGCGGAGGATCCCGATTGCCAGGTCGACGCGCTCCAGTTCGATCCCTTCCATTCGCCCTGGGCCCCTGCCGACAGCGCCAGCGCCGCGCCACTTGAGAATCCCGAACCGTCCGCGCCGCGTGAAGCGCCCGCGGCCGAAATTCCTGCACTCACCGCCACCGATGGCTTGCGCAGCGCGGTTAACGCCTATGAGCGTGCGCTTCTGGTCGAAGCCCTCTCTCGCAACCGCTTCAACCAGCGCGCCACCGCGACCGCGCTGGCGCTAAGCTACGACCAGCTGCGCCACGCCATGAAGCGCCACAAACTGCAGGAAAGCGCCGCCGCCTGAGCGCACGACAATCACGTCATTGACTGGCAACGCGGGGCCGCTAGGCGCGTTGATTACAATAACGCACACAGCAGGAGCGACGCCATGGCCTTCACCCTTCCCGAGCTGCCTTTCGCCAAGGACGCGCTAGCCCCGCACATGTCGGCCGAAACATTCGATTATCATCATGGCAAACATCACAAGGCCTATGTCGACAAGACCAATGGTATGCTCGGCGAGAAGGGCCTTGAAGGTGCCTCGCTGATCGAGGTGATCAAGTCCGCGTCGGACAAGGGCGACAAGGGCCTGTTCAACAATTCTGCGCAAATCTGGAACCATAGCTTCTTCTGGCAATGCCTTGCCCCGGCAGGCTCGACCTCGCCGTCGGGCAAGCTCGCCGAAATGATTTCCAGCGACTTCGGCGACCACAACACGCTGATCGAGAAGCTGGCGACCGAGGCGACCAATCATTTCGCGAGCGGCTGGGGCTGGCTCGTCCTCAACAACGGAAAGCTGGAAGTGACGTCACTCCACGACGCCGACACCCCGGTCGCGCACGGCATGACTCCGCTGCTCACGCTCGATGTGTGGGAACACGCCTATTACATCGACTATCGCAACGAGCGTCCGCGCTTCCTCAAGACGGTGCTTGAGAATATTATCAATTGGGACTTCGTCGCGCACAACCTCGACGGGCGGGGGTCCGCGCGCGCGGATCAGCAGGGCTAACGCTTGAGCCGGTACCCGGTCCGGAACATCCAGGTGATGGCGGCGAGCGTCAATAAGATGATCGTCGCCAGCGCTGCCACGCTCGACCATACTGGCACGTCGCCGCGGCTGTAGAAGCTCCAGCGAAAGCCGCTGACAAGATACACGACCGGGTTGAGCAGCGTCACCGTTCGCCACGGTTCGGCGAGCGTCGTTACCGAATAGAAAGCGCCTCCGAGGAAGGTTAGCGGAGTGACCACCAGCATCGGTACAATCTGGAGCTGCTCGAAGCTCTGCGCCCAAATGCCGATGACAAAGCCAAGCAGGCAGAACGCCGTACAAATCGCGACGAGAAAGCCGATCATGGCGAACGGGTGATCAACTCGCACGGGCACGAAGATCGTCGCGGTCGCCAACGTAACCAGCGCAAGTATCAGCGATTTGGTTGCCGCGGCGCCAGCATAGGCAAGCACGGTCTCGAGGCTCGAAATCGGGGCTGAGAGAAGTTCGTAAATGGTCCCGCTAAACTTCGGAAAATAAATACCAAAGCTTGCGTTAAAGATCGATTGCATGAATACCGAGAGCAGGGTCAGCCCGGGAACGATGAAGCTGCCAAACGCGACCCCGTCCATCGCGGTCATCCTGCTCCCCAAAGTCGATCCGAACACCACGAAATATAAAGCGGTGGTGATCACTGGCGCGACGAGGCTCTGCCACAACGTCCTCTGCGCTCGCGCCATCTCGAAACGATAGATCGCAGCGACCCCATGCCAGTTCATCCCTCGACCCCGTCATGGACGAGCGACACAAAGATGTCCTCGAGGCTCGACTGGTGGGTCGACAAATCCTTGTATCCAATCCCGAGTTCGCCCAGTCGCCGCATCAATCCGGCAATCCCCGTCCGCTCCGCATGACTGTCGAATGAGTAGGCCAGAACGTGCCCGCCATCGTCGATCGTAACGCCCCACTCGGCGAGCTCCGCGGGGACTTTTGAAATAGGCTCGGACAGCGTCACGTTGAGTGTCTTTTTGCCAAGCCGCGCCATCAGCGCCGCCTTTTCCTCGACCGCGATCAGTTCGCCTTTTGCGATCACCCCCACCCGGTCGGCCATCTCCTCGGCTTCCTCGATGTAATGCGTCGTCAGGATGATCGTCGTGCCGTCGTCGCGCAGTTGGCGCACCAATTCCCACATATCGCGGCGAAGTTCGACATCGACCCCCGCGCTCGGTTCGTCGAGGAACAGGATTTCGGGCTCATGGCTCAATGCCTTGGCAATCATCACCCGCCGCTTCATGCCGCCCGACAGCTCCATCATCTTGGTCTGCCGTTTGTCCCACAGGGTCAACCGCTTGAGCAGTGTTTCGATCATCTTGTCGTCGCGCGGCTTGCCATAAAGACCGCGGCTGAAGCTGACTGTCGACCACACCGTTTCGAACGCATCGGTCGTAAGTTCCTGCGGCACCAGCCCGATCTTCTGCCGAGCATGGCGATAGTCGCGCGCATGATCGCGGCCATCGACCGTCACCGTTCCCCTGGTTGCCGTAACGATCCCGCACACGATGCTGATCAGCGTCGTCTTACCCGCACCATTGGGCCCGAGCAGCGCCAATATCTCGCCGCGGCGAATATCGAGGTCGACGCTTTTCAGCGCTTCGGTCCCGCTGGCGTACGCCTTGCGCAGCCCGCGGATCGAAAGGATGATATCGTTCATTCGACGGGCGGCGGGGCTGGGGGTCCCACTTCGGCCTCCAGCCCGTGTTTCAGCAGCATCGGCATGTTGGCGATCCCGAAAAGCAAGGACAGAGCGGTCACACCCCACACTTTGACGGTCAACCACGTATCGAAACTCAACGTCCGCCGCATGATCTCGTTAGCGATCGCGAGGCCGAGAAAATACAGCCCCCAGTTGCGCGACAATAACATCCAGCCGCTCTCACGAAGGCCGGGGAAGGCGTAACCGAGCATTGGCTTGAGCAACGGCTTGCGTAATAATACTCCGCCAATCAGAAGCCCGCCCAGCGCAACATAGATCACCGTCGGTTTGACCTGGATGAACGTCGCGTCATGGAGATAGAGCGTCAGCCCGCCGAACCCGATGATCAGAACCGCCGACAGCAACAGCATCTGCGATACGCGGCGAAAAACGATCAGTCCCGCAATGATGGCGATGACGATCGCAACCATGAAGATTGCGGTCCCGACAAAAATACCGCTCGTTTTGAAGCCGATGAAAAAGGCCAGCAACGGCCCGAAATCGATTGCGAAATTGGCCCAGCCGGGGGCTGACCGCTTGCTGGAGGAGGGGCCGTTCATGACGCCAGTCCCGCGATTGCCCGCGCCACCGCGCGCGGATCGAACGGGCGTAGATCATCGACGCCCTCGCCGACGCCAATGGCGTGGATCGGAAGCCCGAACTTCTCCGCCGCGGCAACAAGGATGCCGCCTCGAGCAGTGCCGTCGAGCTTGGTCATGACGAGGCCGGTAACTCCGGCGAGGTCGCGGAAAACTTCGATCTGATTCAATGCATTCTGCCCTGTCGTTGCGTCGAGGACGAGGATGACGTCATGCGGTGCCTCCGGATTGAGCCGCCCCAGGACCCGCCGCACCTTCGACAGTTCATCCATCAAATGCGTCTTGTTCTGCAAGCGCCCGGCGGTGTCGACGATCAGCGCATCGATCCCTGTCGCGGTCGCCTGCTTGACGGCGTCGTAGACTACGCCCGCCGCATCGCCGCCTTCCTTGCTCGAAATCACTGGGGCGCCGATCCGCTCGCCCCAGATGCGCAACTGCTCGATCGCTGCCGCACGGAATGTGTCTCCTGCCGCCAGCATGACGTCATAATCCTGCTCTTTCAGCAGGTGGCCAAGCTTGCCGATAGTAGTCGTTTTGCCCGACCCGTTGACTCCGATGACCAGGATGACGTGAGGCCGCGGGAAGCCCCACACGTCGATCGGCTTGGCAACCGGTGCGAGGATCGCTTCAATTTCTTCCGCAAGAGTGGTGCGCAAGCCCCGTTCGTCCAGTTGCTCATACTTACGCGCGCCGATCGCATCGCGGATTCGCTTTGACGCCGCAGGGCCAAGATCCGACGCGATTAGCGCCTCTTCGATATCGTCGAGCGTGGCCGTATCGAGCGCCGCCTTTGACGTCAGCCCAGTCAAATTCTCGCCCAGCCGGTCCGCCGTCTTCTTGAATCCGCCTGTCAGGCGGTCTAGCCAACTCATTCAAATTCCCCGATCAAACGACCGCCCACGCAGCCGGTCACACGGCCAAACCCGGCATCTCCCCTGACCGATCCGGCTACGGCGATCGGCGAGAAGCTATCAGTATGCCCGCGCTCCCTATTCTCGATTCAGCACCGGCCCGCAACCGGTGCGTCATTTGAGGTGATGTCGACCCTGGTCAGCACGATTTCGCAAGCTCCCGCATCGAGCTCGCGCTTCGCTGTATCGCGGATCAGCTCGAACGGCAGGGATAGGCTCGGTCCCCGCTCATGCCGAATGGTGCAGAAAGTGCAGCGATGATCGCACCCTGTCTGCACCTCCACAAAGCTGCGCACTAGCCCGCGAAACTCTGACGTGATCTTGGGCGCAACGCTGAGGTCGCGCAGTTCCACTGCGTCGACTTCGTGCGTTGGGCGATAAGCGCCGGGCGACCGTTGCGCCGCGCATCCCGTCACGACGATCCTCGCTTCAGGTCGATCCCGCCGGCACGGCTGATTGCCTCGCGCGTCTGGCGCTCGGCCCCGGCGGTCACCGCGCAGCTGTTGATGATGGTCGTCTCACCACTCGCAAGCCGCTTTCTTGTCTCGCTCTCGGCAAAGTTGAGCCGGCACCCCAGCGTGATTGTCTCGACACTCAAGATATCGCCTCGAGATCAATCTCGCCGTTGAAGACATGCGTCGCGGGCCCGCGCATGACGATTGGTTCGCCCGGTGACCAGCCAATGACTAGCTCGCCGCCCTTCATGCTCACCCGCACGGGCGACACCGCCCGCCTGCTCGCAATTGCCGCGACTGCTGTGGCGCAGGCGCCCGTTCCGCAGGCCAGCGTTATCCCGGCGCCGCGCTCCCACGTCCGCAGTTCGATGCGATCGCTACGCAGAACTGCCACATTGACGTTGATCCGCTTCGGAAACGCCGGGTCGTGTTCGATCCGTGGCCCTAGCTTGCGAAGCCGTTGCTCGTCGATCGCGTCGACGAAGAACACCAGGTGCGGATTGCCCACGTTGATCGCGGCCGGTCCGCCAAGCTCGTCCCAAGCCAACGGCAGGACGGTGGCATCCATCGGGTAAGCCAGCGGAATCCGGTTCCACTCGAATCGCGGCGGTTCGAGCAACACTTCGACGACGTCCCCAGCGATCGCGCCGCGCACCAGTCCACCATCACTCTCAATCGTATTGACGCGGGTCAAGGCAATGACACATCGCGTCGCATTGCCGCACGCTTCCGCGCCCCCGCCGTCCGCATTATAGATGTCCATTCTGAGGTCCGCGCTTCCGGAAAAGCTTAGTACGATCAGCTGGTCGCATCCCACGCCGCGATGCCGGTCGGCGATCGCACGGGCTAGGGCAGGGGTCATCGTCACCGGTTTCGACCTCGCGTCGAGGATCACGAAGTCGTTGCCAAGGCCATGCATCTTGTCGAACCGGTGAAGCACCGCGCGGCGTTACGAGCGGACTCCGCGGCTGTCCACCGCCTGCATGGCCGTAAAACAATTGAAACGATGGCGAGGCGCCCATTCGAGGTGTTGCTCATGCGACACAGTTTTTTGGAATGCTCACGAGCGGATCGTTTTTTAGCGAACCTTATCGCTTCTCGCGGGTTCGGGGGGCACCAGTAGCGCAATAAAAGGAAATTACATGCGCAGATATCTTCTAGCAGCCGTTGCGGTTGCGGCGATCGCCAGTCCGGCGATGGCTCGCGATGGTGCCGGCTACGTCGGGATCGAAGGGGGCATCCTGTTCCCGCGTCACTCCAACGTTAACACCACTGCCAATCGCTCGACAACGGCCGTGACCACCAGCGTCACTACTCCATACACGCTTGGAGTTGCCGGCACGCCGGGCGCCCCGGTCGTGACCAGCGCAACTACCACCGGCACGACGACCTACGGGTCTGGCTTCACGGCCGACTACAAGCGTGGCGTCGACATCGACGCGATCGCGGGTTACGACTTCGGCATGTTCCGCCTCGAAGGCGAGCTTGGCTACAAGCGCACGCGCGCTCGTGACTATACTGCCAACTCGGCGTTGCTGACCTCAATCAACAACCCGCTCGGCCTGCCGACCTACACATCGACGTCGCCCTACACGAATGCCAGTACGCAGTTCAACTTCCAGAACCGCACCACGGTGCTGTCGGGGATGGTGAACGGCCTGGTTGACTTCAGTATCGATCCGTCCGTGCGTGCGTATCTCGGTGGCGGCGCCGGTCGTGCTCGCGTCAAGACGTTTGGCGATCGTGACAGTGCTTGGGCGTACCAGTTCATCGCCGGTCTCGCGACCGCGATCTCGCCCAACATCGATCTTGGCCTGAAGTATCGCTACTTCCAGACCGGCAAGCTGCACTTTAACAACGCTAACGTTGGCCCCTTCACCGGCAGCACCACGGCGGTCACCACGACCACCAACAATGGTGCGACCACGCCGGTCATTACCAGTTCGACCACTTCGAACACAGCCTACAGCTCGGCCTATGGCTTCAGTGACAGCGGCAAGTTCCGTTCGCACTCGCTGATGGCGAGCCTGATCTTCAACTTCGGTGCAGCCGAAGTTGCGGCTCCACCGCCACCGCCGCCGCCGCCGCCGCCGCCGCCGCCGCCGCCCCCCCCGGCGACGCAGACCTGCGCCGACGGCTCGGTGATTGGGATGGACATGGCATGCCCGGTTCCGCCGCCGCCGCCGCCGCCGCCGCCGCCGCCTTCGAAGGGTGAGCGTGGCTAAGGTTCGGGCTTTTTGCCTTAACTAAGGTGACAGGATTGCTCCCGGGTGAGGCCAATGCCTTGCCCGGGAGTTTTCTTTTTGACCAGTCGCCCCCAGTTCGCTAAGTGCGAGTGGTCGCTTTCAACAAGCATATCGACTGGCGCATCCGTTGATGCACGCTGGCCGGCGAGGTTTCGCCCGCCGGCGTTTTTCGCTTTTGGTCTTTCGATCTGGAGAATTTCGCATGTTCGACAGCCTGAGCGATCGCCTTGGCGGTGTGTTCGACAAGCTCCGCGGTCGCGGCGCCTTGTCGGAAGCCGACGTGCGCTCGGCAATGCGCGAAGTGCGTGTGGCGCTGCTCGAGGCCGATGTTGCGCTCCCCGTTGCGCGCGATTTTGTCGATCGCGCGACCGAAAAGGCGGTCGGGGCCGACGTCATCCGCTCGATCACGCCTGGCCAGATGGTTGTCAAGATCGTTCATGATGCGCTGGTCGAGATGCTCGGCGCCGATGCCTCCGACCTGAACCTCGACGTCAATCCGCCCGCCGTCGTGATGATGGTCGGCCTGCAAGGTTCGGGCAAGACCACCACCACCGCCAAGCTTGCCCGCCGCCTCAAGGATCGCGAGCGCAAGAAGGTTCTGATGGCCAGCCTCGACGTCGCCCGTCCCGCCGCGCAGGAGCAACTCGCCGTACTTGGTCGGCAGGCGGGGGTCGACACGCTGCCAATCGTCGCTGGCCAAACCCCGGTGCAGATTGCCGAGCGCGCGCTTCAGTCGGCGCGGCTCCAAGGCTATGATGTGCTGATCCTCGACACAGCGGGTCGTTTGCATGTCGACGACGCGCTGATGGCCGAGATGAAGGCCGTCGCCTCGGCCTCGCGCCCGGTCGAGACGCTGCTCGTAGTCGACAGCCTGACCGGCCAGGACGCCGTCAATGTCGCGCAGGGGTTCGCCGGGCAGGTCGAACTGTCCGGTGTGATCCTGACCCGCATGGATGGCGATGCCCGTGGCGGCGCGGCGTTGTCGATGCGCGCGGTCACTGGCAAGCCGATCAAGTTTGCCGGGACGGGCGAAGCACTCGACGCGCTCGAGGCATTCCACCCCGACCGCGTCGCCGGGCGCATCCTTGGCATGGGTGACGTCGTCAGCCTCGTCGAGCGGGCCGCCGAGACGGTCAATCAGGAGGACGCCGAGAAGCTTGCCGCCAAGATGGAGAAAGGCAAGTTCGACCTCGACGACCTTCGCATCCAGATCGGCCAAATGCAGCGCATGGGCGGGCTCGGGGCGCTCGCTGCGATGATGCCGGGCATGAAGGGACTTGCGCCGGGCAAGTCCGACGACAAGGCGCTTCCCCGGCTCGAGGCGATGATGTCGTCGATGACCGCCAAGGAACGCGCACGCCCGGACATCATCAACGCCAAGCGCAAGATCCGCGTGGCGAAGGGCAGTGGGACCACCGTTCAGGATGTCAACAAGCTGCTGAAGATGCACGCAGATATGGCGGGTGCGATGAAGCGGCTGAGGAAGATGGGTGGGCTCGGCAAGCTGGCGGCGATGTTCGGCAAGGGCGGTCTCGAAGGCGCTCTCGGCGGGCTTGCCCCTGGTGGGCAGTTGCCTGGCGGACTTCCCGGGCTTCCTGGTGGCGGCGCCGGCTATGGCAACCTACCCCCCGGCTTTAACAAGTTTTCGAAGAAGTAACCTCAATCCAACTGAAATAAGACAAGGAATTTATCATGGCAGTTGCAATTCGTCTGGCCCGTGGCGGCTCCAAAAAGCGCCCTTATTATCGCGTTGTCGTGGCGGACAGCCGCAACGCGCGGGACGGCCGTTTCATCGAGAAGGTCGGTACCTACAACCCGCTTCTCGCCAAGGATTCGCCCGACCGGGTGAAGCTTGATGCCGATCGCATCAACCACTGGCTGTCGGTCGGCGCCCAGCCGTCGGACCGCGTGCTGCGCTTCCTCGACGCCGCCGGGATCAAGGAGCGCCCCGCGCGCAACAACCCGAACAAGGCCAAGCCGGGCGAAAAGGCTACCGAGCGCGCCGAAGAGCGCGCGACCAAGGCAACCGAGGCCGCCGAGGCCGCCGCGACTGCCGCTGCCGCTCCGGCGCCCGAGCCTGAGCCGGTTGCCGAAGAAGCGCCGGCCGTTGAGGAAGCACCTGCCGAGGTTGTGGCCGAGGAAGCCGTTGCTGAAGCACCTGTCGCCGAAGCCGCTGCTGCCGAAGCGCCTGTCGCTGAAGAGCCTGCCGCCGACGAGCCTGTCGCCGAAGCGCCTTCTGCCGACGCGAATGAGTCGACCCCGGACAGCGATGCTGGCGATTTGCCTGCTGACGTGACTGGCGAAAGCGCTCAGGATCCGGTCGAAGGTGCCGTCGACGCCGCACCGGAAGAAGCCGCAGCCGAAACCAGCGACGCCGACGTCGTCGCTGACGAAGCGTCGGCTGAAACCGGCGCTGCCGATACGGCGGCTTAAGCGAGCATCGAAGCCATGAAGCCCCCCGTGCCGGAAGGCGAGCGACGCATCGCGCTTGCCGCCGTCGCGGGGGCTCATGGTATCTCGGGCGAGGTCCGCCTCAAATTATTTGCCGTCGATCTGTCGAGCCTGACCAAGGGCGCGACCGTCTTCGTTGGCGGGACTCCGCGCACAATCACCGCAATCAAGCCCGCCGACAAGATGCCGATTGCGCGCTTCGAGGGGGTTGCCGACCGCTCGGCTGCAGAAGCTCTTCGCGGGACCTTGGTCGAAATCGATCGCGCGGTCCTCGCGCCGCTTGATGAGGGCGAATATTACCACGCCGACATCATCGGCCTACCGTGCGTCGATGACGCCGGTGTCGCGCAGGGCAGGGTGGTTGGCATTGAAAATTACGGCGCCAGCGACCTCCTGGAAATCGAGCGCCCTGACGGCAAACGCGCCCTGATTCCCTTCACTGACCCGATTGCTGTCCTCGACGGCGACCACGTCACGATTGATCCCGACTTTCTCGCCTAGCTACCTTCCTCGGCATGCTCGAGCTGCGCCTCGCTCATCGGCTCGCGCAGTATCGGCGAGGCTTCGGCCAAGTCATTGCGGATGGTCGTCGCGGCTTGCCCGCCTTCGCCCATCGCGTGGCTGATCTGGTCGAGCCCGTGCACTACGTCACCGGCAGCATATAATCCCTCGACGCTCGTTCGCATTTTGGTGTCGCACAGGAAACACCCATCCTCGGCAAGCTGCGCCCCGACCATTTCTCCCAATTGCGTATGCGTATCCGACCCCAACGCCGGATAGACGCTGTCGAACGTCATCAGCCCCGCCGCGGTATCGACCGTGATGCAGTTTTCGGTCACTCCCACCGCCTCAGCTGGCCCGTCGATCGTCGTCACGCCCGCTGCCTTGAGCCGCTCATTCTCCTCGGCGGTCAGATCGAGCGCCCGATCCGGGGCGATCAGGGTCACGTCACAGGTATAGCTTCGAAGGAAAATCGCCTCGCCGACGCCATTCGTGCCCGACCCGATCACCCCGACCCGTTTGTCCGTCACTTCATACCCATCGCAGATTGGGCAATAGCGGATCAGCCCGCGCGCCATTGCGTCGTCGTGCAGCTCAGGGTCCATCAACGGGCGGCGGTTCGTAATGCCGGTTGCAAGCAGCACCGATCGCGTGGCCTGCGCTCCGCAACCCCAGTCAGCACTGAATAGGCCGTCCTCGCCCTTCTCAAGTCGAGTCACGCGTCCCGTCTCGATCTTCGCACCATATTTCTGCGCTTGCTCGCGCATCAGCCTTAGTAATTCCTTGCCGTTGATCCCGTCCGGATAGCCGGCGTGATTATGGCTGCACGGGATCCAGCTTGCGCGGCTGTCCCCGGCATCGATCACAAGAATGTCGAGCCGGAAGCGCGCAAGGTAAATCGCTGCGGTCAGCCCCGCCGGACCACCGCCGATGATAAGGCAATCGAGAGGTTTTTCCATGGTCGCACAATCCCTGACCTTCCACCGATGTTCCGTGTGCTTTAGGGCCCGTCGCCATGACCTTCGCCGCCACCGTTCTCACTCTCTATCCCGAGATGTTCCCGGGTCCGCTCGGCACCTCGCTCGCCGGGCGTGCGCTCGGCAACGCTTGGAGCCTCGACACGCGCAACATTCGTGACTTCGCTACGGATAAGCATCGCAGCGTCGACGACACTCCGGCAGGGGGCGGAGCGGGCATGGTGCTCAAACCCGACGTCCTCGCCGCCGCGCTCGATTCGGTTTCCGACGGCCGCCCGATGCTCGCCATGACGCCGCGCGGGCGTCCGCTAGCCCAAGCGCGTATCCGCGACCTCGCCGTCGGCCCCGGTGCAATATTCCTGTGCGGCCGGTTCGAGGGTCTCGACGAGCGCATCTTCGAGGCCCGCGACCTCGAACCGGTCAGCATCGGCGACTATGTCCTGTCGGGCGGAGAGCTTGGCGCCATGGTCATCCTCGACGCTTGCGTCCGGCTCCTTCCCGGGGTAATGGGCGCGGCCTCAAGCGGTGAGGAAGAGAGCTTCGACGAGGGGCTTCTCGAATATCCGCATTATACCCGACCAGTGACTTGGGAAGGGCGCACGATCCCCGAAGTGTTGCGATCGGGGGATCATGCGAGGATCGCGGCGTGGCGACACGAGCAGGCGATCCGCGATACACGGCTACGGCGGCCCGACCTGACCTTGCGCCATGGGGGCGCAAAGCAGGCACCGCCCTCTGGTGCGCACGACGACAACGAAGGCTGACGACATGAATCTCATCCAGACTCTTGAGGCCGAGCAAATCGCCAGCCTCATCGAAATCCGCGCCATCCCCGAATTCCGTCCCGGCGACACACTCAAGGTCGGCGTCAAGGTCGTCGAAGGCGAACGCGCCCGCGTCCAGAATTTCGAAGGCGTGTGCATCGCTCGCTCGAACAAGGGCATTGGCTCCAACTTCACCGTTCGCAAGATCAGCTTCGGCGAAGGCGTTGAGCGCGTGTTTCCGCTCTATTCGCCATCGCTCGATTCGATCGAGGTCGTACGCCGTGGTGCCGTCCGCCGCGCCAAGCTTTATTACCTACGCGGCCGCCGCGGCAAATCGGCTCGTATCGCCGAACGCCGCGATACGCGTCCCGCGAAGGGCTCGTCGGAGTCCTGAGCCAAAAAAGTGCGGAGAACTTAGAGCTTGATCTGCATTCATGATTTGATTCAAGGAAGCGCACCAGGCCCTGGGGTCCGGTGCGCTTTTTTTGTTGGACGCGGGAGCGCCTCTCGTTAGGTCTGGCACCATGTTGACCCGTGCCCTGCTGCTTGCCGCAGCGACTTTCGCAATTCCCGCCACCGCCCAGACGGTCAGCCGCAACGGCTAACCCTCGAGCGAATTTTTGCCAGCCCGGCGCTGACCGGCAAGGTACCGCGCGGCGCGAAGCTGTCGCCCGATGGCAAGCTGGTCACGCTGCTGCGTAATCGACCCGACGACATCGAGCGCTATGACTTGTGGGCGATCGATCCCGCAACGGGCCAGGCGCGAATGCTGGTCGACAGCAAGAAGGTCGGCTCTGGCGCCGAACTGTCCGAAGCCGAGAAGATGCAGCGCGAGCGTGCCCATTTGTCAGGGCTCAAGGGCATAGTCGCCTATGACTGGGCGCCCGACGGCCAGCATATCCTCGTGCCGATCGATGGTGACCTCTATCTCGCCGACCTCACCGGTGCCGTTCGCCGCCTGACCAATACCAAGTCCGCCGAGCTCGACGGCGCGGTCAGCGAGAAGGGGCGGTTCGTGTCGTTCGTCCGCGATAATCGCTTTCACGTCCTCGATCTCGCCAGCATGACCGATCGCGCGGTTACCCCGACGGCCCGGCCGCGACCAGTTGGGGCCTCGCCGAGTTCATCGCGCAGGAAGAGCTCGCCCGTTTCCGCGGTGCGTGGTGGGCGCCCGACGATAGCCGGATCGCGCTGACCAAAGTCGACGAAAGCGGTGTAGAGGTCGCCACCCGCGCTTCGATCGGGGCCGACAAGACGACGACCTTCGAGCAGCGCTATCCGCGCGCCGGGACCGACAATGCCAAGGTCGATCTTTATTTGATGAATCCCGACGGCAGCGGCCTCGTCAAGGCAGACCTTGGCACCAACCCCGACGTTTATCTGGCGCGGGTCGACTGGCTGCCCGATGCCAGTGGGCTGATCGTCCAGCGCGAGAGCCGCGATCAGAAGGCCCTCGACCTCATTCGCATCGACGCAAGGACGGGCAAGGCAACCCCGCTGCTCACCGACCAGTCGGATTTGTGGATCAACCTTAACGATGATCTGAAGCCGCTCAAGGACGGCAGTTTTGTCTTTTCGTCCGAACGCTCAGGATATCGCCATCTTTATCACTGGACGAACGGCCGCATCGCGCCGCTGACGAGCGGACAATGGGTAGTCAGCAAGCTGGTCGGCGTCGATGAGGCGGACGGGCAATTGTACTTCACCGCCAACCGCGAGCGCAGCATCGATAACGGCCTCTATCGCCTCGACTATCGCCGCGCGGGCGCAAAGCCGCTCCTCCTGACCCGCTCCGACACCACCAACGGTGTGGTGATGGACAAAACCGGGCACCTCGCGATCATCACCACAAGCTATCCGGGCCAGCCGTCGCAAGTGTGGCTGGCCGATGGCAATGGCAAGCGGCTTGCCTGGGTCGAGGAAAATCGGGTCGATGCGTCGCATCCCTGGGCGCCGTTCGCCGCTGCGCAGGTGACGCCCGAATTCGGTCGCCTAACCGCTGCCGATGGGGTGACTCATCTCGACTACAAGCTGTTGAAGCCAGCGCTCGCTCCCGGCCAGCGCGCCCCGGTGCTCGTCCACGTCTATGGCGGGCCCCAGGCGCAGGACGTGACCAATGGTTTCGTCTCACCGCTCGACCAATATTTCGTGGACCAGGGCTATGCGGTATTCGCGGTCGGCAATCGCGGGCAGGAGGGCAGAGGCACCGCTTTCCAGAAACCCGCCTATCATGCGCTCGGGGGGGTCGAAGTCGCCGACCAGCTGGCCGGGCTGGCGTGGCTCAATAAGCAGCCGTTCGTCGACCCATCGAAAGTCGCGGACTTCGGCTGGTCCTACGGTGGTTACATGACGCTGAAACTGCTCGAGGCCGCGCCCCACGCCTATGCCGCCGGGATTGCCGTCGCGCCGGTCGTGCGTTGGGATCTTTACGACACCCATTACAGCGAACATTATATGGGAGATCCGCGCAGTGGCCGCGCCGCCTACGACAAGGCCGACACGCTCCACGACACGGCCAGGATCGCCGACCCGCTGCTGCTCATGCACGGCATGGCAGACGACAATGTCCTGTTCCAGAATTCGACCGAGTTCATGGCCAAGATGCAGGAAGAGAAAGTGCCATTCGAAACGATGGTCTATCCGGGCAAGACCCACGCTATCTCGGGGCCTAACGTGTCGGTGTTTCTTTACCAGACGATCCAGCGTTTCCTTGCTCGCAACGGGGTCGCGCCCGCGCCACGCTAGACAACCGCGATTGCGTCCCATATCGGCGGCGGCACATTGAAGGGAAGAAAATGGGCTATCGCGTCGTCGTCGTCGGCGCGACCGGCAATGTCGGTCGCGAGATACTGAACATTCTCGCCGAGCGCGAATTCCCCGCCGACGAGGTCGCCGCGGTCGCCTCGTCGCGCTCGCACGGAACGATGATCGATTTCGGCGACAGCGGCAAAGAGCTCAAGGTCCAGAATATCGAGCATTTCGATTTCGTCGGCTGGGACATGGCGCTGTTCGCCGCCGGGTCCGAGGTCAGCCGCGTCTATGCGCCGATTTCGGCCAAGGCGGGCTGCGTCGTGATCGACAATAGCTCGCTCTACCGGATGGACCCCGACGTCCCGCTGATCGTGCCCGAGGTGAACCCCCAGGCGATCTCGGGCTATACGCGCAAGAACATCATCGCCAACCCCAACTGCTCGACCGCCCAGATGGTCGTCGCCTTGAAGCCGCTCCACGACGCGGCCACGATCAAGCGCGTCGTCGTCTCGACCTACCAGTCGGTCTCGGGCGCGGGCAAGGAAGGCATGGACGAGCTGTTCGAGCAGTCGCGCAACATCTTCGTCGGCGACAGCGCCGAGGCGCGCAAGTTCACCAAGCAAATCGCGTTCAACGTCATTCCCCACATCGACGTCTTCCTCGACGATGGCTCGACGAAGGAGGAATGGAAGATGGTCGTCGAGACCAAGAAGATCCTGGACCCCAAGATCAAGGTCACCGCGACCTGTGTGCGCGTGCCCGTGTTTGTCGGCCATTCCGAGAGCGTCAACATCGAGTTCGAACGCGAAATCTCGGCCGAGGAAGCACAAAAGATCCTGCGCGAAAGCCCCGGCGTGATGCTTGTCGACAAGCGCGAAGACGGCGGATACGTCACTCCGATCGAGTGCGTCGGCGAATATGCCACCTTCGTCAGTCGCGTTCGCGAGGACCCGACGATCGAGAACGGCCTTAATATCTGGGTCGTCAGTGACAACCTCCGCAAAGGCGCGGCGCTCAACGCCGTTCAGATCGCCGAGCTGCTCGGTCGCAGGCATTTGAAGAAGGCGGCTTGACCCGCTAGCCTCGCCCACTTGTTCAACAGGAGGATTTTCTCATGCGAACAGTCATTGCGGTAGTGCTAGCCGCGAGCGCGCTTTCGGGGTGCAACAAGGCGCCGGAAAGCCATGCCCCGGTCACGGACGCCGAAGCGAGTCAGATCGCGACGGCCGCCGAGGCAAGCTTCACCACTGGCAACCTCGACGCGATCATGAACCAGTATGACGACAAGGCGGTGATGATCGACGCCAGCAACCCCGATCCGAGCGATGACCGCAAAATCACCACCGGCTGGACGAAGAGCTTTGTCAGCATGAAGCCCGCCGACTACAAGGTTTCCGGCCGCCACATCCAGCTGCTCGGCCCGGATGCCTTCGTTAGCTCGGGCATCGAGAGTTTCAACGTCGCAGCAGGTGCCGCCCGACCGACCGTCAGCGCACGCTTTACCGATGTCTTCAAGCGCGAGGGCGATTTGTGGAAGATCGTTCACGAGCATGTCTCGATGCCACCGACGCCGACTTTCAAGCCGTGATGAATGGTGCGTCCGTTCGCCTGACGTCGTTCTGATGACTGACCCGACAATCCACCACTGGACTGCGTCCGACGGCGTCGACCTCGCCTGGCGCGAAATGGGGGCGGGGGCGCCCGTCATCCTCCTCCACGGTCTATTTTCCGACGCCATCGTCAACTGGATAAAGTTCGGCCACGCGGCCAAAATCGCGGCGACCGGCAAGCGCGTCATCATGCCCGATCTGCGTGCGCACGGTCTGTCTGGCAAGCCACACGATCCGGCGAACTACCCGCCCGGAATCCTCGGCCGTGACCTGATCGAGTTCATCGCCCATCTTAGCCTCAGCGACTATGATCTTGGTGGCTTTTCACTCGGCGCGCGAACGACTGTGCAGGGCATTGGCAAAAACCTCACCCCTGGCCGCGCCATCCTCGGCGGGATGGGCCTCGAAGGCCTGACCGGCTGGGCGCACCGCAGCCAGTTTTTCCTCGACGCCATCGCCGTATTCGACATTGCGCGACGCGGCGATCCGCACTGGCTCGCGATCCAGTTCATGAAGACCATGAAGGTCGATCCGCTTGCCGCGACTGCGCTGCTTCACAGCTTCGAGCCCGCACCCGCGGGGTGGCAGGCGAAATTCATCATGCCGACGTTGATCCTGTGCGGCGCCGACGACCATGACAATGGCTCGGCTCCCGGACTCGCCGAGGCGCTCCCTGCTGCGATGTACGTCGAGGTTCCTGGCACGCACATGAGTTCGGTCACCGAACCGACGTTCGGCGACACGCTCGCCGCATTTCTCGCCTGATACGGAAAGGGCGCGGACCAAAGCCCACGCCCTCCACGTTCAGCGACATCCAAGCACTTAATAGGCCACGGCGCCGACCTTGCTCTGTTCGGCGGTCATTGGATCGATCTCGACGATTTCCTTGAGGCTGAGCGCTTCCTCGGCGATTTGACCCTGGGTCTTCTTCGACGAACGGCTTGCACGCTGGGCTTCGGACATCGGATCGAAGCCGGTCGCCTCATCGGCGGCAAAGAAGCGCTCGTTGAACTTGCCGCGAAGCGCAGTCGCCTGTTCGCCGGCTTTGGCCTTGAGCATGACGGCTTGTTTGCTTGCTTGTTTGCCAAGCTCGCCAAGCTTCTCGCCGGCAACAGTGGCCTGTTCGCCGATCAGCGCGCGCTTGGCCCACAGGAAGGTACCGGCACCGGCCGCACTGGCCGCAATCGCTGCAGCGGCAAGGGGGCGCGAGCGAACCGCCTGGATAAAGCTGCCCGCATATCCGCCCGCGACGTCCTTCAAGGATTCCAGGGTCGTTTCGGATGCTTTGCTGCTCGTTGATCGAGCGGCAGGCTTGCGGGTGCGCGTTTCGGTCGAGCGCTTGGTGGTGCCGCGGGGGGTTCCGCGAGTCGTAGTGGCCATCGAAATACTCCTTGAACTGGATGTGCGGGGGTACAACGCACGGCTGGCCAAGGGGTTCAGCGGCCGGGTGTTCGATCACCCGGCCGCCATGGTTTCTTGCTTACAGTTGCTCGAGCATATGTTCAGCGCTCGACGCCTTATACTCGCCCGGCGCTTCGACATTGAGCTGCTCGACGACGCCGTCATTGACGACCATCGAATAGCGCTGGCTGCGCTCGCCCATACCGAACTTCGATCCGTCCATCGTCAGCCCGACCGCTTTCGCAAACTCGCCATTGCCGTCGGCGAGCATCTTGAGATCCTCGCTCCCTTGATGCTGATTCCAGGCGCTCATCACGAACGCGTCGTTGACAGAGGTGCCGACAATCTCGTCGATCCCCTTGGCCTTCAGCTCGCCCGCCTTGTCGACATACGACGGCAGGTGCCGCGCCGAGCAGGTCGGAGTAAAGGCCCCGGGCACCGCGAATAGCGCGATCCGCTTGCCCTTGAAGAACTCGTCGCTGGTCGTCGGCTGCGGCCCATCGGCGGTCGCAAGCGTGAGCGGAACGGACGGAAGGCGATCGCCGACATTGATTGCCATGATAATTCTCCAATAGGGATGAAGCGGGACGTAGGCGCGAGGCATGACAGTCTCAAGGCTTGCACTCAAATCGTTGCGCGAACATTCTACCCGTGATGACCGATCAACCGCGGTTCCTGTCGGGCAAGCTGCTCCTCGCCATGCCGGGAATGGCCGACCCGCGGTTCGAGCGCGCGGGGATCGCGATCGCGGTGCACGACAACCATGGCGCGGTCGGTATCAGCGTGGCCATGTCCGCTTGGGGATTCGCTTTCGCGATCTGTTGAAGCAACTCGACGTCGATCCGTTCGGCGCGCCCGATGCGCCCTTCCTCAACGGCGGTCCGAACGAGCCCGGTTGCGACTTCGTGCTCCGTTTGCAAGATTTCGGCCGTCAAGACACGTTTCAGTTCATCGGGCTGGGTGCAATGACCGGAACGATCGACGTTCGGCGCGCCATTGCTCATGGCAGGGGCGCTTCAAGCTGGCTCGTAGCGCTCGGCTACGCTGCAGCAAGGCCAACCTTCCTTCTTCCAAGGTACTTTCCCACAGTTTTTCGGACCGAAAACCCGACTAGGGGGTCGTGGCATTCGTTGCGATAATCGATTCCTCAGTGCGCAGAATATCGCGGCTTTGCAAAGCATCGGACGATGCAATGGCGGTTCGACCTCCACAGAAACAATTCGCCTCGCGCGTTTCAAAATCGATTTTGGTGGTCGTTCCGAGATTATTCGGCGCGATACGTATCACATCGTCCGTGGTGTGACTGGAACCTTCAACGGCGACTGAAACTAGGAAGTCTCGCTAAACTATGGCCATGTGAAGACGAAACAGACCGAAAAAAAATGATCTTCAAACTTTCGATATCAATGACAACGAAGCAAGCTTCCTGAATGCAACGGACGCTGTTCGTAACAGCTCTGGCCAAATCGTATGCCGAATTAATCTTTCAGCCGTCACCGATCCACGATGCGTTCCAATCAACATGTTCGGCAACGGCGTTCCAAGCCAAGCAGCACGCGATTACGTTAATACGACCTCGTTTGTTAAAGGTAATTGGGCTTATGAAGATTATTTTCGTTCGAAGGCCGCCCGCCGCAGAATGCTGATGTCACATCGGAGATATACTATCCCTCAGCATTGTATCACGCCGTGAAAGTAACCTTCGACGCCACCAAGAAATTCCAGTTTTATGTCGGTGTGGACAATCTGCTCAACAAGGAGCCTCCGTTCGGCCTCGTCGGAAACTAGAGTGGAAATCCATACAATCCGTTCGGGCGGTACATGTACGCGGCGCGAAATTCGATTTCTAAGGCGACGAATGTCGATCAGGAACTGGGGCCGTCCTTCGGGGCGGCCCTTTTTCTTTGAGGCGCACGCTCCTATGATCGACCGATGACGTGGGGCTCAGCGGCGCAATGCAGATGAACAGCGCCGCGACGACTGCGATCCTCGTCACAATTGCCGCCGCTTGGCTCGCCATCGCGCTGGCCTTGACCCTCGTTGCCGAGCGTCGCATCCGCCGCGCCAATGCCGTCATCGCAGCTGCCAGAACCGGCGGCGCGCTGCTCGCCAGGACGCCCGCGCGCCCCCTTCTCGTCCACGCCGATCGCCGCATCGAGCTCGACCCGCAACTCGCCCGCGACCTTGGCCTCGACGCGAAAACCGCGCGCCTCGACGATCTTGCCGGCGAGGACCACGGCCTTGTAATCGGCGATCTCGCCGAGCTCGACGTTGCGCTCGCGACCTCGATGCTCGGTGCCCAGCCCTTCACGGCACGCGTCCGCGCTGCCGCTTCGGACAGGGTGTTCGATCTCGTTGGCGGCCCCGCACCCGCGCCGCTGCCACCGACTGCAACCCTCCTCTGGATGAGCGACGCCACCGCCGACTTTGCCCAGCGTGCTGGCCTCGCTCGCCGTCTGTCGCAGACCGAGGGCGCACTCGACGCGCTAACTCACCTGATCGAAAACGCGCCTTTCCCGATGTGGTACCGCGGTCCCGACCATCGCCTCGGCCTCGTCAACGCCGCCTATGTCCACGCGGTGGAGGGTCAGGACGCCGCCGATGTCATCGCGCGCGGGGTTGAGCTGACCGAACCCGCTGCCGCTCGTGATGGCGCTGTCCGCGCCATGAGCGAGGGTAAGGCCTGGTCGCGCAACGCCCCTGCGACCATTGGCGGCGAGCGACGCATGCTCCGCCTCGTCGACGTGCCCCTCATCACGGGCGCGGTTGCCGGGTTTGCTGTCGATATCCAGGAGCTCGAGGACGCGCGCTTCGAGCTCGCCCGCAACATCCAGTCGCAACGCGATCTTGCCGACCGCATGACGGCAGGCACCGCCCAGTTCGACGTCGACCGTCACCTGAGCTTCTTTAACCAGCCGTTCGCGATCATGACCCAGATCGATACCGACTGGCTTGGTGAAGGCCCCGAATTCGACCGCCTGCTCGAGCGCATGCGTGAGAAGAACCGTACCCCCGAAGTGCGCGATTTCCCTCAGTGGAAGGAGGAGCGCCGCGGCTGGTTTACCTCGCCCGATGAGATCATCGAGGAGGACTGGATCCTGACCAACGGCGATCATTTGCGCGTCGTCGGCCAGCCGCTCCCCGACGGCGGTCTTCGCCTGATCCTCGAGGACCGCACCGAGCAGGTCCGCCTTTCTTCCGCCCGCGACACGCTGCTTCGCGTACGCGCGGCGACCTTCGATAATCTGTTCGAGGCGATCAGCGTGTTCGCGGGCGACGGGCGCCTCTATCTGTGGAACCGCCGCTTCTGCAGCTTGTGGAACCTCGACGAAACCTGGCTCGCCGAACATCCGCGCATCGACGAGCTTGTTCCAGCCCTCGCCAAAAAACTCACCAACCCGACCCTCGCTGCACAGATTCGCGAGCTCGTCCGCGCCGCGACTTCGGGCCGGCAGCAGGGCAGGGGCCGGGTCAGCCTGACCGACGGCCGCCACTTCGAAATGGCCGCGGTGCCACTGCCCGACGGCAACGCGCTCTTCACCATGGTCGACGTCACCGATTCCACCCGCATCGAGGAGGCCTTGCGCGAACGCACCACCGCGCTCGAAGAGGCAGACCGCGTCAAGACCGACTTCGTCGCCAACATGAGCTATGAGCTGCGTACTCCACTGACCTCGATCGGCGGGTTTGCCGAGATGCTCGCCGCCGGATATGCTGGCGAATTAGCGCCCGCCGCCTCCGACTATGTCTCGGCAATTCTCGAATCGGTCGAGCGATTGTCCAAACTCATCAACGATGTCCTCGACCTCACCCAGGGCGACACCAGCGGCGTCGCGATCGAGGCCGACCGGGTCGATTTGTCCGGCCTGTGCCGTGCCGCGCTCGAGACGATCCAGTCACGTCTCTTCGACAAGGACCAGACGCTCGACGTCACCATCGAGCACTCGACCGGAATCGTCGTCGGCGACACCCGCCGCCTGCGCGAAAGCCTCGAGCACGTCCTTCGCAACGCCGTCGCCTACACCGAACGCGGCGGTCACATCGGATTTCGCGCCGGTGGCAATGATCTTGAAGCAATCGTCACCGTCGCGGACAATGGCCCGGGGATCGAGCCCGACGACCAGGCACGAGTCTTTTCGCGCTTTCATCGCATCGGCGGCGGCGCGCGCGGCGAGGCGGCGCTCGGGCTTGGCCTGCCGCTCACCCGTCAGTTCATCGAGGCGCATGGCGGGACTGTCGAACTTGTCTCAAAGCCAGGGCAGGGCACCGCGGTTACCCTGACCATCCCCCGCACGCCATCCGTTCCTACACCCGCTCCCGCACCGGCCAGATGATCCTCGCCGACGAAGCCGTCACTCAAGCTTTTGGAGCCGCCCTCGCCGCCGCCCTCCGCCCGAACGACGTCGTCACCCTATCGGGCCCGCTTGGTGCCGGCAAGACGACCCTCGCGCGCGCGCTGCTCCATGCACTCGGTGAATCAGGAGAAGTGCCAAGCCCGAGCTTCGCGCTGGTCCAGCCATACGACCACCTCACACTCCCCGTATGGCATGCCGACCTCTATCGTATCGACCGACCGTCCGAACTCATCGAACTTGGCCTCGACGAAATCCGCTCGGATGGGGCGCTGATCGTCGAGTGGCCCGAGCACGCTTCTGGCGCATGGCCTGATGCGCTCGCTTTGTCGCTCGAACCGCTCGACAGCACGAGCCGGCGCTTGACAGCGAAAGTCCCGCCGTCATGGGAGGGGCGATGGCCGCTGCCCCACTTTCCCTAATGATCCCGCCCGCCGCCGCACCCGAATTCCTCGCCGCGAACGGCTGGGGCGGGGCGCGCATCGAGCCGCTTGCCGGGGACGCCTCGTTCCGCCGCTACTTCCGAGTCGTCGGCAACGACCGCACTGCGGTGCTGATGGACGCCCCCCCGCCGGATGAGGACCCGCGCCCCTTTGCCGCAGTCGCCGACTGGCTCGGGCAAGTCGGCCTGACCCCGCCGCCGATCCTGGCGCGCGATCTCGCCGCCGGGCTCCTGCTCCTCGGGGACTTCGGCGATTCCCGGTTGCGCGAAACGCTCGACGCCGCGCCGCACCGCGAGGCCGAGCTTTACGCGCTCGCCACAGACGTCCTCGTCCACCTCCACCGTCACGCGCCGATGGATGGACTCAGGCCCCACGGCCTCGACGAGTGGCTCGACGAGATCATGCTCTTCCCCGACTGGTACGCCCAGGCGACCGACCTCACGATCGACCGCGACGAATTTCGCGACGTTTGGCGCGCCGCGCTCGCCCCAATCGCAGCGGATGGCCTTGGGCCCGTGACCGTCCTTCGTGATTATCACGCCGAAAACATCATGCTCCTCACCGGGCGCGAAGGCATCGACCATTTCGGCCTGCTCGATTTCCAGGACGCGCTCGCCGGCCATCCCGCCTATGATCTCTGCTCCGTCCTCGAAGACGCCCGCCGCGACGTCACGCCGTCGATCGAGCGCCAAATGATTGATCGCTACATCGCCGCCACGGGCGCCGGAAAAGCCTTCGAGATTGCCTATTGGGGGCTCGCCGCCCAACGCAACACGCGCATCATCGGCGTCTTCACCCGCCTGTGGAAGCGCGACGGCAAGCCCCACTACATGGATTTCCAGCAACGCATGTGGGGCCTCCTCGAACGCGATCTGGCGCACCCGTCGTTCAAACTCGTTCGCGACTGGTTTGACGTCAACGTCCCCCCGGCTAAGCGCCAGCCCGAGGCGTGGGGATGACACGCGCTTTCAACCTTCGCGCCGATATCGCTGCGGACGTGCCGCGCACTGCAATGATCATGGCCGCCGGCCTCGGCAAGCGTATGCGCCCGCTCACCGCAACCCGCCCCAAACCGCTCGTCGAAGTCGCCGGCAAGCCCTTGCTCGACCATGTCCTCGACCGCCTGATCTCGGCCGGAGTCCAGCGCGCCGTCGTCAATGTCCACTATCTACCCGACGCACTTGAAGCCCATCTGCGCAACCGTTCCGAACTCGACATCGCCATTTCCGATGAGCGCGATCTGCTGCTGGAAACCGGAGGAGGATTGGTCAAGGCTGCTCCCCTGATCGACTGCGACCCGTTCCTTGCGGTCAACAGCGACAACTTGTGGATCGACGGCCCGGCCGACACGCTTCGCCTCCTCGCGTCGCAGTGGGATTCGAGCAAGATGGACGCGCTCCTGCTGCTCGTTCCGCACGCCCGGGCTGGCAATCACTCAGGACTTGGCGACTTTCACATGGACCCGGTCGGCGCGCTTCGTCGGCGCGGGAAAGCGCGCATCGCCCCATTCGTCTTTACCGGGATCCAGATCGTCGCCAAGCGCCTGCTGGACAATGCGCCCGCCGGGCCCTTCTCGACCAACATCTTGTGGGACCGCGCGATCGCCGAGAGCCGGCTATACGGCGCTGTCCACCAGGGCTTGTGGTTCGATGTCGGCACGCCGCTCGCGATCCGCGCCACCGAGGAAGCTCTTGCGCAAGGCTGATCGCCGCCGCCGTGGCGACCCGCTCGTCTACACGATCCCGGCGCACCGCAGCTTCGCCGATGCGCTGGCCGCCGGGCTCCTAGCCGAGCATGCCAGCGACCCCCTCGCCCTTGCCCGCGGGCGCATCCTGCTCCCCACTAATCGCGCCGTTCGTACCCTGACTGAAGCTTTCGTGCGCATCAGTGGCAACGGGCTTGTCCTTCCTCGCCTGATCCCGATCGGCGATCCCGAGCTTGACGACCGCATCGGTGCCGCATTCGATCCGCTCGAGACCATCTTGCCGCCGGCTGTCGATCCGCTCGATCGCCTGCTCACGTTGGCAAACCTCGTCCGCGTCCCCGACGAAAGCGCCGCCGAGTCTCTCCGTCTTGCCGCCGATCTTGCCCGCACCCTCGATCAGCTGATCATCGCCGAGATCGATCCGGGCAAGCTCGCGACCGCCTCCGCCGACGCGCCCGAACTCGCCCACCACTGGCATATCTCGCTCGATCGCCTCCGCGCGATTCTCGATGGTTGGCCCGCGATCCTGCGCGAACGGGGCGCGATCGACCTCGCCACCCGCCGTAACCTCATGCTCCGCGCCACTGCCGAGCGCTGGGCCGCAGCCCCGCCAACCGGCTTCACCATCGCCGCCGGGGTCACCACCACCGCCCCCGCGGTCGCGGCCCTGCTCGAGCGCATTGCTCGCCTTCCCGACGGCGCGCTCATTCTCCCCGCGCTCGCGCTTTCCGACACGATGCCCGACGAGGAATGGGACGCGCTTGGTCCCAACGAAGATGGTCGCGCCGACGTTACTCACCCGCAGTTCCACCTCAAGGCCCTCCTCAACCTGGTCGGCGTTGCGCGACCCGAAGTCCTTCGCTGGCGCACCGCCGGCCGCACGGCATCGCCTGCGGTCCGCGGTCGTGCAGTGATGCACGCCATGACGGCCGCCGATTTCTCCGAGAAATGGTCCGCCTTAGCTCCGCGCGAGCGCCGCCTCACGGGCATCCGCGCCGCCGAACTCGCCGATCCCGCGAGCGAAGCGATGACGATCGCTGTCGCGCTTCGCGAAGCGATCGAGACCCCGGCGCAAACTGCCGCGCTCGTTACCCCCGACCGAGCGCTCGCCAGCCGCGTCTCGGCCATCCTCGCCCGCTGGGACATCCAAGCCGATGACAGTGCCGGCATGCCGCTCAGCCAAGCGCCTCCCGGCACGCTCCTCTTGGGAATCGTTGCTGCCGCCGCCGAAAGCCTCGCCCCCGTCGCGCTTCTCGCTCTCCTCAAGCACCCGCTCGTCGGTGGAGAGGGCAGCGGCCGCCTGAGCTGGCTTGAAGCCGTTCGCGCGCTCGACCTGGCCCTGCGTGGCCCACGGCCACCGGCCGGTCTTACCGGGCTCGACGACCATCTCGATGGATTCCGTGCCTGGGCCGAGCTCCGGCCCCAGGTCGCTCCCCTCGCAACCCTCTTTACCGGGGCCCCGACCCTCGCGACCCTCGCCGCAACCCTACGTGAGGCTGCCACGTCGCTCGCTGGCGACAACGCCTGGCGCGGCCCCGCCGGACGTCTTGCCGCAGAACTTCTTACCGAACTCGAAGCGTCACACGCCGCCGCGACCACCCCGATCGCACCTTCCGACGCCGTCCCGCTACTGCGCCAATTGCTCGACCAGCGCCCCGTTCGCCCACTCTATGGCGGCCATGCCCGCATCCAGATTCTCGGCCTCCTCGAAGCCCGTCTCCAGCAGGCTGACTTTATGGTCCTTGCCGGCCTTAACGAAGGCACGTGGCCCGCCGCCCCGCGTCCCGACCCGTGGCTCGCTCCCCGCATCCGCGCCAACCTCGGCCTGCCAACGCTCGACACCGCTACCGGCCTTTCCGCGCACGACTTCGCCAGTGCCCTTGGCGCCCCGCGCGTCCTTCTAACGAGAGCTCGGCGCGATGGCCGCAGTCCGACTGTCCCCTCGCGCCTCTGGCTTCGCTTGCAAGCCATGACCGGGGGCATTGCCCGGGACCACCGCCTCGAGCGCCTCGCCGCCGTGATCGACCGACCCGAAGGCCCACTCCAGCCCGCGTCGCGCCCCGCGCCCAACCCTCCGCTTGAAGCCCGGCCGAAGCGCATTGCCGTCACCGACCTCGACCGGCTTCAGGCCGACCCGTTCGCCTTCTACGCGAAGGCCATCCTGCGCCTTCGTCCGCTCGATCCGCTCGATGCCGATCACAGTGCCGCGTGGAAAGGCACCGCGGTCCACCGAATCCTCGAGGAGTGGCAGAAACAGGACGATTGCGACCCCGCGACCCTGCCCGGAAGAGCCCGCGCGCTCATCGTCGGAGATGCCATCCACCCGATGCTCCGAGCGCTGTGGCAGCCGCGCCTGCTCGAAGCGATCAAATGGATTGCGGACCTCGAAGCCAAACACCAGTCCGAAGGCCGCCGCCCCAAAACTGCCGAAGCCTGGGGGGAAACCGAGCTCGCCGGGATCAAGCTGTTCGGCAAGGCCGACCGCATCGACGTCCTTCCCGACGGCAACCTGGCTATCGTCGACTACAAGACCGGCAAGGCACCGCCCAAGAAAGCGGTCGACGCTGGGTTCGCGCTACAACTTGGTCTTCTCGGGCTGATCGCGCGGGCAGGGGGCTTCGGCGGGGTTACTGGCAATCCCGAGCGCCACGAATATTGGTCGCTAGCGAAAGACAAGGACAGTTTCGGCAAGCTTACCCGCCCGGACAAGGAACTTGGCGCCCCCCACTTCCTCGATCGAGCCCAATCCCAGTTCTCCGCAGCCGCCGCCAGATGGTTGACGGGAGAAGAGCCGTTCACCGCCAAGCTAAACTCCGCCTACGCTCTGTATGAAGATTATGACCAGCTAATGCGGCTCGAGGAGTGGTACGGGCGCGATTAAGACTCTTCGGCGTCGAAATCTTGGGCTCGCGCGTTGCGGTACTTACGTTAGGCGACGGAACTGACATACTGAGCGACGAAGCGCCTAGGGATCACGAACAGAAAGCCGCCGAGGCCGAGGTCGAGGACTTTTAGGACGACCTTGGCCCGTTCGTCGTCGCTGCCGAGACGACCCGCATGCCGATGATCTTCACCGATGCCAGGTGGCCGGCAACCCGATCATCTTCGCCAACGACAGTTTACTCAGTTTGGCAGGCTACGACCGCGATGAGGTCCTTGGGCAAAATTTCAACGTTTGCTCGCTTGGTGCGAAGACGAAATGGCAATTCGACAGATCGAACAGGCGTTCGCCAAAGAATCCGAGGACATTCCCAAAATCCATTCTGTACGCGAGAATGACAGCGAATTCTGGGCCGACGTTTTCGTAAGCCAGGTCAAGGACGACAACGGCGCGATGGTTCAGCATTTTGTGTCGTTCGCGGACACAACACTTTACCGGTTGGCGCAGCGCAATGCCGCGATGCTGATCGACGAACTCAATCACCGCGTGAAAAATACGCTCGTCACCGTCCTGTCGATCGTTACTCAAGCCATTCTCAACACTTCCGACCTGACGACGGTCAAGGAAGCGATCGAAACCCGCATCGCCGCGTTGTCACGATCGCACGATTTGCTGAGCCGGGAGAAATGGGATGGTGCCGGTCTGTCCGACCTAGTTCGAGAAGAGCTCGCTCCGTTCACCGTGATCGAGGGGCATGCCGATCGCTTTACTATTTCGGGCGAAAATATCCGCTTGTCGCCCAAGCCGCGCTGGCTTTGAGGATCGCGTTTCACGAGTTGGCGACCAACGCCGTTAAATATGGCGCCTTTTCCAACCAGACAGGAACGGTTTCGATCAAATGGACGCTCGAGAGCAAGCCCGGTGGAGGGTGGTTGTGCCTCCACTGGCGCGAGAAGGGCGGGCCAGTCGTGAAACAACCGCCACGAAAAGGATTTGGGACTCGCGTGATCGAACAGGGCCTGGCTCATGAAGTCGACGGCAAGGTGACGTTGGATTATCTTACCGCTGGGATCTTGCACAATTGACGTCCCAGCTTCACGAGCCGTTCTGGATGGATAAACTTTTACTCTCGGGAAAGCGGGTCCTTGTCGTCGAGGACGAAATGCTGGTCCTAATGGCGATCGAGGACATGCTCACCGACCTTGGTTGCACTTCGATCTCGGTAGCCGGTAATCTCGACAAGGCCCTGGACCTGATCGCAACTGAAAAGTTCGATCTCGCGACCCTCGACATCAATCTCAATGGGCAGGGAAGCTACCCGGCTGCCAAAGCGTTGAGTGACGCGGGCGTGCCATTTGCATTTTCGACCGGCTATGGTGCGCAAGGCGTCGACGAGGAATTCGGACGACACCTCGTTCTCAACAAACCCTATTCCAACCGCAATCTGATCGACGTGCTGACCGTCCTGCTGGCTGAATCAGCGTCTCCGCAATTGGCTGCATAGCGGCTACTCAATCCGTTGCCGGCGGAACGCCCTTGGCCTGCTTGGGCTTCTTCGTTCGAGAGCGCGACGCATAGAGAAGTGCAGCGACGATCGCTGCCGATCCGATACCCGCCGCGAAACCGGCCTTGACCAGCGCTGACTTGCGGCCCTCGTCCATCTTGTAATCGTCGGCCATACGCCCTCCCGGTCTTCGTTATAATTAATCCTAGGGATTACTTTCGGGCGAGGGAAGTTGCTATCACCGAACGATGCCTCGACGCTTCAAGCCTTTCCCCCGCCTCGAAGGCGACCAGGCACTCGCCGCCGATCCCAGCGTTCACGCCGCGCTCTCGGCTTCGGCCGGCACCGGCAAGACGCAAGTCCTCACCGCGCGAGTCCTTCGCCTCCTGCTCCAGGACGTCTCGCCAGGCGCGATCCTGTGCTTGACCTTTACCAAGGCCGGCGCTGCCGAAATGGCCAACCGCATCGGTGACCGCCTCGCCAAATGGGTCCGTCTTCCAGACAACCTGCTGCGTCACGAATTGTTCGCGCTCGGCGAGTCCAACGACCCGCCCGCCCTGCAACGCGCCCGCCGCCTGTTCGCGCGCGTGCTCGAGATCCCCGGCGGACTGCGAATCCAGACCATCCACGCCTTCGCCCAGACCTTGCTCGCCAGCTTCCCCGCCGAGGCCGGAATCTCGCCTGGCTTCCAACCGATCGAAGGTCGCGCCGAACAGGAGCTCGCTTCCCGAACGCTGGCCGACCTGCTTGCGGCAGCGGAAAGGGACGGGGAGGGCGGCCTGACCGCCGACGTTGCTGCGCTCTCGACGCGTCTTGGTGAAGCGGAAGCGGTCAAATATCTAATGCGCTGCGCCCGCGCCGACGCCATCCGCACGCTCGACCCAGCTAACGCCGAACCCGCGCTTCGCGTTGCGGTTGGGCTCCCCGAAGGCGACATCGACGCGTTGCTCGCCGAGCGCTGTGCGGACGGGAGCTTCGACTGCGCCTCGCTTCATGCGCTTGGGGAAGCCAATCGCCTTTGGGGCACCGCCACCGGCGCCAGTCACACCGATGCCGTCGATGCGTTCCTCGGCCAGTCGGCGGGTGGGCGAGCGGCGATGCTCGATCTCGTCGCCGCGGTCTTGTTTAAAGCCGACGGGGACCCGCGCACCCCCACCGCGGGGCAGCGCAAAGCCCATCCAGATTATGACACGCTTGCTGCCGCGCTTTCCCGGCAAGTCGCCGAACTGAAAGCGATGCGCTCCTCCGCGTCGCTCGTTGCAGTCCAGGCGGCGGGCCTTCGCGCGGGAGCAGCCTTCGCAAGGGCCTACACCGCCGCCAAGCGCGCCGCCGGGGTGGCGGACTTCGACGACCTCATCGCCTGGACTCGGGGCTTGTTCGAACAGCCCGGAATGGGCGACTGGGTGCGCTACAAGCTCGACCGTCGCACCGATCACGTCCTCATCGACGAAGCGCAGGATTCGAACCGCGACCAGTGGCTAATCGTGGAGGCGCTCGCTGCGGAATTCTTTGCGGGGACCAGCGATCCCCGTCCGCGCACGCTATTCATGGTTGGCGATTTCAAGCAGGCTATCTATGGTTTTCAGGGCACGGACCCAAGCGAATTCAATCGTATGCGTGACACTGTTCGCTCGCGAGCGCAACTGTTGATCGAAGCCGAGGACGAGGCCGATACTGACGGCCCGCGCTTGGCCCGCGAGTATCGTGATCTTGCGATCGACGCCAGCTTCCGTTCGGCACCTGCCATCCTTGAGGCCGTCGACTCCGTCATTCGCGAGGTGGGCTTTGACCGCATGGGCCTTCCCGATCGCCCCAACCCCCACCGCGCAGTCAACGCCGCCTGGCCCGGTCGGGTCGAGCATTGGCCCGCATTTGCGGTCGATGCCGCGGATGACGACCCCGATGCAGATGAAGGCTGGATAACCGACGCCGACCGCGCCTACGCCAGCCATCTCGCCGCCGAAATCAAGGTGTTGCTCGACGAGGCCCCGGTGATGTCATCGACCGGACGCCCGTTATGCGCCGGTGACGTCATGATACTCGTCCGCAGCCGCAAGGAGCTTGCCTCGCTGCTTGTCGCTCGCCTGTTTCGTGCTGGCGTCCCTGTCGCCGGGATCGATCGCTTGCACCTCCACAAGCCGCTGGCTGTGCGAGACCTCATCGCCGCGGTGCGCTTCGCCGTCCAGCCGCTCGACGACTTGAACCTTGCTGGCCTGCTCGTTTCGCCGTTGATGGGCTGGGACCAAGGCGACCTCTATACGCTTGCTCAGCCGCGCGGCGAGAAACAACCACTTTGGCGTGCGCTCCAGCAGGCGGCGGGGGAGGGCGAACCCTTTGCCGCTGAAACCGAGGCCAAGCTGCTCGATCTGCTGCGGATCGCCGATTACGTCACACCGGCGCGCTTCCTCGAGGCGATCCTTTCGGGCCCGCTCGACGGCCGCCGCGCGCTGCTGTCGCGGCTTGGCGAAGCGGCGCGCGACCCGATTGACGAACTGATCGCCTCGGCGCTTGAGTTTGAACGGACCGAAATTGCCTCACTCGATCGCTTCCTCGCCTGGTTCGAACATGGCGATGTCGAGATCAAGCGCGATGCCGCTGCGCCCGTAAATGCCGTTAGGGTGATGACCGTACACGGTGCCAAGGGGCTCGAGGCCCCGGTCGTGATCCTCGCCGATGCCACCGCCGACCCGGCCAAGATGGGCGCGCGCAACTTCGACCTTCCGCTGGATGGTAAGTATTTCCCCCTTGTCCGGCCCCGCGCCGCCGAAATGGTCGAGCCTTTCGCGACCATCGCCGCAGAGGCAAAGGCGCGCGATCTCGAGGAACATTGGCGGCTGCTTTACGTCGCGATGACTCGCGCGGCCGAGCGATTGATCATCGCCGGCGCCAAGCCGCGCCGCCTGGCAGACGATAGCTGGCACGTACGCGTCGAGCGAGCGCTGGTTGGGCTGGGTGCGGTGAAAGATCATGGAGGCAGATTGGTGCATCGGGGCGCCAATCTGGGCTTTCCCGTACAAAAGCCGAGAAGGAGTGTGCTGATAAGCGCGGCCCCTGAGCCGGCATGGCTGCACTCTGCAGCCCTCCCCGAACCGCGACCGCCAAAGCCACTTGCTCCCTCCTCAATGGGCGATATTGAGGAAATTTCGCCACCGCCGAACCCGGCCCAAATCGCCGGCGCCAGACGCGGAAATCTGCTTCACAAACTTTTCGAACTCCTTCCCCAAACTCCCCCCGAATCACGCCGATTCGCCGCTTTGGCATGGCTCGAACGCGCGGGAATCGCTGGACAGTCAGGCCGAGAGGAAATCGCCGAGGCGGCCCTGAAGGTTCTCGACGATCCACGCTTCAGCGATCTCTTCGACCCCGCTTCATTAACCGAAGCGCCCATCGCCGCGACCCTCCCAGATGGCAGAGTTATCGCCGGCACCGTTGACCGCCTGCTGATCGCCAACGATCTCGTTAAAGTCATCGATTATAAAACCGGTCGTCCTTCGCCCTCGCATCATCGACAGCTCGCCGTCTACCGCGACGCCCTTGCGATCATCTTCCCCGGTCGCCGGATCAACGCTGCCTTGCTTTACACCGCTGTCCCAGTGCTCGTACCGCTCGACGGTTGAGGTGCGCGCCTACGATCCCCATATGAAGGGCTAACACAAATTCGGAGAATTTCCGCCATGGGCACCAAGGCCGTCACCGACCAGAGCTTCGCCGCCGATGTATTGCAGTCCCCAGCCCCGGTCCTTGTCGACTTCTGGGCGGAATGGTGCGGCCCGTGCAAAATGATCGCGCCGGCGCTTGAAGAAATCGCGGTTGCGCTTGGCGACAAGATTCAGATCGTTAAGGTCAATATTGATGAAAATCCTGAGACCCCGGGCAAATATGGCGTACGCGGCATCCCGACGATGTTGCTGTTTAAGAACGGCGAACCCGTCGCGACCAAGGTCGGGGCCGCGCCGCGCAGCCAGATCCAGGAGTGGATCGAAGCCCAGCTCTAAGAGCGTCTCGGCCCCCGCCCGAATTGACTAAGACGGGGGCCAACCCTACATCGCCTATTTACGCTTCGCTCCTTAGCCGGCGAGCGATTTGTCATGCCCGTTCGTCTGTTTCGTGACGAAGACAGCGCCCGCCGCTCCCAAGAGGAAGTTTATGTTCGCCGCCCTTGCCAAGAATATCTTCGGATCGTCCAATGACCGATACGTCCGCGGGATGGGCAAGACCGTCGACGCAGTCAACGCGTTCGAGCCGGCGATGTCGGCAATGTCCGATGATGATCTGCGCGGCCAGACCGCGCGCTTTCGCGACCGGCTAGCGAACGGCGAGGCGCTCGACGATCTCCTCCCGGAAGCTTTCGCTACTGTCCGCGAGGCCGCCAAACGCACCCTGGGCCAGCGACATTACGACGTTCAACTGATAGGCGGCATCACGCTTCACCGCGGCGAAATTGCTGAGATGCGCACGGGTGAGGGAAAGACTTTGGTGGCGACGCTCGCTTCCTACCTCAATGCACTGCCAGGCAAGGGTTCACATGTTGTCACCGTCAACGACTATCTCGCCAGGCGCGACGCCGAGTGGATGGGCCAGGTTCACCGCTTCCTTGGCCTTACCGTCGGCGTGGTCGTGCCCAACCTGACTGATCAGGAGCGCAAAGCTGCCTATGACAGTGACATCACCTACAGCACCAACAACGAACTCGGCTTCGACTATCTGCGTGACAATATGAAGTATTCTCGCGAGCAGATGGTCCAGCGGCCGTATAATTTCGCGATCGTCGATGAGGTGGACTCGATCCTGATCGACGAGGCCCGCACGCCGCTGATCATCTCCGGCCCGACTGACGACAAGTCTGAGCTTTACATGAGCACCGACGCAATCGTGAAGACCTTCGTCGAAAGCGATTACGAGCTCGATGAAAAGCAGAAGTCGATCGTCCTGACCGAAGAAGGCACCGAGAAGGCCGAGCGCATGCTCGAGGCGCAGGGACTGATCGAGGGCGCTAATCTTTATGACGTGATGAACACCCAGGTCGTCCATCACCTTAACCAAGCGCTCAAGGCCAACAAGATGTTCAAGCGCGACATCGATTACATCGAGAAGGATGGCAAGATCGTCATCATTGACGAGTTCACTGGCCGAATGATGGACGGGCGGCGGTGGTCGGAGGGGCTTCATCAGGCGGTTGAGGCCAAGGAAGCGGTGGCCATCGAGCCCGAGAATCAGACGCTTGCTTCGATCACCTTTCAGAATTTTTTTCGCATGTACCCGAAGTTGTCGGGAATGACTGGCACTGCGCTGACCGAGGCGCCCGAATTCTTCGACATCTACAAGATGAACGTCGTCTCAATCCCGACGAATGTAGACGTCCTGCGGGTCGACGAGGACGATGAATTCTACAAGAATATCAATGACAAGTTTGCCGCGATCGCCGACGAGATCGCCAAGCGCAAGGAGAAGGGGCAGCCGACACTGGTCGGCACAGTGTCGATCGAGAAGTCGGAAATGTTGTCCGATTTCCTCAACGAGCGCGGCATCCAACACGAGGTGCTCAACGCCCGCTTCCACGAGAGCGAGGCGCATATTGTCGCGCAGGCCGGGTCGATGGGCGCGGTGACGATCGCGACCAACATGGCTGGCCGGGGCACCGACATTCAACTCGGCGGCAACGTCGAGTTTCGCATCGAGGACGAACTCAAAGACGTCGCCGCCGGGCCCGAGCGCGACGCCGCGATCATTCGGATCAAGGCGGAAGTCGCCGAACAGAAGGCGCGTGTGCTCGCCGTCGGCGGGCTGTTCGTGCTGGGCACCGAACGCCACGAAAGTCGGCGTATCGACAATCAGCTGCGCGGTCGTTCGGGACGCCAGGGCGATCCCGGCTTGTCACGCTTCTACCTGAGCCTTGACGACGATCTGCTGCGCATCTTTGGTCCGCAGACGCTGTTCGCGCGGTTGATGAACAAGAATCTTGAGGACGGTGAGGCAATCGTCTCTCCGTGGATCTCGAAGGCCATCGAGACGGCGCAGAAGAAGGTCGAGGCGCGAAACTACGACATCCGCAAGCAGGTCGTCGAATTCGATGACGTCATGAACGACCAGCGTAAGGTCATCTATGAACAGCGCGCCGACATCATGGATTCGGACCACGTCAGTGACGTCGTTACCGACATGCGCGCCGAAACGACCGCCAGCATCGTCGCCGCGCACTGCCCGTCCGGCACTTACCCTGAACAGTGGGACGTCGCCGGGCTCAAGGAAAGTGTCGAGGCGGTACTCGGCCTCGCCCCGTCGATCGATGCCTGGCTTGCCGAAGAATCGGTGGAGCCCGAGATGATCGCCGAGCGCGTCCAAGCCGAGGCCGACGCACTCATGGAAACCAAGATCGCCAGCCTCACAGGTGACCATTGGCTCCAGCTCGAAAAGAGCGTCATGATCCAGACGCTCGACCATTTCTGGAAGGAACACCTCGCGACTCTCGACGCGCTGCGCCAAGTAATCCATCTGCGCAGCTACGCCCAGAAGAAGCCGATCGACGAGTATAAACAGGAAGCTTTCCTGCTTTTCGAGCGTCTGCTGGTCGCAATCCGCGAGGATGTCACGCGCGTGCTCATGCGCGCGCAAATCAGCATGGAGCCGCCGCCGCTGGAGCTGCCCGACTTCATCACCAGCCATATTGATCCGCTTTCTGGCGACGACAACAGCTACGACTTGGACGCGGGGTCGGGTTCGATCTTATCAAACTTGCCGCCGCTCCAGTCGCCGCAACCGCCAATGCCCGATTCGCGCCTGAATGAAGACGGGGCTTCCGGGGCGATCACCGAGCCGGAGAGCCGCAACTCGCCGTGCCCGTGCGGTTCGGGTCGCAAGTATAAGCATTGCCACGGCGCGCTCGTCTGATCGACGAATGACGATCGACCGAAGCGCAATCCGGGCGGCGTATCGGCCTGACGAGGAGCGGGTTGTCGAAGAGCGGCTCGCTCAGGCCACGCTTCCGGCAAGCATCAGGCCGGTCGCAGCCGCAATCGCGTTGACGCTGGTTGAACGAGTGCGCGCGCACAAGCCCGCGGGGCTCGACGCCTTCATGCACACCTATGATCTGGGCAGCGATGAGGGGGTGGCGTTGATGTGCCTCGCCGAGGCGCTATTGCGAATTCCTGACGCCGAAACCGCTGATGATCTGATCCATGATAAATTATCGGGTCCCGACTGGGCGGAGAAGCTCGGCGGGTCGCGCTCGACATTCGTCAATGCTGCGACGATTTCCCTGCTGCTGACGGGCAAGGTGCTCGACGGAGCGAACAACCGCACCGTGGGTTGGCGTGCGAGCCTTGGGCGCGCCGTTGGCCGGCTCGGCGAACCGGTCATCCGCACCGCCGTCGGGCAGGGGATGAAGATACTCGGCAGGCAATTCGTGTTCGGGCGGACGATCGACGAGGCGCTTGCGCGGGCCAAGCCGGAGCAAGCCAAGGGGCTCAGCCATAGCTTCGACATGCTCGGTGAGGCGGCAAAGACGCATCTCGATGCCGCGCGTTATGCCGATGCCTATCGCGGCGCACTCGATCGCATCGCAGCAAGCTCGAGCGGCGACTTTCGCACCGCGCCGGGAATCTCGGTCAAGTTGTCCGCGCTCCACCCGCGCTATGAATATACGCATGCCGAGGAAGCCAAGGCCGCCATCCTCCCGGTTCTTCGCGAACTCGCCGCCAACGCCAGCGCCGCCGGCGTGCATCTTACGATCGATGCTGAGGAAGCCGACCGGCTCGAATTGTCGCTCGACCTGATCGAAACGCTCGCCGCCGATGAGACCCTTTTCGCTGATGGCTGGGGCGGGTTCGGGCTTGCTGTCCAGGCTTACAGCAAGCGCGCCGTTCCGCTGGTCGACTGGGTCGCCGCGCTTGCCCGCAAGCACCGTCGTCGCTTCATGGTCCGCCTCGTCAAAGGCGCCTATTGGGACAGCGAGATCAAGGCGGCGCAGGTCGCCGGGCTCGACGATTATCCGGTGTTCACGCGCAAGGTAGCGACCGACGTCTCCTATCTCGCCTGCGCCAAGGCGATGCTTGCGGCCGACGATGTCATCTACTCCGCCTTTGCCACGCACAACGCCAACACGATTGGTGCGGTCAAGGCGCTCGCCGGCAGAAAGCCGATCGAGTTCCAACGGCTCCACGGGATGGGCGAGGGTCTGTACGAAGAACTCGTAAAGCTCGAACGCGAGCGCGGCGAACAGCAGACACCCGTGCGAATTTACGCACCAATTGGAAGTCACAAGGAACTGCTTGCCTATCTAGTCCGACGGCTGCTCGAGAACGGCGCCAATTCGAGCTTCGTCAATCGAATCGCTGACGAGGACGTTTCGCTCGACGCACTGGTGCGCGATCCGGTGGCCGAACTGTCCGCGAATTCACCTCGCCGCAACCCGGCGATCCCCTTGCCCAACGCAATCTTCGGCGCAAAACGCCGCAATAGCGCCGGTTGCGACCTAAGCGACCCGCTAGTACGTGATTCGCTCGGGACGCGTTTGGCGACGCTCGAGCAGCGAAAGTGGACCGCTGGCCCGACGACAGGGACGGGGACGGGGACGGCGACGCGCTCGGTAGTCGCCCCGTTTGATCCTTATGACATTGTTGGCGAAGTTCGCGATGCCACCACCGCGTCGGTCGATGCCGCCGCCCGCGTCGCATCGGTCGCGCAACGCGGTTGGGATGCGCTTGGCGGCTCGGCTCGAGCCCGGCTGCTCGACCGCGCGGCCGACCTGTTCGAGGCGCACCGCGAAGAGTTTTACTCGCTCTGCATTCGTGAGGCGGGCAAAACCCTTCCCGACGCAGTCCTCGAAGTGCGAGAAGCCGTCGACTTTCTCCGCTTCTACGCCGCCGAAGCGCGCTGCAAATTCGCTACGGCGATCACGCTCCCTGGACCAACCGGGGAGCTCAACGAACTCAGCCTCCACGGGCGCTGCGTGTTTGCCTGCATTTCTCCATGGAATTTCCCGCTTGCGATTTTCATTGGCCCGGTTGCCGCCGCGCTTGCCGCAGGCAATGCGGCGCTTGCCAAGCCTGCCGAGCAAACTCCCCTGATCGGCGCTCTAGCAATCGAGCTGATGCACGAGGCCGGCATTCCTCGTGACATCGTCCAGCTCGTGCCCGGGGACGGCAAGGTCGGTGCCACCCTTACCAGCCATTTGCTCATCGCCGGGGTCGCCTTCACCGGTTCCACTGATACCGCGCGTAAGATCAACCGTGGGCTTGCCGACCGTCCCGGCGCTATCATCCCGCTGATCGCGGAAACCGGTGGTCAGAATGTCATGATCGTCGATAGCAGCGCGCTTCCCGAGCAGGTGACGCGTGACGTCATCGCGTCGTCGTTCCAAAGCGCTGGCCAGCGCTGCTCGGCCCTGCGTGTGCTGTTTATCCAGGACGATATTGCAGACACGATGTTGGCGATGATCGCGGGCGCGATGCATTCTCTCACCGTCGGCGATCCGCGCAGCTTGGCTACCGACGTTGGTCCGGTAATTGACAAGGACGCTAAAGACGCGCTCGACATTCACGCCGCCGAACTCGATGGCAAGGCCAAGCTCCTCGCCAAGTTCGACCTGCCCGACCTTCCTGGCCATTTCGTCGCCCCTTCAATGTACGAAATTGCTAGTCTCGCTGACCTCGACCGCGAGCATTTTGGCCCGATTCTCCACGTCGTTCGATGGAAGTCGGGAGAGCTTGGCTGCGTCCTTGATGCGATCAATGCGACTGGCTTCGGGTTGACGCTTGGGCTGCAGAGCCGGATCGACACCACTCGCGCCTTCGTCGAGGCCAACGCTCGCGTCGGCAATCTGTACGTCAATCGCAATCAGATCGGCGCCGTGGTCGAAAGCCAACCATTCGGCGGCGAGGGACTGTCGGGGACTGGGCCAAAGGCGGGCGGGCCGCATATGTCACACGGTTCGCCATCGAACGGGTCACGTGCATCGACACCACGGCTGCGGGAGGCGATGCCACGCTCATGGCGACGGTTTGATCCCAGCGCAGGGTGGAAGATGGCTCCCCGGGCCTGATTCGAACAGGCGACCATTCGATTAACAGTCGAACGCTCTACCGCTGAGCTACCGGGGAACACCTCGTTGGACGAAGCGAGGTTTCCTTTAGCGTCACGACTCTCGAACGCAACCCCTGTGCCCCGCTTTCAGTGCGCGAATTGCTCAAGTGCAATTCGTTCGTCGAGCGCATGCTCGGGGTCGAACAATAGCGTCAGCGTCGGCCCCTTCGAGAGCGAAACATCGACAGTGACGACGTCGCGAACCTCATATTGGTCGGCGACCGCCGATACCGGACGGTTGACCGGGTCGAGTACGCGAAATCGGACGGTCACATCGTCTTGCAAAATTGCCCCCTGCCACCGCCGCGGACGAAACGGGCTGATTGGGGTCAGCGTGAGCAGGCGCGCGGCGAGGGGCAGAATCGGGCCATGCGCCGACAAATTGTACGCCGTCGATCCCGCGGGTGTCGCGACAAGCACCCCGTCGCATACCAATTCGGGCATCACCACCCGGCCGTTGACGCTGACTTCGATCTTCGCCGTCTGACGCGTCTCGCGTAGCAGCGACACTTCGTTGATCGCGGCGCGCTTGACCGTCTTACCGGCAACATCGGTCGACATCATCGTAAGCGGGGTAACGTTAATCGCTTTCGCGAGTGCGATCCGCTCTCCGAGCCGGTCTAGTCGCCAATCGTTCATCAGAAAACCGACGGTCCCGCGATTCATCCCGAACACAGGCCGTGGCTCGCCCACCTCAAGCATGGCGTGGAGAGTTTGCAGCATGAAGCCGTCTCCGCCAAGCGCGACCAACGTCGTAGCATTCTCTTCCCCGGCCCAGCGATATCGCTTGCGCAACATCGTCTCGGCGGCGCGCGCAACTTGCGTGATCGAGGCGAGCAGCCCGATCCCATCAAGTTCTCGCTTTGCGCGTGGCTGGCGGAGGGCTTCGCGATTCACGGGACCAGCATAGGCGATTTGCACGCGCGCGCCACTGTCCCGCGATGGGTCGGCGCGCTCTTGCCCCTTCCGCTGTGCCCGCGTGGGGCACATCGCCTCGTCATGGTATCCCAGCGTTTCTCCGGAGAGGGCAATCGCGCCTCCGACATTCACCTGACCCCGCGCGCCGCGCCAACCCGTGACGTCGAGCTCGAACGAGCGATCGCGAAGGATGAACTGACCGTGCTATTCCAACCGCAGATCGAGCCAATTTCGGGTCGGGTGTGCGCGGTCGAAGCGCTTGCCCGCTGGACCGGCGAACGCGACACCGAGGCCTTGTTCGTCCGCGCCCAGCGCCACGGGCTTGCCGAGCGGTTGTCGCGTGTCGTCCAGCGAAAAGCGCTTCGTATCGCCGGTCAATGGAGCGGACTGCTCGGGCAACTTCGCTTGTCCGTCAATGTGATCGCCGCCGACTTGATGCGCGATGGTTATGTCGATTGGCTACTCGAAGAGCTTCATGAAGCTGGGCTGAGCCCGCACCGGCTAACCGTCGAAATTACCGAATCGAGCCTTATCGCTGACCAGCATCTTGCTTCAGTCCACCTATCGACCTTGCGCGACGCCGGCATCCAGATCGCGATCGATGATTTCGGAACTGGTTATTCGAACCTCGCTTATCTCGCCTCGCTCCCGCTCGATTCGCTCAAGATCGACCGGGCGATGATCGCTAATCTGGTTGGCGGCTCGCGTGACCGTATCGTCGTGCGTGCGATGATCGGGCTCGCGCACGAACTTAGTTTGAAGGTCATCGTCGAAGGCGTTGAGTCGACCGCACAACTGGGGCTAGTCGCAGGCTGGGGCTGCGATCTCTACCAAGGGTTTCTTAGTGCGGGGGCGCTTGACGAGGCGGAGCTTGAGCGGTTCGTCGCGGCCACCCTCGCGGTTGCCGCCTGACCAGGCCTCAAACCGGCTCAAGTATTTTCTTCACCCCTGCATGGCCCGCCGCCAGTACCCGCGCCAGCCCACGTGACAGCTGTACCGCACCGCTCAGTCGCGAATCAACGCTCGGCCAGTCGCGCGAGACAACCAGCTTGCTGTCTGGCCTAAGCCTCGCCGCGCCCTTCAGCCGTTCGATGTAGGCGAACAGGCCGGCGAGATCAGGGAAGCCCTCGGGCACAAATGTTACTACGGCGCCTTTGGCACCGACATCGAGTTTGAGGATCTTCGCCTTGCGACAATTGATCTTGGTCTCGACGATCTTCAGGAGATTGGCGGTTTCCTGCGGTATCGGACCGAAGCGGTCGATCAGTTCGGCGGCGAACGCCTCGACCTCCTGCCGGTCGTCTAGCTCGGCAAGGCGACGATAGAGGCCCATCCGCAAGTCGAGGTCGAGGACATAGGATTCGGGGATCAGGATCGGCGCTTCGACACTGATTTGCGGGGCATATTCTTCCGTGCGCTTTCCTCCGCCGGACTTCATTTCGAGAATCGCTTCCTCGAGCATCGATTGATAGAGTTCGAACCCGACTTCCTTTATATGTCCTGATTGCTCGTCGCCGAGTAGATTGCCCGCCCCGCGAATATCGAGATCGTGACTTGCAAGCTGGAACCCTGCACCAAGACTGTCGAGATTGGCTAGTATTTGCAGCCGCTTGGCTGCACCCTCGGTGATCGAGCGATCAGGTGTCGTGGTCAGATAGGCATAAGCTCGCGTTTTCGATCGCCCGACGCGCCCACGCAGCTGATAGAGCTGCGCCAGTCCGAAACGGTCGGCACGATGGATGATGAGCGTGTTAGCCGACGGAATATCGAGCCCGCTCTCGACGATTGTTGTCGACAACAGCACGTCATAATTGCGATCGTAGAATTCGCTCATTCGCTCCTCGACTGCGCTCGGGGTCATCTGGCCATGCGCGGTAATTGCACGCACTTCCGGAACTTCCTCGCGCAACCACTCTTCGATGTCGGCTAGATCGGCAATGCGCGGGACGACATAGAAGCTCTGTCCGCCGCGATGATGCTCGCGCAGCAGTGCCTCGCGGATGACCACCGGATCGCGCGGGGTAACATAGGTCCGCACCGCCAAGCGGTCGACCGGCGGCGTCTGGATAACCGACAGCTCGCGCAGGCCAGACATCGCCATCTGCAGCGTGCGCGGGATTGGAGTGGCGGTCAGAGTCAGCACATGGACGTCGGCACGAAGTCCCTTGAGGCGCTCCTTGTGGGTCACTCCGAAATGCTGTTCTTCGTCGACAATGACGAGTCCCAACTTCTTGAACTTGATGCTCTTCGACAGGAGCGCATGGGTTCCGATGACAATGTCGACCGTGCCCTTCTCAAGCCCTTCTTTCGTCTTCTTCGCCTCGGCAGCGCCAACCAGCCGCGACAATCGCCCGACCTCGATCGGGAACCCCTTCATCCGCTCGACAAAATTGTTGAAGTGCTGTCGGGCGAGAAGCGTCGTCGGGCCGATCAGGGCGACCTGATACCCTGCCATCGCGGCGACGAACGCGGCGCGCATTGCCACCTCGGTCTTGCCGAAGCCGACATCACCGCAAATGAGGCGGTCCATCGGATTGCCTTTGGCGAGGTCACCCAGCACTTCCTCGATTGCTCGATCTTGATCTTCGGTTTCCTCAAACGGGAAGCGATCGACGAACGAGGAATAGCCGTCGTCTACCTCGATCAGCACGCCCGGCCGAGTGGCGCGTACCGCAGCGGTCCTGATCAAGTCGCCAGCGATCTCGCGGATGCGATCCTTCATGCGGCTCTTGCGCCGCTGCCACGCTTCACCGCCGAGCCGATCGAGCGGGGCCTTTTCCGCTTCCGAGCTGCCGTAGCGAGTCAGTACGTCGATATTCTCGACAGGCACGTAAAGCTTGTCGCCGCCGGCATAGCTCAGCGCGACGCAATCGTGCGGCGCGTTGCCGACCATGATCGATGTGAGCCCTTCGTACCGCGCGACGCCATGGTCGGCGTGGACAACCAAATCCCCGGGAGACAAGTTGGCGAGCTCGGACAGGAAAGCGTCGGCACTTTTGCGTCTCTTTTTGCGGCGTACCAGCCGATCGCCGAGCATGTCCTGCTCAGTCAACACCGCTATTTCGGGCGTGGTGAAACCATGATCGAGCGGCAGGACGAGGAGCGCGGCCTCGGCTTGCGAGCCAAGTGCTTCCTGCCACGTCTCGACCTGCTTTAATCGTTCGAGACCATGGTCGGCTAGCAGCACCGCCAAGCGTTCGCGAGCGCCGCGAGAATAGCTGGCGAGTACTAACTTGTGCTTTGACTTTCGTAGCTTGACTGCGTGTTCGACTACGGCTTCGTAGACATTAACGTTCTGCGCTCGCTCAGGCGCAAAGTCCCGCGCGCCCTCGACAGCGAAGTCGATGACGGTCTTGCTCGCGGGCTCGGGAAAGATCGACACGCGATGCACGGGGCGCTCCTCGATCGCGCCGCGCCATTCCTTTTCAGAAAGGTAGAGCGCTGACGGGGGCAGCGGGCGATAACTTCCCGGCTCGCTGACCATCGCCCCCTCGCGATTGGCGAAATAGTCTTGGATCGCCTCGCTGCGCTGCTCATGCGAGCCGTCGGCGCCCGGATCACGCAGGATGACGTCAACTTCGCCAAGATGGTCGAACAGCGTGCCAAGCTTCTCCTCGAACAATGGCAGCCAATGCTCCATCCCCGCCAGCCGACGACCCTCACTGACCGCTTGGTAGAGCGGATCCCCGGTCGCATTGGCGCCGAACCGCTCGCGATAGCCGGCACGAAAGCGCTTTATGCTGTCCTCCTCGAGCAGCGCTTCCGACGCGGGCATCAGCGTGAAGGTCTCCGCTGGTCCCGTCGTACGCTGGTCGGCGGGATCGAATCGACGCATCGTTTCAATCTCGTCGCCGAAGAAATCGAGCCGGATCGCGGCGCTCTCGCCGGCAGGGAACAGGTCGATCAGCGACCCCCGAACCGCGAAATCACCCGCGTCATGGACCGCATCGGTGCGCTGGTAGCCGTTGCCGGACAGCAGCTTGACCAGCGCGTCGCGGTCGATCCGCTCGCCTTCGGCCAGACGTCGAGTAAGCTGGCGGATACGGAACGGAGTCAGCATCCGCTGCGCCGCCGCGTTCGCCGTCGTCACGAGCAGTTGTGGACCGTTCTTTGCAACCTGCAGCAATTGGAGTGTCGCCAGCCGCTCGGCCATGACCCGCAGCGCCGGCGACACCCGGTCGTAAGGCAGGCAGTCCCACGCCGGAAGCGTCAGCACCTCGATCTCAGGCGCGAACACCGGCACCGTCTCGGCCAGCGCACGCATCGCCGCTTCGTCGGCAGCGAGGATCACTGCGCGCCCGCCCTTACCCGCGCCATCAACCGCGCGCGCAAGATCGGCGGCAAGCCACGGGAGGAACCCCGTCGGTACTGCCGCCAGCGTCAGCGGCTCGCCCGCCTTCAAAATTCGCGAATGCGCGTCGTTCACTTGGCAATCCTGATGAAATCGAGTTGCCGAAGCGCGCTCAGCAGTGTCCCCCGGTAGCGCGCCGGGGCGGGCAGGGTGCCGATCGCCCAAGCCATGATGTCGACATCGGTTTCGTTGAGCAGGTCAGCAAACCAAGCCCGTTCGTTCGCACTCCACCCTTGGTGACGAGCATCGAAAAACCCACCGATCATCATGTCCGCTTCGCGCGTGCCGCGATGCCAAGCACGATATTTGAGCGCACGCAGTTCTTCGTCCATCGCTTCGCTCCAACGTGCCGAAAACCCGCTGGCGAAGAACGCCGCAGGTGATCTGTCTCATGTAGTCGCTCGCGCGGCGACACGCTAGAGAGGGATATGCGGCCCGAAATTCTGAACCCCTTGTTCGCCGAGGTCGAAGCCCTGAAAGGGATCGGCCCCGGGGTCGCCAAGACACTCGCTCAACTGGGCCTGACGCGCGCGATCGATCTCGCCTACCACCTGCCCACCGGCACGATCGAGCGAATCCGAGCGTCAGTCGCGACGAGGGAGATGCTTGGGCGGACTATCATCCTAGATGTGACCCCATTCGACAGCCGCTTGTCCGCCGGACGCGGCCCCGCACGCATCTTCGCCGCCGACTGCGACGGCAACACCATCACGCTGACATTCTTCAACAATCCCAGTTGGGCAAAGAAGCAGTTGCCGCAGGGGGAGAAGCGCACCGTGTCGGGTAAGCTCGAAGCCTATGGCGACGAGTGGCAGATCATTCATCCCGAAGTGATGGAATCGGGCGCCGAACCGCCACTGAGCGAGGCCGTTTATTCGCTGACCCAAGGCCTGACCAACCGCCGGATGCGCGAACTGGCGCTGATTGCGGTCGAGCGCGCGCCCGACCTGTCGGAATGGATCGAGCCGTCGCTGCTTGCCCGTGAGGGATGGCGAGCGTGGCGCTCCTCGCTCGCCGAAGCACATTCGGATCCCTTGGCAGGCGATGCCCGCAAACGTCTGGCCTACGATGAAGTTTTTGCCAATCAGCTCGCCCTGATGCTCATTCGCCGGCATGCCCGCCGCCGACGGGGGGTGCCGCTCGCCGGTGACGGGCGGCTGACAAAGGCGCTCCAGCTTCCCTATCAACTGACCGGAGCGCAGGCGCGGGTCACACAGGAGATACGAGGCGATATGGCGCAGGCGGCGCCGATGCTTCGACTGCTGCAAGGAGATGTCGGTTCGGGCAAGACGCTCGTCGCGCTGCTCGCAATGCTCGAAGCGGTCGAGGCGGGCGCGCAGGCGGCGTTCCTCGCCCCGACCGAGATTCTCGCGCGCCAGCATGTCGCGACGCTCCAGCGCCAGCTCGACGTGATCGGGGTGCGGGTCGCCATCCTCACCGGGCGCGACAAGGGGCGCGCGAGAGACGCTGTCCTGATGGGACTGGCCGACGGGTCGATCGACATCCTCGTCGGGACACATGCCATTTTCCAGGAAAAGGTCACCTACAAGAAGCTCGGTCTGGTGGTAATCGACGAACAGCATCGCTTCGGCGTGTCGCAGCGGTTGCTGCTGGCCGAGAAGGCCGCTCATCCGCCGCACCTGCTCGTGATGACCGCCACGCCGATCCCGCGCACGCTGACCCTCACGCAGTTCGGCGAGATGGATGTCAGCCGTCTCGACGAGATGCCGCCCGGGCGGACGCCGGTTGAAACGCGCGTGATCAGCAACGAGAAGCTGAGCGAGGTCGTCGAGGGGCTCGGCCGTCACATCGCGTCGGGCGGTCAGGCCTATTGGGTGTGTCCGCTGGTGGAAGAAAGCGAGAAGAGCGACAGCGCCGCCGCGGAGCAACGGGCCGAGGTGCTTGCGCTGCGCTTCGGGGCTGACAAGGTCGGGCTGGTCCACGGGCGAATGAAAGGCGCGGAAAAAGATGACGTCATGGCGGCGTTCGCGGCGGGACGGCTGGCGGTGCTGATTGCGACGACGGTGATCGAGGTCGGAGTCGATGTTCCCAACTCGACGCTGATCGTCATCGAGGGAGCCGAACGGTTCGGATTGGCGCAGCTGCACCAATTGCGCGGGCGGGTCGGGCGGGGGACCGCAGCGTCGATGTGCCTGCTCATTCGCGGGCAGCAGTTGAGCGAGACTGGGCGCGCGCGGCTCGCGTTGATGCGCGAAACCAATGACGGCTTCCGGATCGCAGAGGAGGATCTGCGCCTGCGCGGACCGGGTGAGATCCTTGGCACAAAGCAATCAGGCGAGCAGGCGTTCCGAATTGCGACACCCGAGATGGTGACCGAGTTCGTCCCCATCGCCACCGCCGATGCCCGCCTACTCCTAGACCGGGATGGCGGACTGGCGAGCGAGCGCGGCCGGGCGGCACGAACTGCACTCTATCTGTTCGAGCGCGACCAGGCAATTTCGCTGATCAGGAGCGGGTGAGAAGCCCGTGCTTCTTCTTGCCGAGGCTAAGCTTCACTGGTGTTTCGCCGACCGAAATCATGAGCGCCGGATCGCGGATCACACCACCGTCGAGCCGCACCGCGCCCTCGCCGATCTTACGGCGCGCCTCACCGTTTGACGTGGCATAACCGAGGCCGACCAACGCTGCGACGATGCCGATCTCGCCGCCGGTAGCCAAGCTCGGGAGGTTCTCGTCCGACCCACCCTCAGTGAATGTACGGTGGGCGGTCTCTTCGGCCGTCCTCGCCGCTTCCTCGCCGTGAAGGAGCGCAGTCGTGGCGGTGGCGAGCGCAATTTTGGCCTCGTTGATGCCGGCACCGTCGAGCGCGCCGAGCCGGGCGATCGCCTCAAGCGGCAGGTCGGTGA
>JANXUU010000142.1 GCA_025356055.1 Sphingomonas sp. | reverse complement strand
AGCGGCGGGAGCGGGGGGGCGGCGCCAGCGGGCGGGAAGGCGGTGTCGATCCGCTTGATCAAGTCGGGGATCAGCTTGGCAGTGCGGACGAAGTCGACGAGCGCGTCGGCGGCGATCGCTTCGGGCCCAAGCTCGCCGCGTATCCATTCGCGAAGGAAAGGCTCGGCGGCCTCCCACATATTGATGTCGGGATCGAGCGCGGTGGCGACCCCCTCCTCCATCACCATCGTCTTTTGGAGGAGAAGCAAATGCGGCTGGGTCTGCATGTCGAAATCGCGAGTAATCGAGAACAGGCTTTCGAGCATCCGACCGACTGAAATCGACTTGACCGGCAGCCCGCGGATCGGCTCACCGACCGCTCGGAGCGCGGTCGCGAACTCGGCAACATTATGATGGCTGGGGACATATTGCGCTTCGAAATGAATCTCGGCGACGCGCTGATAATTGCCGGTGATTAAGCCGTAGAGAATCTCGGCGAGCCATAGCCGCGCGCGGCGGTCGATACGGCCCATGATCCCGAAATCGATCGCGGCGAGGCGGCCGTCGGGCAACGCGAACAAATTGCCCTGATGAAGGTCGGCATGAAAGAAGCCGTCGACCACCGCTTGGCGAAGGAAAGCGCGGATGAGGATGGCGGCAAGCGCCTTGGGCTGGTGCCCGGCGGCAATTAGTTCGTCACGGCGCGTAAGCTTGATCCCGTCGATCCACTCGAGCGTCATCACTCGCCGGGCACTTCGGCTCCAATCGATCTCGGGGACGTAGAAGTCGGGCTCGGCGACCATTTTCTCCTTGAGTTCAGAGGCGCTCGCCGCCTCGCGCTGAAGGTCCAGCTCGCGCCGGGTCCATTGCTTGAAATGCGCAACGATCAGCCGCGGGCGAAGCCGCTCGGCCTCACCGCCCAAGGTTTCAACGTGCGCTGCGGCCCATTCGTAAGTCTCGAGTGCGCGGGCGAATTCATCTTCGATCCCAGGGCGGAGTACCTTGACCGCGACGACGCGGCCCTCGGTCGTCACGGCGCGGTGAACCTGGGCGATGGAGGCGGCGCCGACGGGTTCTTCGTCGATCGACTGGAACAGCGATTCGATGGGGGCTTCGAGGCCTTTTTCAATCGCCTTGCGAATCTCGGCGAAGGCGACGGGGGGAAGAGAATCCTGGAGCTGGATGAGATTCTTCGCCGCAACTTCGCCGACCAGGTCGGGTCGCGTAGCGAGCGCCTGACCAAGCTTGATTGCGGCGGGGCCGATTGCCTGAAGCGCGGCGGCATAGTCGGGGGCGGCCGGCTGGCGAAGCCCAAAGCGGGCGACGCGGAGCAGGCGGCGTACCGCCGGCGGGGTCATCGGATCGCGCTCGATCCCTTGCAGCGCGCCATACCGGGCGAGGGTGCGGCCCCAGCTCAGCAAGCGAAAGAGATGGGTGACGGAGGTGGTCAAATCTTCCAGCCGCTATGAATCGCAACCAGCCCGCCCAGAATCGGCTCGACGCGGGTTTGCATAAAGCCGGCCGAGCCGATCATCGCTTGGAATTCGGGCATTTTGGGGAAGCGGCGGATCGATTCGACCAGATAGCGATAACTGTCCTCGTCCTTGGCGACTATCTTGCCGATCTTGGGGATGAGCCGGTCGCCATATTTCTCGTAAACCTCGCCGAACCCCGGCCATTCGGTGGTCGAGAATTCGAGGCAGAAGAAGCGCCCGCCAAAGCGCAGCACGCGGTGCGCCTCACGCAGGGCCTTGGGAATATCTGTCACGTTGCGGATGCCGAAGGCGATTGTGTAGGCGTCGAAACTGGCATCGGCGAAACTCAGCGTTTCCGCATTTTCCTGCTGCCACACCAGGCCGAGGATGCGGCGTTTCGTGGCGCGGTCCATGCCGACGCTGAGCATGTCGGGATTGATATCGCTGACCGTGACCAGCGCCCCGCGCCGGGCCATGCGGAAGGCGATGTCGCCGGTGCCGCCGGCCATGTCGAGGATAAGCTCGCCGGCGCGTGGCTTGACCCTAGCGACGAAGCGGTCCTTCCACAGCCGGTGCATTCCGCCCGACATCAGGTCATTCATCACGTCATAGCTTCGTGCGACCGATGTGAAGACCCCGCCGAC
>JANXUU010000082.1 GCA_025356055.1 Sphingomonas sp. | reverse complement strand
GACGGCCGCATTCTTCACTTGACCGCAAGACACCCGATCAGGCCTACTTCAACCAACCGCTTCTCGCAGCGGCATGAAACCGGCAGACGCTCCACTTAATAATCGCGCGAGCCTGTTCAAACAAACCGAGCCACCTCTGTTTTCGGAATGCTGCACGCCGTCGGCTTCGATGATCAATCCATGCTCAAGGCAAATGAAGTCCACGATATACGGACCGATCGTCCGCTGCCGGCGAAATTTAAAGCCTTCCAGCCGCCGATCGCGAAGGAGATTCCACAACGCCCGCTCCGCCGGGGTCGCTTCGTGCCGCATTGCCTTGGCGCGATCCTGTAACAGTTTGCGCCGTGCCCTCACCCTGCTGTCGCTCAGCGACAGCTGTCCCTCTCCCCTCGGGGGAGAGGGAGGCACGGCCCGCGTCACTTCCCTCTCCCGCCTGCGGGAGAGGGCGGAGCCGCGTCACCGGCGGGGGGTGAGGGAACGGCGAGCGCCATCTGGCTCATCAACCACCCCCCGAACACCCCGCCATAAGGGTTGGTGTCGGCCGGCATCGCGGTGACGCGGATAGCGGGGTGCAACGACGTCATCCTACCAAGTTCCCACAAGCAAGGAGGCGCCAGTAGCAAAGGCAGATACACCTGCCAGACCGGCCGCGATCCTGTTCTGCTTTGCGGATTTTCGCGTTGCTATCAACCAAGGATCCGTTTCGGGCATGTGGTCCCAATAAGTCTTTGGTGCCAGGATGTGACTAACCGCTGATCGGAACCAAAAGAACGCGGCCCCGAAAGCCGAGGCGGCGGCGAGTAAGTCGAAGTAAATTCTCTACTTCTTTGTCCCTCGGTGGCAATTAAGCCACCAACCCCAGCGGGCTCTCCACCAGCGCCTTGAACGCCTTCATCTGCCGCGCGCCGTCAGCCCCATCAATCGCGCGGTGGTCGAAGCTGCCCGTGGCGCTCATCACCGTCGCGACCACCAGCGCGCCGTCGACCACATAGGGTCGCGCCTCGCCCGCGCCGATCGCCATGATCATCGCTTGCGGCGGGTTGATGACCGCCTCGAACTGCTTGATGCCGTACATGCCCATGTTCGACAGGCTGGCGGTGCCGCCCTGATACTCATTGGGCTGGAGCTTGCCCTCTTTCGCGCGGCCCGCGAGGTCGTTCATCGCCTTGGAGATCGCGGAAATCGCCATGCTGTCGGCGCCGGTGACGATCGGCGTAATCAGGCCGCCCGGGATGCTGACCGCGACCGAGATGTCGGCGCGGCTATATTTGATCAGCGTATCCCCGGCGAAGCTGACGTTGCATTCGGGGACTTCGATCAGCGACAGCGCGAGCGCCTTGATCAGCATGTCGTTGACGCTGAGCTTCACGCCGCGGCTGGCCAGCCCCGCGTTCAACTCCCCACGCAGCTTGAGCAGCGCGTCGAGCCGTATGTCGACCGTGAGGTATATGTGCGGAACCGTCTGCTTCGATTCGGTCAGCCGCCGCGCGATGATCTTGCGCATCCCCGACAGCTTGACGACTTCGTGCGGGATGTCGGTTTCGACCGACGCCACGGCGGCGGCAGGCTTCGGCGCGGGGACCAAAGCCGCGGATTGCGCGACCGGCACGGCGTGCGGCGTGGCGGCGGCGCCCATCCCCAAATCGGCGCGGACGATGCGGCCATTGGGTCCGCTGCCCGTCAGGCTGGCGAGGTCGATCCCCTGCGCTTCGGCGAGGCGCCGGGCGAGCGGGCTGGCCTTGACGCGATCCCCCGGCTCGGCGGCGACGTGCGTCATCGGCGCGGGCGGCGGAGGGGCGGCGGCTTCAACCTTGGGCGGCACGGGATCGGGCTTCGGCGCGGCCAGAGCAGGCGTGGCAGCAGCGGGAGCAGCAGCCGGAGCGGGAGCGGGAACAGGAGCGGCAGCAGGCGCCGAAGCGGCCGGTGCACCGGCATCCTCCCCCTCCGCCGCGATCAGCGCAATCACCGCGCCGACCTTCACGCCCTCGCTGCCCTCCGGCACCAGGATCTTCGCGATCGTGCCCTCGTCGACCGCTTCATACTCCATCGTCGCCTTGTCGGTCTCGATTTCGGCCAGCAAGTCGCCCGATTTCACCACGTCGCCTTCCTTGACGAGCCACTTGGCCAGCGTCCCCTCCTCCATCGTGGGTGACAGGGCGGGCATCTTGAGTTCGGTCGGCATGGGCATTCCCGTGTCTAAAATGGGTCGCCTCGCACAAAGACCAAAGCCGCCCGTACGGTCAAGGGAAAGGCGCGCTTCTTGCGCATCGCGATACTTTGTGAGCAGCTTTGTCGCGATGGACCAACCCGCCCCGCCCACGCGCACCTATCTGGTAGTGATCGACGACAGCGCCGAGGCGCGGGTGGCGCTTCGCTTCGCCGCCCGCCGCGCCGCCAAGACCAACGGTGCGATCGAGGTGCTGGCGATCGTCGAGCCGCAGGATTTCGTCCAGTGGGGCGGGGTCCAGGCGGCAATGGAGGAAGAGCAGCGGCTGCGCATCGAGGCCAGCGTCGCGGCGTCGGTGGGCGAGATTGTCGACGCCGCCGGCATCCGCCCCAACATCGTCCTGCGCTCCGGTGACCCGGTCCAGGAAGTCCGCGCCTTCATCGGCACCCGCGACGACATCGCGGCACTAGTCTTGGGCGCGTGCTCGGGGGGCCACCCGGGCCCGCTGGTCGCCGACTTCACCGGCCATGACTCGGGCAAGCTCCCCTGCCCGGTCATGATCATCCCGGGCAGCCTCGACGACGAACGGCTCGAGGCTTTAAGTTAAAAACCTTTGTCAAGCATTCCCCTACGAATGAACGTCGAACTTCACCTTAGTGGTTTGTAGTCAACCCATCAAACATCAGCGGCACAGACCAATAGACGTTTCCGCCCTTTGGTCTGTGCCAAATTTGATCTTTGGAAATTCAGGATGCGGCCGCGATGGCAATATCCTGGTCAAGAAAGGCCCGCCCGGGCATGTTGAGTGGCATTTCCGCGCTCGTACCGGTTACGAAAAATCCGGCAATGGGCAAGATCACGAGCGCTCCGACAACTCCCGCCGTACCCGTATCACCCCGACTGTCCATGTCGCCCTTGAGCCGGACCTTCGTGCCGTTGATAGTGACTGAGATGACTTGTAAGTGGATGGCGCCTGACTTTCCCCACATGCCCTTGTTGCGAACTTCGGTCAGGACGCCCTCGACAGGACTGCGCGCAGGAATGACGACCCGCCCGTTTAGAAACACGTCCTGCGCCACTTCCAACTGAACCGGCTGGCCAACCTTTAGATGCTTGCCCTTCGTCGTGAGCATCTCGGAAAGCGCGACTGGAACGGGTGCCCCCGCCCGAAGCACATCGCCCTGAACTTGCTGCGGAACCATGACGGCATTTTGAATATGCGGAACCGACAACGATTGAGCTGGAATGACAACGGTTTGGGCACAGACAGGCGCAGAAAAAAGCAATACTGACGCGGCAGTTACTCGATAATTCATTATATTCCCCCCATTTGAAGCAGCAGTCACCCGATTGGCCGCTTCTCTTCAATTACTATCGCTGGATAGCAGGGGGAATTGATAGTGCAATCACTCAAATTAGTTAATAGCGTGTGATTACTCTTCAGTCGAAGATGGATCAAAGACGAGTCGTCAGTACAATCCCGATTTTTACAAATCCATCCTCATCCACGGCATCAAAACGCGCCTTATGCGGGCTATCTAGGTCGAGTACCGCGATGAGGCGGCCATCGCGGACGATCGGCACGACCAATTCGCTGACGCTTGCCCCGTCGCACGCAATGTGGCCGGGGAACTTGCTGACGTCGTCGACCCGCTGCACTTCAAGGGTCGCCGCCGCCACGCCGCACACGCCCGTGCCGAACGGAATGCGGATGCACGCCGGGCGGCCCTGAAACGGGCCGAGCACCAGTTCGCCGCCGACGTTGCGGTAAAAGCCCGCCCAGTTCAGCCCCGGCACGCTTTCGAAGATCAGGGCGGCGGCGTTGGCCATGTTGGCGATGGCATCGGGCTCGCCCGCGACCAGCCCCTCCATCGCGGCGGCAAGGTCGCGGTACAGCGTCGGCTTGTCGGTTGTGCTCAGCTTGAAATCATACATTAGTCCAAATCCACTTTCCCGCGTCCGCGCTTGATCTCGCCGCGGCCCTTCTTCGTGTCGACGCGCTTGGCTTTCGCCGTCCGGCTCGGCCGCGTCGGGCGTCGCCTGGCCTGGACGATATGGGCGGCCGCGATCATTGCCGCCAGCCGGGCGCGCGCATCCTCGCGGTTGGCCTCCTGCGAGCGGAAGCGGCGCGCGGTGATGACCAACTCGCCGCCCGCAGTCATCTTCGACCCGGCGATCGTCCTCAATCGCGCATAGGCGTCCGGCGACAGGCCCAGCGCGAACACGTTGCAGCGCAGCTGGCACGCGGTCGCGACCTTGTTGACATTCTGCCCGCCCGGCCCGGTCGCGGCGAGAAATTTCTCGCTCAGCGCCTCCTCTGGAAGCTCAGCCGGCGGCATCGCCCGTCACCATTTCACGCCAGTCGCCAAACGATTCAGGCAGCAGCGCGGTAACGTCAATGACGGCCTTTTTGGGCCGCGGAACGACTAGCCGTATCGCGTGAAGCAGCATCGGTCCGCCCGGCACGCCATAGACAAAATCACCAACGATTCCAACGCCCAGACCTTCTCTCGCGTGCGCCCTGATCTGGTGAGTCCGGCCGGTCTTGGGTTGAAATTCGACGAGGCTTCTACCGTCCCGCTGGGCCACCCGACGCCAGTGCGTGATCGCGCTCTTGCCGGCCGGATCGCCGCGCATCCGCCAGCCGGCGTCAGCACTCGACACCTTTGCCAATGGCAGGTCGATTACCCCCTCCTCACCGACCTCGCCCGCGACTACCGCGAGATAAGTTTTCTCGACCGTTCCGGACTCGAACGCCGCCTGAAACACGACCCGCGCCGAAGGATGGCGCGCGAACAGCAGGCAGCCCGATGTATCCTGATCAAGTCGGTGCATCGCCGTCGGCGGCCGCTTGAAGCCGCATTTCAACTCGTGAATCCGCCGCTCGATACTGTCCCCGCCCGCGCGCGGCGTGTCGACCGGCAGCCCGGCGGGCTTGTCGATGACGATCGCCTCGGCGTCGATGAACAGGATCCGCTCTTCCAGCATGACCCCGCCATGCGTCGCCGACGCCCCATAGACAAGCGCCGCCCGCTCCCTTTGTGGCACGCGCGCAACGATTCCCCGAGATTCCAGACTTTTAGCACTTATTAACCTTTGTCCCTCAAACCCGGAATGGTTAATGGTCGCTTCAAGGACGTTAAGAGCGCGCAACCATTTCGGGTTAACGCTCTTACCGCCGGTTCGAACAGGGGATGGACGATGCGGGTACTGCTGATCGAGGACGAGGCGACGATCGCCAAGAGCATCGAGCTGATGCTCGGGACTGAGGGCTTCAACGTCTACACCACCGATCTTGGTGAAGAGGGCCTCGATCTGGGCAAGCTGTATGATTACGACATCATTCTGCTCGACCTCAACCTGCCCGACATGCACGGCTATGATGTGCTTAAGAAATTGCGCACCGCCAAGGTCGGTACCCCGGTACTGATCCTGTCCGGTTTGAACGAGATG
>JANXUU010000048.1 GCA_025356055.1 Sphingomonas sp. | reverse complement strand
GGCGGCGTTGAACGCCTTGCAGAATTCCATGATGTTGACGCCGCGCTGGCCAAGCGCCGGGCCGATCGGCGGCGACGGGTTGGCGGCGCCGGCCGGCACCTGCAATTTAATGTAACCGGTAATCTTCTTTGCCATTTGGCTCACTCTGTTGCGGGGGCTGGCGCGAACGCCAACCCTGGTTCAAGTTTAGCGGTTCAAGCGGACGGGGAGAACCCCATCCTCCCGCGGCAGATTTTCCAAGCGATGCTGGAAGTGATTGCCCCTAGCCGACGTGCCGCCACCAATCAAGCGTACCGGTCGTCACAATCGGTCACGACGTCGCTTCCGGCTGATCGGCAGGCGGACGACAAAACGGGCGCCGTCCCGATTACCGCGCTCACCCCAGATCGCACCGCCATGCGCTTCGATGATCGTCCGGCACAGTGGCAGGCCAAGCCCCAATCCGACGTCGGTGGTCGACCAGAACGGCTCGAACAATTCTTCCGGCGAGCTGCCGATGAACCCCGGCCCGCTGTCGCCCAGCCGGATCAGCACCACATCGGGCCGCGCGGTCACGTCGATCCTGATCAACCTCGGCTCGACGGACGCCATCGCCTGCAACGAATTGCTGTAGAGATTGACGAGCACCTGTTCGATCTGGATCCGGTCGCACATCACCGGTTCCAAACCATCCGGACAGGTAAAGTCGAACTTGAGGCCCTCTGGTGCCTCGCTGTCAAGAAAGTCGACGATCGTCGCCGAGATCATTTCCTTGAGATCCTCGGCTGCCTTGGTCACTTTCCCGGTGGAAGCGAAGTCGCGCATGCTGCGGATGATCCGCCCGGCCTTGAGGCAGCTCTCGCTGGCGCCTGCCAGATATTGCTGGAGCAGTAGTTTGTCCGGGACGGGTGAGCGTTTGAGATGCTCGTTCGCGGCGGAAATGTAGTTGGTGGCGGCACCTAGGGGTTGGTTCAGCTCATGCGCCAGGGTCGACGCCATCGCCCCCATCGCGCTCAACCGCGACACCCGCATCAGGCTGACCTGCGCCCGGCGCGCTTCCTGCTCCGCCGCGACCTGTGCGCTGACGTCGACTTTCGTGCCGAACCAGCGGATGACGGTTCCACACGAGTCTCGGATCGGAACGGCGCGCGTCAGGAAGGGGCGATAGGTTCCGTCCCTGCCCTTGAGTGGGATAATCAGTTCGACCGCGGTCCCGGCGGCGATCGCCCTGATCCAGGTTTCCGTGGCGCTGGCAAGTTCGTCGGGGTGGTGAAGCGCAGACCAGCCCCAGCCTTGCGTCTCTTCGGTCGTGCTTCCGGTGTATTCACGCCACGCGCGGTTGAACCAGAAGATGTAGCCGTCCGCGTAGGCAATCCACGCCGGGTTGGGGAGTTCGTCGGCGAAAGCGGCCAGCTCCTGCCCAGCTACCTGCAATGCCCGCATTTCCGGCGTCGTCATGAAGTGCAGCGTAAGCGCCGGTCCTGCGCCGCGCCAGCCCTAGCCGGAGTTGCGCAGCGCGGTCGCGATGGCGTTGATCGACAGCTGGATCCCCTCGCTGATGCGCGGGTCGCGCTCGCCCGCGCGGTGGCGCTTGATGAGTTCGATCTGGAGCAGATTGAGCGGCTCGATATAGGGGAGGCGAAGGCGGATCGAGGCGTCGAGCGCAGGGCTGTTCTCCAGCAGGCGCGACTGGCCAGTGACGGCAAGTACGGCGTCGTGGGTGCGCTGCCACCCATCGCGGATGCGCCCGAAAATTGCGGTCCGCGCGCCTTGGTCGTTGACGAGCGCGGCGTAACGCGCGGCGATCGCCATGTCCGATTTCGCAAGCACCATTTCGAGATTGGCAAGCGTGGTGCGGAAGAAGGGCCATTCGGCATACATTTCGTGGAGCAGCGCGGGGTCGCCCGCCGCCAGCCCATCACCCGCGCCATACCAGCCTGGCAACATGACCCGCGCCTGTGCCCAGCTGAACACCCACGGGATCGCGCGCAGATCCTCGATCTTGTCCGACTTTGTCCGGCTGGCGGGGCGCGAACCGATTTTCAAGTCGGCGATTTCGGCGATCGGGGTCATCTCGCGGAAAAAGGTGCGGAAACCCTCGGTCCCGTAAACAAGCGCGCGATAGGAAGTGAAAGCAGCGACCGACATCTCGCCGAGCGCCTTCGAATAGCGCGCCCGGTTATCGAGCGCGCGCGGCGTGAGGCTGGCAAGGATGGTCGCCGAGGCCATCGCCTCGAGATTGGTCGCCGCGCTTTCGCGAGTGCCGTATTTGGCGCCGATCACTTCACCCTGCTCGGTGATGCGGATGCGGCCCTGGACCGTCCCTGCGGCCTGTGCGCGGATTGCGGCGAAGGCCGACCCGCCGCCGCGCCCGACTGCCCCGCCGCGGCCGTGGAACAACTGCATCGCGAGACCGGCCTTCGCGAACACGTCGGCGAGCTGCTGGCTGGCCTGGTGGAGGCTCCATACCGAGGTCAGATAGCCGCCGTCCTTGTTCGAATCCGAATAGCCGACCATCACTTCCTGATAGCTGCGCGCCGCGCCCAGCGCGGCGACTTCGGGCAGGGCGAGCCATTCGGCCATGATCCGCGGGGCCTGCTGAAGATCCTCGATCGTCTCGAACAGCGGCACCGCCATGATGCTCTCGGTGGGCGGGTCGCCGGGACGGTAGATTCCAGCTTCCTTGAGCAGCACATTGACCTCGAGCAGGTCGGAAATACTCTCCGCTTTCGAGATGACATAAGTCGTGATCGCGGCGGTGCCATAGCGCGCCTGCGCCTCGGCGGCGGCGCGGACGATGGCAAGTTCGCTCGTCGTTTCGTCGGAATAGGTGGCGTAGGGGCTTGCGAGCAGCCGAGGCTCGGCCAGCAAACGGAGCAGCAACGCTGACCGCTTGGCCTCCGCCAGGGCGAGGTAGTTCGCCTCGACCCCGGCTACGCGCAGTAGCTCGGCGACGACGCGTTCGTGGACCGCGCTGTTCTGACGCATGTCTAGCGTTGCGAGGTGGAAACCGAAGGTGTCGACCGCACGGATGAGACGCAAAAGTGCGCCGCCGTCGTAGAGCAGTCCCTGCCCCTGTGCAGCGAGTGCGTCTGCCACGACGCCGAGTTCGGCGCGAAACGCCGCCGCGTCGGGATAGGGCTCGGCTTCGACGCGCGCGGCCCGTGATGGTGCTCGACCAATTAACGCCCTGAACGTCGCCGCGAGCCGCGCGTAGATGCCGGTAAGCGCACGGCGGTAAGGCTCGTCGCTGCGTGTCGCACCAGTGTCGCCAGAGTGGCCGGCAAGCGCCTCGAGCGCGGGCGTGACCGCCGCAAGCTCGCTCGAGATCGACAGTTCGGCGCCAAGCTCGTGAACCGCGTCGAGATAATGGTCGATCGCCGTCTCCGCGCCTCGTGCGAGAGCGAACCGAAGTGAGTCCGCCACCACGAACGGATTGCCGTCACGGTCGCCGCCGATCCAGCTGCCGATCCTGAGGAAACTCGGCGGACGCTCGCCAAGCACCCGTTCCCAGCGCGCATAGAGCGTCGGCAGGACGGGCAGAAACACCTCGCGCATCGTCGCCAGCGCGCTTTCGACCTCGTCGGCGACGTAGAGTTTCTCGCGCCGCAGCGGGCGGGTTTCCCACAATAGCGCGATCTGGCGGAGCAGGGCTTCCTCGACCGGATCGCCGTCGCTAGTCTCCGCCGCGCCCGCGTCGCGCAGCCGCATCAGCTCGGCGATGCGGTTGCGGTGGTCGAGCATCGATTTTCGACGGACTTCGGTTGGGTGGGCGGTAAGCACCGGGGCGACCAAGGCGCGATCGAGCAGCGCCATGACGCGCGCCTTGTCGACGCCGTCCTCGGCCAGCGCGGCACAGGCTTCGGCGACCGTCGCGCCCGCTTCGGCAGCGACTCCTTGACGATCCTCGGCGAGGTTGGCGAGCATTGAAAACAGCATGAAGCCGCGGGTGAACGCGAGCGTTTCGTCGAGGCTGAGCGCGTCGAGGCCCGGATCGACCGCCTCCTTGCCCGCAAGTCCCCGATGCCGATCAACCGAGGCCGAACGGATATATTCGATCCGCCGGAACAGCGCCTCGCCGCCGAACCGCCGGATGACGTCGCCGAGCAGCCGCCCGAGATAGCGGATGTCGGGGTTTTGCTCGATCCCCGGCTTGGTTTGCGTCATGGCCCTGCTTTCTTGGGCCGCGCCATGCGCGAAGCGAAGCCATGGTGCAAGCGGGTGGGCCAGCAGCCGCGACCTGCCCACCTGGGCGCGGGCGGAACACAGGCATTCGTCGCGCGTATGTCTTTGAACAGGGAGCGCGCGATGTCCGAATATGTCGATCGAGAGCCGAACATCGAAGACGGGCGAACGCGCCCGATCGATAATTCTGATCACCGTCACGGGCCATTTTCGGGCCTTCACCGCTTCCTCGGCGGGTTTCCGACCGCCTTCTTCAGTTTCGCGCTGGTCACTGACTTTGTCTATATGCAGTCGGCCGAGTTGCAGTGGCAATATTTCTCGATTTGGCTGATCACCGCCGCGCTGATCATGGGCGGACTGGCGGTGGTTGCCGGGATCGTCGATTGGGCGACCGGCGGCGCACGCGGTCGTGGTGGCTTCGGTTGGCATTTCGGGCTGACCATCCTTGCACTGCTGGTCGGCCTGCTCAACGCGTTCGTCCACAGCCGCGACGGCTGGATCGCGGTGGTGCCGCAGGGTATCCTCCTGTCGCTGCTGACGGTCATTCTGCTTTATGCCGGCGGATTCCTGGGTGCCATGTTCAACCGATCACGAACAGATAACATGGAGTCACGCGCATGAACGCTCGCCTGCTCCTCACCGCCGCGCTTGCTGCGAGCCTTGCCGCGTGTGGCGGCGACCCGGATTTCGACGACAATAGTCAGGTTGGGCCCGATCCAGCGCTCCCGGCGGCCAAGACGTACCTGTTCCCGCCGATGGGCATTTCCCCAGGGATCGGCTGGAAGAAGGGCGAGGCACCGACGGTTGCGGCCGGGCTGGCAATCAGACCGCTTGCCACTGGGCTCGCTCACCCGCGCTTCGTCTATACGCTCCCCAACGGTGACATCCTTGCGGTGCAGGGCGCTTCACCGGGCACCGAGTCGGTCTTCCGCCCCAAGCAGTTCGCGTTCAAATATGTGCTCAAGGGCGCCGACGGTACGCCCACCGGGCCTGAGCCCGCCAGCCGCATCACCCTGATCCGCGATGCCAACGGTGACGGCGTGCCGGAAACGGTGACAACCTTGCTCGACAAGCTGAACTCACCGTTCGGAGTGGCGTGGATCGACAATATTCTTTACGTCGCCAACACCGACGGGGTGATAATGTACCCGATGCCGCTCGGGACGACCCGGATCACGGGACCAGGCAAGATGTTGACGCCGCTGCCGGGCCCGCCGATCGATCATCACTGGACCAAGAGCCTGGTGCTGTCGCCCGATGGCCAGCGGCTTTACGCGACGGTCGGCTCCAATTCGAACATCCTCGAGCACGGCCTCGAGGCCGAGAAGGACCGCGCCGCGGTGTGGGAAATCGATCGCGCGACCGGACGCCACCGGCTGTTCGCGACCGGCCTGCGCAACGCCAACAGCCCGGTATTCTACCCTGGCACGAACGACCTCTATGTTGTCGTCAATGAACGCGACGAACTCGGCACCCATCTCGTACCCGACTATATGACGCGGGTGAAAGACGGTGGTTTCTACGGCTGGCCCTATAGCTACTGGGGGCAGCACGTCGACGAACGCGTTCCGCCGATGTGGCGTCGTCCCGACCTCGTGGCGCAGGCGATCAAGCCCGACTATGCACTTGGCAGCCATCCCGCCGCACTTGGCCTGACCTTCTACAATGCCGGCCTGCTTCCGGCCCACTATCGCGGCGGAGCCTTCATTGGCGAGCACGGCAGTTGGGATCGCTACAAACCCTATGGCTACAAAGTGGTGTTCGTGCCGTTCGTCAACGGGCGGCCGAGCGGCAAGGCAGAGGATGTAGTCAGCGGTTTCCTAACCCCCGGGAATAAGCGGGCTTCCGGTCGTCCGGTCGGCGTCGCGGTCGATCGCACGGGCGCGTTGCTGGTGGCGGACGATGTCGGCAACACCATCTGGCGGGTGACTCCAGCGGTTGGAGCGCGACCGGCAGGTCCAGCCCCGAGCTAGCGCCTAGCGCGGGCTGGCGAACCAGATGAGGTGGATCGGGCCCTTGCCGTTCTCGCGGGCGCGAACGCGGACCGCGTCGACGGTGAAGCCGGCCGCCTCGAGCTTTTTTGTAAATGGTTCGTCGGGCGCGGCGGACCAAATTGCAAGCACGCCGCCGGGATTGAGCGCGTCGCGAGCCCGGGCAATCCCGCGACCATTGTAGAGGCCGTTGTTGAAGTCACTGCTTAGCCCGTCGGGGCCATTGTCGACGTCGAGCAGGATCGCATCAAAGCCGCCCTCTTCGATCTCGCGCGCGACGTCGCCGATGCGCAACGTGACGCGCGGGTCGTCGAGGCAGCCGGCGGTGAATGCTGCCATCGGGCCGCGGGCCCAGTCGATAATTTCGGTCACGATTTCGGCGACAATAATATCGGCGTCAGGCCCGACGTTGGCGAGCACCGCGCGCAGGGTAAAGCCCATGCCATAGCCGCCGACCAAGACGCGCGGGGCAGGGGGGTTGCCGAGCCGCTCGAGCGTCATCGTCGCCAGCGCGACCTCGGACCCGCTCATCCGGCTACTCATCAGCTCGTTGCGGCCGAGCGTGATCATATAATCGGCGCCGCGGCGGTAGAGCGAGAGAGGCGCGCCGCCCGGGACCTCGGCGATCCCGACCAGCTCGCGCGGGATCAACGCCTGCGAACGCTTTTGATGAGGCGCGCGATCATCGCCTGCGCGCCTGTGCGCGGCGCGCGATCATCGCCTGCGCGCTTTGCGTGCCGCGTACTTCGCGTCGCGGATCGCTTTTTGCTCTTCGGCAGTCAGTGGCTTTGCGGCGGCCGCCTCGGCCGCTTCACGCTCGGCTTTGGCCGCTTCCTTGGCGGCCTTGGCCTCGGCCATCTCGGCCCGGCGCGCGTCGCGCTTTTCAGCTGCTGCCGCTTCCTTGGCAGCAGCCGCCTCGATGCGGGCGGCAACGACCGCCGGATCGGCTGCGGGCTTGTCACGCAGCTTGTCGAGCGCGCGCTGCTTGGCCTCCTGAGCCAGCTTGGCGCGTTCTGCGAAATCGGGAACTTTGAATCCGGCCATGATCTACTTCGAACGCTCGACTTGCTCGAATTCGAGCTCGACCGGGGTCGCGCGGCCGAATATCGAGACCGACACCTTGACCCGGCTGCGGTCGAAATCAAGTTCCTCGACGATGCCGTTGAAGCTCGCGAACGGGCCGTCGAGTACCTTGACGGAATCGCCGATCTCGTAATCGACCTTGATCCGCGCCTTGGGAGCGGCTGCGGCGGCTTCCTCCTTGGTGTTGAGGATGCGCGCGGCCTCGGCTTCGGTAATCGCCTGCGGCTTGCCATTGGGGCCCAGGAAACCGGTTACCTTGGGGGTGTTCTTGACGAGGTGATAAACCTGATCACTCATGCCCAGCTTGGCGAGCACATAACCCGGGAAGAATTTGCGGTCCGACGTTACCTTCTTGCCGCGGCGGACCTCGGTGACCTTCTCGGTCGGCACTTCGATCGCTTCGACTTGCGACGCCAGGCCAAGGCGGCCCGCTTCGGCGAGGATTGAGTCGCGGACCTTGTTCTCGAAGCCCGAGTAGGCGTGGATGATATACCAGCGGGACATAGGTGGCGCTCTTTATCGGTTACTTGGCCAAGAGGCCAAGGAGGTACTGGACAATCGCGCTGAAGGAAGCGTCGACGCCGAAGAAAAACACGGCAAGCACGCTGGTCAGGATCGCGACCATGATAGCGGTGGTAACGGTCTCGCGGCGGTTCGGCCAGACGACCTTGCTGCCCTCTGCGCGGACCTGGCGGAAGAATTCGCCGGGGGAGACTTTGGCCACGTGTGCGTCACTCACCTTCGAGGAGATAGAAAAAAGAGGCCTGCGGGGGTGCCCGCCAGACCTCGTGGACAGCGTCTTAGCGCGAAGCGGGCCGCGCTTCAAGCGCAGCCGTCACGGGAGCAAGTCCCTTGAGGTCAGACCTGTTGTCGTGGCGCGGCACAGGCTGGCCGGCCCGCGCGCACCGCTTGCGCGGGCAGCGAATAGCATTGCTATTCGCCACCCTTGGACCTGGCAGGGGCAGGGGGACTCGAACCCACGACCCTCGGTTTTGGAGACCGATGCTCTACCAACTGAGCTATACCCCTAGGCCTTGATCGCCCTACCCGCCCCGAATTGGTGAGGCAAGGGTTAGGCGGCCACGTCGAACGGCTGGATTTCGCCCGAAAGGTAGAGGTTGCGGGCCTTGGTGCGGCTGAGCTTTCCCGACGAAGTGCGCGGCAGCGTGCGCGGCGGGATCAGTTCGATAACGGCCGAGATGCCCGTGATCGCGCGGACCCGCTCGCGGATGTCGTCGCGCAGTCGGCTGCGCTCGCCCTCGTCACTGGTACGGCAGTGGACAAGGACCGCCGGGGTTTCCTCGCCCGACGGGCCGGTGATGGCGAAGGCGGCGATGTCGCCCGATTTGAAGCCGGGCAACTGCTCGACTGCCCATTCGATGTCCTGCGGCCAATGGTTTCGGCCGTTGATGATGATCATGTCCTTCGCACGGCCAACAATGAAAACGTAGCCGTTCGACAGATAGCCCATGTCGCCAGTGTCGAGCCAGCCGTCGGGGGTCAGGCAGGCGGCGGTCGATTCCTCGTCGCGGAAATAGCCAACCATGATGCTGGCGCCGCGGCAATAGACCTTGCCGATGCCGCGATCGGGGAGCAGCGCGCCGCCTTCATCGCGGACCTCGATCTCCATGCCCTCGACCGGCTTGCCGCAATTGACGATCGCGCGATACCGGCGCGGGCGTTCCTGCGCGGGCGTGCCGACGCCCGACAGTTCGCTCTCCTCGACCAGCTCGAGGCGAATGCCCTCGCCCGGCGGCATCAGCGAGACCGCGAGCGTCGCTTCGGCGAGACCGTAGCTTGGGCAGAAGGCGCTTGCCTTGAACCCGGCGTTGGTGAAGCCGTCGACGAATGACTGCATCACATCGGGGCGGATCATGTCCGCGCCATTGCCGGCAATCCGCCAGCGCGACAGGTCGAAGCGGTCCTCGACCTTGGTCAGCGACGACAGCCGCCGCGCGCAAATATCATAGCCGAAGGTCGGCGAGTAACTAACCGAAGTGCCGGGATTGCGGGTGATCAGGTCGAGCCAGGCGAGGGGCCGCCGCGCGAAATCCTCGGTCTTCAGATAATCGACCGACAACTGGTTGGCGAGTGGTGACAGCATGCAGCCAACCAAGCCCATGTCATGATACCACGGCAGCCAGCTGATCACGCGGTCGGTGTCGCCCATCGCGAGCCCGATGCCGTGCGCGCGCAAATTGTCGAGCAGCGAGCGGTGGGTAACCGAAACGCCGTGGGGAAAACGGGTTGAGCCGCTCGAATATTGCAAATACGCGATCTCGTCGGGATCCGCCTCGGGAAGTGCAGTGTCGTCGGCCGAAACGACATCGGCCAGGCTTTCCCAATTTCGGGCGGCAATCCCGAGCGCGGCGGCGGCCTGATTGACGGAGTCGGCGAATTCGACCGGGAAAAGAAACAGTTTCGGATCGCTACTGGTAAGCATGATCTTCAGCTGCTCGATATAGGCCTCGCGCCCGCCAAAACTCGTCGGCAATGGCAGCGGGACGGGCCACAGCCCGGCATAGACCGCACCAAAGAAGCAGGCGGCAAATTCGGGGCCGGTCTCGGCGACAAGAGCGATGCGGTCGCCCTTGACTAACCCGAGCGCGACAAACCGCCGCGCGGCGAGGAGCGCGTCGCGGCGCAGATCGGCGTAGGAATAGGCCTGAATCAGCGTACCGCGTGCGTCATGAAAGTTCATCCCCCGGTGCCCTTGCGCGGCATATTCGAGCCCGTCCTGGAGGGTCGTGAAATCGGCGACCCGCCGCGGATGCCGGTCGAGGGTCGGCGTAGCGCCCGGCGGAGTAAGTTCGTTGGTCTGGGTCACATGCATTCCTGCCTGGGAGGGTGTGAAACGGCTTTGCCCTTGGGATGGTGAATGCGAACCGACTGTGGCACAATCAAGGCGTCATGCCGTCGGTTTCACGTCAACGGGCCGGTTACCGGCCACTCCCCCCCCTCGACGTGGCGAAGCTGGACGAGCTTGCGCTCTCATATGTCGGGCGCTTTGCAACCTCGCGCGGGAAGCTGGTCGATTATCTGCGCCGAAAATTGCGCGAGCGCGGATGGGACGGCGATCGAGAACCCGATCTGGCCGCGGTGGCGGAGCGACTGGCCGGCATCGGCTATATCGACGACGCGGCGTTCGCTTTGTCAAAGGCGCGCGTGCTTGGCGGGCGAGGCTATGGCGCGGCGCGGGTGCGGCAGACGCTTCACGCGGCGCACATCGACGAGCCGGACCGCGAAGGCGCGCTCGACCACGCCGATGACAACCGTGTCGAGGCCGCGCTCAAGCTTGCCAAACGGCGCCGTATCGGGCCCTTCGCACCTGAAAAACTGGATCCCGTCGCGCGTCAGAAGGCGATTGGCGCGATGCTTCGCGCGGGTCATCCGCTGGCGCTTGCACGTGCGATCATCGACCTTCCGATGGGACACAGTATAGACCATAGCTGGCTTCGCGAGTTGCGTTAAAGTTACGACAAATGTCGGTTTCCCGACATGAAGCGATAAGCTATGCTTTCGGCTGTGCAACGAGTTGGCATAGGACCAGAGTATCGCATGGCGGACGAAGCGCGCAGTGATGGACCCGACGACCAGCCGGTCGTCCTGGTCGTTCGCGGCCGCGTCAAATGGTTCGATGCGTCTCGCGGGTTCGGCTTTGTCATCAGCGACGAGTGCGAGGGAGACATCCTCGTCCATTTCAGCGTCCTCAAGGAGCATGGCCGCCGCTCGCTGCCCGAAGGCGCGACCGTCGAATGCCACTGCACGGTCCAGTCGCGCGGGCTCCAGGCAATAAGAATCGACGACATCGATCTGTCTACGGCCTTGCCCTCGGCCCCGCACAGCGCCATTCCTGTCGCCGACAGGGCCGACCGCGAGTCACTCGCCGAGGCAGCCGGTCCGTTCGTGCCCGTGGAGGTCAAGTGGTTCAATCGCGTCAAGGGTTTTGGTTTCCTCGTCGAGCCGGAGGACACGACGGGGGATATCTTCGTTCACATGGAAACGGTTCGGCGGTCCGGGATTGCCGACTTGGCTCCGCTCGACCGACTCGAGGCGCGAGTCGCCGAGGGGACCAAGGGCCGCACCGCAGTGGAGCTTCGCAGCCCCGACTGATCGCGTCGCTCGGGCTTGCCGCGGCGCTCGCCCTGACGGCTTGCCAACCGTCGGCTCTGGTCGCAAGCCCGACCGTCGCCGCCGCATCGGGTCTGTTGCAAGTTCCACTGACGGTCGGCGGTCACGGCACGACCAGACGCTTCATCGTCGAGGTTGCGGCCTCTCCCGCCGAGCAGGAGCGCGGGCTGATGTATCGCCAGAGCCTCGCTTCGGACCGGGGCATGATCTTTCCCTTCGCCAAGCCGGTCGACGCGACCTTCTGGATGAAGGACACGCTGATCCCGCTCGACCTGATCTTTGTCCGCGCCGACGGGACAATCGCCAATATCGCCGCCAACGCCCGGCCCATGGACTTATCGATTATTCCTTCCGATGGGCCGGTAACGGCCGTGCTAGAGATCGCTGGCGGTCGCGCTGCGGAACTCGGCATCCGCGCCGGAGACCACGTGCGCTGGCCTCACCAGCGTTAAGTTGCGCCTACGCGCGGAACACGGCAAAGGCTCGGCGATGGGACTGATCCGCAATTTCTTTCGTGCGACCTGGTGGGACGGGGCTACATTCGGCACCGCGTTCTTCTCGCACCGCCACGGCTCTGCAGTCGGCAAGGACGAGTCGGGCAACCAGTATTTCCAGCACCGCAAAGACCCGCGGAGACGCTGGGTCATGTACGAGGGCAATAATGACGGCAGTCGCGTGCCGCCCGGCTGGCAGGCGTGGCTGAAGGGAACGATTGACCAGTTGCCTGACGTTGAGTTGCCGCAGCGCCGACCGTTCGAGCAGCCGCCGCTCGCCAATGCCACCGGTACCTTCGCCGCGTTCAAGCCCGGGGGGGCGCTCGGTGGGCAGGGAATTCGCCCTGCGGCGACCGGCGATTACCAGGCATGGACTCCGGAATAAGCGTGCGCCGCGCGCTCCCAACGATGGCCGTGGCCATGCTGCTGATCGGCGGCTGCGACCGCTCGGCCAAGCACAATGAAGCCGAAGCGCCACTAGTCAACGCGCGCAAGGGAGCGGTTCTGCAGAATGTCGGCGAAACTCCGATGGCCGAGCGCGTCGCGGTCATCGGCCTGCTCAACAAGCGCAACGGCATCGTCCGCAACCTGACGATGAAGCCGGGCCAGGCGTTTCGAATTCGCGACGTGATCGTCCGGCTGCGCGCATGCGAAACGACCGCGCCGTGGGAGAGCCCGCCGCTCACCGGAGCGTTTATCCAGCTCGACGTCGAGCAGCCTAACCAGAGATGGTGGCGGGTCTTTTCAGGCTGGCTGTATAAGGAATCGCCGTCGCTCAACGTCGTCGAGCATCCGGTTTATGACGTCTGGCCCAAAAGCTGCACGATGAGCTGGCCGGGCGCGCCGGGGGAAATCGCCGCGGCCCCGCCGGGACCCGCCGAGCTTGGCGCAGCGGCTTCTTCGAACAAGCGATCGAGCGCGAAGAAATCGGCTGGCGCCTCGACTGCCGAGCCGCCGCTTGCGACCGAACCGCCGCCGACGTCACCCGCCGCGACCGAACCAAGCGCCGCACCAAGCAATCGTACATAGTGTTCACGCGCAACGGTCACTGCTCCCAGCGAAGCGAGGTGGGCGGTCATGAACTGGCAGTCGAGCAGGGTGAAGCCTCCGAATTTTAGCCGCGCGACGAGCCAGGCCAGCGTTACTTTCGACGCGTCGGTCATGCTGCTGAACATGCTTTCGCCGAAGAACGCGCGACCAAGCTTCACGCCATACAACCCGCCGACCAGCTTGCCATCGTGCCACGCCTCGATCGAATGCGCGTTTCCAGTGGCGTGGAGCCCGAGCGTCGCGCGCTCGATGGGCGCGTTAATCCACGTCTCGTCACGCGCGGCACAGTGCGCCAAGACTTCGGGGAAGGCGGTATCGACGGTCACCTCAAACCGTCCCGACCTCACCCGCCGCGCGAGAGATCGCGACAGGCGAAACTGATCGAGCGGGAGGATGGCGCGGCTGCGCGGCTCGACCCAGAAGACGTCGGCGGCATCGCGGCTGTCCGACATCGGGAAGATTCCGGCAGCATAGCCGCGTAGCAGCAGTCGGGGATCGAGCCCGCTCACAGCAGATCGCGGACCTTGTCTTGTGGCCGGCACAGCGCCACGCCTATTTCGGTCTCGACCAGTGGGCGGTTGATGAGGATCGGGTGCGCCATCATCGCGTCGAGGATGCGGTCTTCGTCGACCCCTTCGCCCGTCAAGCCAAGTTCCTCTGCGAGCGTTTCCTTAGCCCGCAGGCCGTCCCGGACACTCAACCCCGCGCGCATGTAAAGCCGCTTCAATTCAATGCGTGACGGTGGGGTCTTCAGATACTCGATGACCGTTACCTGTGCGCCCGCTTCGCTCAGAATCGCCAGCGTCTTGCTTGAGGTACCACAGCCCGGATGATGATAGATCGTCGCCTTCATGCCTTTCGCTTAGCAAGATTGTCTCGTCGCGTAACACCGATCCGTACGCGACGCGCGATCACCTTGCGTTCAGCATCGGGCCACTAGCGGAACGATCCGATAAAAGGGCCGTTTTCCAGCGGTGACATATGCGCCGCGCCGGGGGGTTGGGTCCCGCCGCATGGTCCGCATCAACGAACCAAGGGAGCTTGAATATGACCAAGTTTATGATCGCCGCGCTGATGGCCGGCACTGTCGCCCTGTCTGCGTGCAGCACTTATGGCGATAACCGGACGGCCGGAAATGCCGCGACGGGTGCGGCCTATGGCGCTGCCGGCGGCGCTGCGCTGGGCGCGATCGTTCCGGGCGTCAGCGTCGCCGAGGGCGCGCTGGCCGGCGCCGCGATCGGCGGAATTGCCAACGCCGTGTGGGCCGACCGCAACAATGACGGCTATGTCGATGGCTATGTCCAGAACGGCCAATATTATAGTGGAACGCCGCAAGGCTATGACCCGACCCTTCGCCGGGTGGCGACGGGCGCGATTGGCGGCGCGGCACTTGGCGCTGTCGCGGGTGCCGTGATCCCGGGCGTGAGCGTCCTCACCGGCGCGGCAATCGGTGCTGCGGTCGGCGGGGTTGCCGGAGCGGTGTGGGCCGATAATAATGGCGATGGCCAGGTCGACGGGTACGTCAGCAATGGCCAATATTACCCCGGCGCTCCGCAGGGCTATCAGTCCGCCCCGGCACCGGCGCCGCTTTCGACCACACCGATGCCCGCGCGCGGCGAACGCGGCTAACAAGACCCTAGGCTAACGAGGAATATTGATGACGAGCATGCATCTTTCCGGCTGTCCCCGCGCGTTGCGGTCGACACGGCCGTTCGCCAAGGCGCTTTTTGCCGCGGCGGGGATGCTGCTCGTCATCAGTCCCGCCCCGGTTTCGGCGCGCACAGCCCCGAGCTATCGATTTGCACAGGGCGAGGTGGCGGCGTGGCAAAGCTCATATAATCGCTCGCTGTGGGTTCAAGGCGGCCAGCTCCGCCCCGAGGCGAGCCAGCTCATCGAGCTGGTCCGCAGTCTTCGGCTCGACGGTCTCGACCCCGACGCCTATCGTGTCCGCAACCTCGAGGGGGCGGTGCACGCGGCGTTTGGCGGCAATCCGCGTGATGTCCAGCGCGCCGATTTTATGCTTTCACAAACACTTGTCGCGCTTGCCCGCGACATGCGCGCGACGCGCTCGAACGAGATGAAATTCGCCGATCCGGCCGCAATTCCCCCGGCGCCGAGCGCGCAGTTGTTGCTCAACTCCGCCGCGACTTCGTCGTCGTTGGGTGAGTGGCTTGACCGCATGCCGTGGATGAACCCGGCGTACAGCGCCTTGCGCGATGCCATGCCCAGAGCGATGGACGGCCGCGAGGCGCAGCTAATCCGCCTCAACATGGAACGCACCCGCGTCCTGCCCAGCGCCCTGCAGCCCGGTCGCTACGTCATGGTCGACGCCGCCGCCGCGCGTCTCTACATGATCGAAAATGGCGTCGTGAGGGACAGCATGCGCGTGGTCGTCGGTCGCGCCGACAATCCGACCCCGATGCTCGCGGGGATGCTGCGCTTCGCCGTCCTCAACCCTTATTGGAATGCCCCGCCTGACCTTGCCGCAACTCGGCTCGCGCCGCATGTCGTCAGCGAAGGCGTCGGTTACCTGACCCGCGCCCGCTATGAAGTACTCAGCGACTGGGGCGACCACGCCAAGCGCGTCGACCCCAGGTCGATCGACTGGCAGGCGGTCGTCGACGGCAAGATGCCCGACATTCGCATGCGCCAGCTGCCCGGGCCCGACAACAGCATGGGCAGGATGAAGTTCATGTTCCCCAACGACATGGGCATCTACCTTCACGACACCGACGACAAAAGCCTGTTCGCGGCGCCGGCGCGCCAGAAAAGCGGCGGCTGCATCCGCCTCCAGAGCGCGGCCAGGCTCGGCAAGTGGCTTTACGGCAAGCCGCTGACGACGACGTCGAAAGTGCCCGAACAGAAGGTCGCGCTGCCCAATCCGGTGCCGGTCTACGTGACCTATCTCACCGCCGCGCCCGAGAACGGCCAGATTGCCTTTCGCGACGATTTCTACAACCGCGATGGTCTCGGCCAGCGGCCGCCCGAGACCGCTGCTCGATAGCGCCTAGCGGGCCGCTGCCGGGAACGTCGGCAGCTTGGCGATGTCGCGCGGTTCATGCTGGATGATCACCTTGGCGTTGTAATGGCGCGCCAGCCGCTCGAACCGGTCCATCGACGCCAGGGTGTCGGCGCGACTGGTGTTGAACGGCGGGACCCCCTTCAGCGTGCGTGCCTCGGTCGCGTGATACAGGTCGCCGGTCAGCAGCACGTTGCCCGAGGCGAGTTTGACCAGCAGCGCCATATGGTCGGGCGTGTGTCCCGGCATGTTGAGCGCGATGACCTTGCCGTCGCCGAACACGTCGATGTCGCCGCCATGCTCGAGCTGCAGTTTCGCGTTGGCCCCCCGCCACGGTCCGAACGGGTCCTTGGGTCCGACAGTCTGTTCGAAGTCGGCCTTCCCGACGAGCAGCTTGGCAGCGGGGAAATCGGCGGCCTGACCGACGTGATCGCCATGCATATGGCTGATCCCGACGACCGTAATATCGGATGGCTTCAGGCCAAGAAGCGCGAGTTGCTCGGGGATCGTCTTGTCGATCGTCACGACCAGCGCGCCCATGTCGTTCGGCTTGCCCTTGAGCGCGGCCGGGAACCCGGTGTCCCACAGCAGATAATGGCCCATGTGGCGGACCAGATAGCAGCTGTCGGTGATCCGCCGCGGCCCGGCCGGATATTCGAGCGTATCGGAGAAGAATGCGTTGAAATCCTTGATCGTCGCCGAGCCGCAGTCGAGCCGCGTGAGCTCGACCATCGGGCGGTTGGCGGGCGCCGCCGTGGCGAGGAGGAGGGCGAGGAAAGCGGTCATGAGCATGCTCCTTGTGGGTGTCGGTAATCGGCGATGATCGACCCGGCGGTCGCAAGATCGGCTTCGTGGCTGGCCTCGCGCCAGGGCTCGGCCAGCGCGGCGGCTTCCCACTCGACCATTGGCTCGAGCGCAAGCATTCGCTCGACCCACTTTGTCCCGTGTGGCCCGACCGCGATCCCGAACGTGCGCAGGCGGAACACGACCGGCGCGAAGAAGGCATCGGCCAGCGTGAAGGCGCGCCCGGCGAGGAACGGTCCGCCGAAGCGGGTCAGACCTTCCTCGAACAGCTCCGAAAGACGGGCGATATCGCGGGCCAGCGTTGGCGAGTCGGGCCCGCGCCGAACCCGAGTGCCGACATTCATCGGGCACTCGCCCCGCAACGCGGAAAACCCCGAATGCATCTCCGCGCTGACGCACTGCACCCAGGCGCGCGCGTCAGGGTCGGTCGGAAGCACGCCGTCGAAGCGGTCGGCAAGATACAGCCCGATCGCCAGGCTGTCCCACACGCGTCGCTCCCCGTCGACCAGCAGCGGGACCTTGCCGGTCGGACTGAACTGGCGAAAATCCTCATGATTGTCGGGCTTGGCGAAGCTGATGACCTCATCGTCGAACGGGATATCGAGCATCCGCATCAACACCCACGGGCGCAGCGACCAGCTCGAGTAATTGCGGTTCGCGGTAATCAGTTTCACCGCCGCCTCACCCTTCGTAATGCGCGGTTGTCTTGGCCCGCACCTCGTCGCCGGTCACCCCCGGCGCGCACTCGACTAGCCGGAACGCCGCAGCATGGCTCGACCGCTCGAACACCGCCAGGTCGGTGACGATCATATCGACCACGTTCCGCCCGGTCAGCGGCAGGGTGCAGGACGGGATGAACTTGGGGCTGCCGTCCTTTGCCACATGCTCCATCACGACGATGATCCGCTTCACCCCCGCGACCAGGTCCATCGCCCCGCCCATGCCCTTGATCATCTTGCCCGGGATCATCCAGTTGGCGATGTCGCCGCCTTCGCTGACCTCCATCGCGCCGAGCACGGTCAGGTCGATATGCCCGCCGCGGATCATCGCGAAGCTGTCCGCTGACGAGAAGTAGGACGACGAGTCCAGTTCGCTGATGGTCTGCTTGCCGGCGTTGATCAGGTCGGCGTCGACCTCATCGGCATAAGGAAACGGCCCGATCCCGAGCATCCCGTTCTCGCTCTGCAGCGTCACCGTCATTCCGTCCGGGATATTGTTCGCCACCAGCGTCGGGATGCCGATGCCAAGGTTGACGTAATAACCGTCCTTCAACTCGCGCGCCGCCCGCGCCGCCATCTGATTTCGGTCCCAGCCGTTGGTCTGGCCATCACGGACGGTCATCATGCGCTCTCCCGTTCGCGCACGGTGCGGAACTCGATCTTCTTGTCGTAGGGCGCACCGCAGATCAGGCGGTTCACATAGATCGACGGCAAGTGGATGCAATCGGGATCGAGGCTGCCCACGGCCACGATCTCCTCGACCTCGGCGACGCACACCTTGCCGCAGGTCGCCGCCGGCTGGTTAAAATTACGCGCGGTCTTGCGGAAGACGAGGTTACCCATCTGGTCGGCCTTCCACCCCTTGATGATCGACAGGTCGGCAATGATCCCGCGTTCAAGGATATACTCCTCGCCGTCGAAGGTCTTGACCTCTTTCCCCTCGGCGACCTTCGTTCCGACCCCGGTCTTCGTGTAGAAGCCCGGAATGCCGGCGCCGCCCGCGCGCATCCGTTCGGCGAGCGTGCCCTGGGGACAGAATTCCACCTCGAGCTCGCCCGCCAGATACTGCCGCTCGAACTCCTTGTTCTCGCCGACGTAGGACGAGATCATCTTCTTCACCTGCCGAGTGCGCAGCAGCTTGCCGAGCCCCTCGCCGTCAATCCCGGCGTTATTCGAAGCGATGGTCAGGTTCTTGACCCCACTTGCGACAATCGCGTCGATCAACCGCTCGGGGATCCCGCACAGGCCGAATCCGCCCGCAGCAATGGTCATGCCGTCGTGCAGGACGCCCTCGAGCGCCTCGCCAGCGGAAGCAAAGATCGTGGTCATTGGATGCGCTCTTCCCCCCTCCCTGCAAGGGAGGGGCCGGGGGTGGGTGCCGTGACAGCGGCGAGGATCAGCCCTTTAGCTTCGACAGCACGCCTTGCAGCTGCATCGCGTTCGACATGTCGCCTTCGACCTTCAACTTGCCGGTCATGAACGCCGTCATCCCGTCGAGCTTGCCGTCCGCGAGCGCCTGCCAGTCGTCCCAGCTGACCTTGAGCGTCGTGTCGGCAACACCATCGTCCTCGGTCACCTGGCTGGCCGTTCCGTCGAGCATCAGCACGCCTTGGTCGCCGCCGAAGTCGATCTTGACGCGCTTGCCGGGCAGCCACGCCCCGGCGCCCTGCATTTTCGTCGCCAGTTCACCCTTGGTCATCGATTATCTCCTTTGCGCCACGGCCTAGCGACCGCATCGCGGGCGTCAAGCGGGGGTTGGCGAGGCGCCGATGCGCGTCTATCTGCCGCACCATGACCTATTCCGCAGACCTGAAGCTCTTCATCGACGGTAGCTGGCGCACGGGCGAAGGCCGCGATGCCTTCACCGTGGTCAACCCGGCCACCGGCAGCGCCATCGGCGAAGTGCCGCTGGCCAGCACCGCCGATCTCGACGAGGCGCTGCACGCGGCCGAACAGGCCTATCCGCTGTGGCGCGCGACCGCAGTCGACGCGCGCGCGGCGATCCTGCGCAAGACCGCCGAACTGCTGCGCGAGCGCGCCGAGCCGATCGCCCGGCTGATGACCCAGGAGCAGGGCAAACCGCTCGTCGAAAGTCGCGGCGAAGTCGCCGGGTCGGCGTCGATGTTCGACTGGTACGCCGAGGAGATCAAGCGCGACTATGGCCGCCTGCTCGTCCGCCCGACGGGCCAGCGGTCGATGGTGGTGCATGAGCCGGTCGGCGTCGTCGCCACCTTTACGCCCTGGAATTTCCCGCTCTATCTGCTGTGCAAGAAAGTCGCGGCCGCGCTTGCGGCGGGCTGTTCGGTGATCTCGAAGCCGCCCGAGGAAACCCCGGGCTGCACCGGCGCCCTCGCGCATGCGCTGCAGGATGCCGGTCTACCCAAGGGTGTGTTCCAGCTGGTCCACGGCGTTCCCGATCAGGTCAGTCGCCACCTCATCGGCTCGCGCATTGTTCGCAAGTTCAGCTTCACCGGTTCGGTTCCGGTCGGCAAGGCGCTGATGAAGCTCGCCGCCGACAGCATGACCCGGGTCACGCTCGAGCTTGGCGGCCACGCCCCGGTGCTGATCTTCGACGATTGCGACCTCGACAAGACGCTCGACATGGTCGTGCCGCAGAAATTCCGCAACGCCGGCCAGGTGTGTGTCTCGCCGACGCGCTTTTATGTGCAGGAATCGATCTACGACCGGTTCATCACCGGCTTTGCCGACCGAACGAAGCAGGTCGTCACCGGCGACGGCCTCGCCGACTCAACCAAGATGGGCCCGCTCGCCAATGCCCGCCGCCCGGGCGCGATCGAGGCGCTGGTCGCGGATGCGCGGGCCAAGGGCGCGCGGATCATGGCCGGCGGCGAGCGCGGGGAGGGGGGCTTCTTCTTCCAGCCGACACTGCTGGCCGACGTGCCGCTCGATGCCGACATCATGAACAACGAGCCGTTCGGCCCCGTCGCGGTGTCGGCCCGGTTCAAGGATTTCGACGACGCCATCGCGCAGGCCAACCGGCTGCCGTTCGGCCTTGCCGCCTTCGCCTTCACCGAAAACGGCCGCCGCGCCAATCTGCTCGGCGATGCGATCGAGGCGGGGATGGTCGGGATCAACAGCTTCGGCATATCGAGCGCGGATGCCCCGTTCGGGGGCATCAAGGATTCGGGCTTCGGCAGCGAAGGCGGCAAGGAAGGGCTGGAGACCTACCAGGTCGTCAAAGCGATCCACCAGGCCTGAAACGGTCGTGACGTCCGCCCAATCCGATTATGCTGTCCTACAGCGCGTTCGCCATGTCATAGGCTTGATCGCTGGGGGAGGGGTACTGGCGACGAAAACTATTCCGGCGCAACCCCGACGTCACCGTGAACATTCGGAACATTCGCGGTCTCAATCGTTGAATTCACTCACCTTTTCTGTTCCAAAATTGCGGACGGGCGTCGCTCATGACCATGCGTAGCGGCGGTCGAATTCTCGTAGATCAACTCGTCGCGCAAGGTTGCGACCGCGTCTTCACCGTCCCTGGCGAAAGCTTCCTCGCCGTGCTCGACGCGCTCCACGACACGCCCGCGATCCAGACCGTCGTCTGCCGTCAAGAGGGCGGGGTCGCCTACATGGCGGACGCCGACGGCAAGATGACCGGGCGCCCCGGCGTCGCCTTCGTCACGCGCGGGCCCGGAGCGACCAATGCCTCGGCCGGGGTTCATGTCGCAATGCAGGATTCGACCCCGATGATCCTGTTTGTCGGCGACCTCGACCGCGCCGACCGCGATCGCGAGGGTTTTCAGGAAATCGACATGGCGGCCTTCTTCGCGCCGGTCGCCAAGTGGGCCGCACGGATCGACGATGCCGCGCGCATCCCCGAATATGTCGCCCGGGCCTACCGCGTCGCGACCGCCGGACGCCCCGGCCCGGTCGTGCTGGCGATCCCCGAGGACATGCTTCGCGACGAGGTCGACGCGCTCGACCGCCCCGCCGTTGCGCCGTTGGTGCAGCCCGCGTGCGCCGGCGCGATGGGCGCGGTGTTCGACTTGTTGAAGGACGCAACCAACCCCGTCGCAATCATCGGCGGAGCGGATTGGAGCCCGGCGGCGGCGCATTATTTCGCCAGTTTCGCTCATCGTCACGGCATTCCGGTCGCGACGGCCTTCCGCCGGCAGGATGCCATCGCCAACAACTGCGCCGTCTACGCCGGCAACCTTGGCTACGGGCCGAACCCCAAGCTGCAGCAGCGCATTCGCGAGGCCGACCTGCTGCTCGTGGTCGGCGCGCGGCTCGGCGAGGCGACCACCGACGGGTACAAACTCGTCACCCTCGATCATCCCGGCCAACTGCTGGTGCACGTCTACCCCGACCCGAACGAACTTGGCCGGGTCTACCGCGCCGACCTGCCGATCTGCGCCGACATGGCCGAGTTTGCGGAAGTGGCGGCGGACTGGCACGATCCGGAGATGGTGCGCTTCTCAGCGGGCGACGAGGCGCATGCCGAGTGGCTTGCCTGGTCCGAACCCAAGCCGCGTTACGGCGTGAAGCTGGACCTCGGCCCGTGCGTCGCGGCGATGCGGGAGGCGCTTCCGGCGGACACGATCATCTGCAATGGTGCCGGTAATTTCTCGGGCTGGTGGCACCGCTATTGGCGCTATGCCGCGATGCCGTGCCAGCTTGCTCCGACCAGCGGGACGATGGGCTATGGCCTCCCCGCTGCGGTCGCCGCATCACTTCGTTTTCCTGATCGCACCGTCGTCTGCGTCGCGGGCGACGGCGACTTCCTGATGAATGGACAGGAGCTGGCGACCGCGGCGCAATATGCCTCGAACCTGCTGGTCATTTTGGTCGACAACGGCTCCTACGGCACAATCCGCATGCACCAGGAGCGCGACTATCCCGCGCGGGTAAGTGCGACCAAGCTGACCAATCCCGACTTCGTCAAACTTGCCGAAGCATATGGCGGCTGGGCCGAGCGGATCGAAGCCACCGCCGACTTCGCCCCCGCGGTCGGCCGGGCGATGGAGCGCAAGGGCATCCGCCTGCTCCACTGTGTGACCGACGTCGAGGTTATCAGCAATGCTACGACCATCAGCCGATTGCGCGAAAAACGCTGAGCTTATCGGTCCCGACGTGGGCTCATCACGAAACGGAAACGGCGGCCGGCGATTTCCTCAGTCGGCTTGCCCGAAGCGTCGAGCGCCGGATTGTAAAGCAGCCGCTGTTCGGTCAGGGCGCACGTCAGCCGATCGAGGTCGGGACTCCCGCTGGAATGATCGATCCTGCATCCCGACACCCGCCCATCGGTGTGAACGGTGAACAAGACATCGACCACGCCCTGGAGGCGGGCGCGCTTGGCGGCCTCGGGATAATCGCGATTGCCAATGCCGCCACCAACCCACTCGGCGTGGCGAGCGAGACCGCCGCCGCCCCCGCTGCCCCCGCCCCCGCTGCCCCCGCCGAGGTCGCCATTGCCGACTCGCAACCCGGCGAGCGAGCCGCTGCCGACCGATGCACTCAGATCGGGGTCGGCGGCCACGGCGATTGTCACCGGCGCAGGAGCCGCGGCCGGTCTGGGCGGCGGCGGGCTGCGCTTCACTGGCGGATCGGAAGCCTTGTGCGGTTCGGACGGGCGCGAAGCAGGCCTTGGCGGCGCAGTCGGGGGGCGAAGAGTGATCAGCTGCATTGTCTGGTCGGCGATCCGCTGTCGCCGATCCGGAGAGTAGGCCAGCAGGAGGCCCAGGACCGCAAGGTGAATCGAGCCGACGACGGCGAGCGTTACCACCCGCTCGCGGCGGCGCGTCGCTGTCCAGTCGCTGGTCGCGCGATCGTCCATCAAGGCTTCAACGCCCGGCAGGCGATAAGGTTGACCCCTTGGAGCGGCGCGCTTGCGTCGCTACGCTCGCGGCAATGAAGCAATATCTCGATCTGATGGCGCTGGTGCTGGCGGAAGGCGTGCCGCAGGCCGACCGCACCGGCACGGGTACCCTGTCGCTGTTCGGCGCGCAGATGCGGTTCGACCTTGCCGACGGTTTCCCGCTGGTGACGACCAAGAAGCTTCACCTGCGTTCGATCATCGTCGAGCTGCTGTGGTTCCTGCGCGGCGACACCAAGGTCCGCTGGCTGCAGGAGCGCAAGGTCAGCATCTGGGACGAATGGGCCGACTCCAACGGCGACCTTGGCCCAGTCTATGGCAAGCAATGGCGCGACTGGGTTGCGGCGGACGGACGGCACATCGACCAGATTCGCGAGCTGATCGATCTCATCAAGCGCGACCCCTCGTCGCGGCGGCAGATCGTTACTGCCTGGAACCCGGGCGAGATCGGCCAGATGGCGCTCGCCCCGTGTCACTGCCTGTTTCAGACCCAAGTTGCGGCGGGCCGCCTCAACCTCCAGCTCTACCAGCGCAGCGCCGACCTGTTCCTCGGCGTGCCGTTCAATATCGCGAGCTATGCGCTTTTGACCCACATGCTGGCGGAGGAATGCGGGCTCGAACCAGGCACCTTCGTGTGGACCGGCGGCGATGTCCACCTCTACTCGAACCACCTCGATCAGGCGCGGCTGCAGCTTGGTCGCGAGCCACGCGCGTTGCCACGGCTGATCCTCAAGGACCGCGGCCAGGCTATCGACGGCTATGAATATGAGGATATTGTCATCGAGGGATATGATCCGCACCCGTCGATCACCGCGCCGATCGCTGTCTGACGCGCTTTTCAGCCGGAACGGAGTCGTAATGGACCCGGATCGCGCGACAGGCGTTGATGGGTTGCTGCAATAGCCGGGCACGCACGGTTCATCCTCCGGCGTGACATCAAGGGAGAAACAATATGGTGCGCAAGATTATCACGGTGGCTCTCATCGCCGGTGGCCTGACGATGGCCGCCTGCAACACGGTTCGTGGCGCTGCTCGGGACGTTAACTCGGCCGCAAACGCGACCCAGAACGCGATGCACTAAGCGCGGGCCCCGCATCGGGGACTGCTTAGTTTGAATTATTGCAGGCCGGCGGTTCAGACTCTGGACAGCCGGCCTGCTTTTGAATCATGATCCACTCACCAACACCGGAGGGACAAGACATGGTTCGCAAATTTTTGACACTGACCATCATCGGCGGCGCACTCGCGCTGGCCGCCTGCAACACCGTTCGCGGCCTCGGCGCGGATGTCGGCTCGGCCGCCAACTCGACCCAGAATGCGATGCACTAGGGCTCAGGCCGAAGGCGACAAAAAGAAGCCCCGCCGGTCGAGGGACCAGCGGGGCTTTTGTATTGCAGCTTGAGCGAAGGGCCTAGCTGTTGAGATAATCCCCCGCGTCGGCATCGGTGCCATGACCCGACATTGCAACATCGCCGAGCGGATCATTGCCCATTGCAGCCTCGGGGCCCTGCGCCAGTTCGGCGGCATGCTCTTCGGCAGCATTCTCGGGCGCGATCAGTGCCTCCTGGATCTCGATCGGGGTGGGCACCGCAGCGGCTGCTGCGGCTGCTGCTGCCGTAGCCTCCACAAAGCGCTTCTGCTGCGCCCGGAGCGCGGTGTCGCGGCTGGTCGCCGCCACCCGCATCCGGCTCATGCCCGCGCCAGTGCCCGCCGGGATCAGCCGGCCGACGATGACGTTTTCCTTCAAGCCGTTGAGCGTGTCGATCTTGCCCTGAACCGAAGCCTCGGTAAGCACTCGGGTAGTCTCCTGGAACGACGCCGCCGAGATGAAGCTGCGTGTCTGCAGCGACGCCTTCGTGATGCCCAGCAGGACCGGCTTGCCCTCCGCCTTCTTGCCCTTCTTGTCGAGCTTGGCGTTGGCTTCGTCCATCTCGTCGCGGTCGACCTGCTCGCCGGCGAGCAGAACGGTACTGCCGCCGTCGGTGATCTCGACCTTCTGCAGCATCTGGCGAACGATTACCTCGATGTGCTTGTCGTTGATCTTCACGCCTTGGAGACGATAGACTTCCTGAATTTCGCTAACGAGATACTCGGCCAGCGCGACGATCCCGAGAACCTCGAGAATGTCGTGCGGATCGGGCGAGCCGCCGACGAGGTTGTCGCCGCGCTTGACGTAATCGCCTTCCTGAACGTCGATCACCTTCGATTTCGGAACCAGGTACGCGACCTCTTCCGACCCGTCGTCTGGAATAATGACGATCTTGCGCTTTGCTTTATAGTCCTTCTTGAAACTGACCTTGCCCGAGATTTTCGCGATGATTGCGTTTTCCTTGGGCTTGCGCGCTTCGAACAGCTCGGCAACGCGCGGCAGGCCACCGGTGATGTCGCGCGTACGAGCGGCTTCGCGGGGAAGACGGGCAAGCACTTCGCCCGCTTCGACCGTGGCGCCGTCCTCGACCGCGATGATCGCGCCGGGGACGAGGCGATAAACGCCCGCCTCGGCTGCGTCCGCCCCGGTCAGCGTGAGGCGAGGCCGCAAGTCCTCCTTTTTCGACTTGGCGATGTCATCCATGATCACGCGCTGCGAAATGCCGGTCGACTCGTCGGTCACTTCCGAGAGGGTCCGCATGTCGATGACGTCCTGATACTTCACGACGCCCGCCTTCTCGGTGATAACCGGCGCGAACGACGGATCCCACTCGGCGATGCGGTCGCCGCGACTGACGATATGACCGCTCTCGCACAGCAGGTGTGCGCCATACTGGACGCGATGAGTCGACAGCTCGCGACCGTCCATGTCGAGGATCGCGATTTCGCCCGAACGCGACAGCGAGATGTGGCGACCGCGCGGATCGGTGATCGTCGGCATGTCGCGAAACTCGACGGTGCCGTCGACCGGCGCTTCGAGGTTCGACTGCTCGTTGAGCTGCGCTGCGCCGCCGATGTGGAAGGTCCGCATCGTCAGCTGAGTGCCGGGCTCGCCGATCGACTGGGCGGCGATGACGCCAACTGCTTCACCGATATTGACCGGCGTGCCGCGGGCAAGGTCGCGCCCATAGCATTTGCCGCAAACGCCGATCTTGGCTGCGCACACCAGCGGCGAGCGGATCTTGAGCGCCTGCAGCCCGATCTCCTCGAGCTGGAGGACCATCGCCTCGTCGAGCAGCGTGCCCTCGGGAATCATCGGCTTGGACGTCTTGGGGTCCATGATGTCCTCGGCGGTGGTGCGGCCAAGGACGCGGTCGCCGAGCGACGCGATGACCGCGCCGCCCTGAACGATGGCGCGCATCTCGAGCGCCTGGTCGGTGCCGCAATCCAATTCCATTACGACGCAATCCTGCGACACGTCGACGAGGCGACGCGTGAGGTAGCCCGAGTTGGCGGTCTTCAACGCGGTGTCCGCGAGGCCCTTGCGGGCGCCGTGGGTCGAGTTGAAATATTCAAGGACGGTCAGGCCTTCCTTGAAGTTCGAGATGATCGGAGTCTCGATGATCTCGCCCGACGGCTTGGCCATCAGGCCGCGCCTACCGGCGAGCTGCTTAATCTGCGCCTGCGACCCGCGGGCACCCGAGTGAGCCATCATGTAGATCGAATTAATGTCCTGCTCGCGGCCATTCTCGAGGATCTTGACCGACGAGATTTCCTTCATCATCTCGGACGCGACGCGGTCACCGCAGCGCGACCAGGCGTCGATCACCTTGTTGTACTTTTCCTGCTGGGTGATGAGGCCGTCCTGATACTGCTGCTCATAGTCCTTCACCAGCGCTTTGGTCTCGTCGACGAGACCGATCTTGGCGCCCGGGATGACCATGTCGTCCTTGCCGAACGAGATGCCCGCCTTGAACGCGTGACGGAAGCCGAGCGTCATGATTGCATCAGCGAACAGGACGGTCTCCTTCTGGCCAGTGTGGCGATAGACGATGTCGATGACGTCGCCGATCTCCTTCTTGGTCAGCAGGCGGTTGACGGTCTCGAACGGCACCTTGTGGCTCTTGGGTAGCGTCTCGCCGAGCAGCATCCGGCCAGGCGTCGTTTCGAAGCGCTTCATATATTGCTTGCCGGCCTCATCGGTCTGCGGAACGCGGCTGGTGATCTTGGTGTGGAGCGTCACAGCACCCGCGGCGAGTGCCCGGTGGACCTCGGTCATGTCCGACAGGAGTGCGCCTTCGCCCGGCTCGTTCTGCTTCTCGATCGAGAGATAATAGAGTCCGAGCACCATGTCCTGCGACGGAACGATGATCGGCTTGCCGTTGGCGGGCGACAGGATGTTGTTCGTCGACATCATCAGGACGCGCGCTTCCAGCTGAGCCTCGAGGCTCAGCGGGACGTGCACGGCCATCTGGTCGCCGTCGAAGTCGGCGTTGAACGCGGCGCAAACCAGCGGGTGAAGCTGGATCGCCTTGCCCTCGATCAGCACGGGCTCGAACGCCTGGATGCCGAGACGGTGGAGCGTCGGCGCGCGGTTGAGCAGCACGGGGTGCTCGCGGATCACCTCGTCGAGGATGTCCCACACTTCCTTGCGCTCTTTTTCGACCCATTTCTTGGCCTGCTTGAGGGTCATCGACAGACCCTTGGCGTCGAGGCGCGAGTAGATGAACGGCTTAAACAGCTCGAGCGCCATCTTCTTGGGCAGGCCGCATTGATGAAGCTTGAGCTCGGGACCGGTGACGATCACCGAGCGGCCCGAATAATCGACCCGCTTGCCGAGGAGGTTCTGGCGGAAGCGGCCCTGCTTGCCCTTGAGCATATCGGACAGCGACTTGAGCGGCCGCTTGTTAGCACCTGTAATGGTGCGGCCGCGTCGGCCGTTGTCGAACAGGGCGTCGACCGCTTCCTGGAGCATGCGCTTTTCGTTGCGCACGATGATGTCCGGCGCGCGCAGCTCCATCAGGCGCTTGAGGCGGTTGTTGCGGTTGATCACGCGGCGATAGAGGTCGTTGAGATCCGACGTCGCAAAGCGGCCGCCGTCGAGCGGCACCAGCGGGCGCAGTTCGGGCGGGATCACGGGGACAACCTCGAGGATCATCCACTCGGGCTTGTTGCCCGATTCGAGGAAGCTCTCGACGACCTTGAGCCGCTTGATGATCTTCTTGGGCTTAAGCTCGGATTTGGTTTCGGCCAGATCCTTGAGCAGGATTTCCTTTTCGCCGGCGAGGTCGAGATCGATCAACATGGTGCGCACCGCCTGCGCGCCGATATCGGCGGTGAAGGCGTCTTCGCCGAACTCGTCTTGCGCGGCGAGCAGCTCGTCTTCGGTCAGCAGCTGGTATTTCTCAAGGCTCGTCAGGCCCGGCTCGATGACGACATAGGCTTCGAAATAGAGGATCCGCTCGAGCTGCTTCAACTGCATGTCGAGCAGCAGGCCGATGCGCGACGGCAGCGACTTCAGGAACCAGATGTGCGCGACCGGGGCGGCGAGCTCAATGTGGCCCATCCGCTCCCGGCGGACCTTCGAGACGGTGACTTCGACGCCGCACTTCTCGCAGACGATGCCCTTGTACTTCATCCGCTTATACTTGCCGCACAGGCACTCATAATCCTTGATGGGACCAAAAATGCGCGCGCAGAACAGGCCGTCACGCTCGGGCTTGAACGTGCGATAGTTGATGGTCTCGGGCTTCTTGATTTCGCCGAACGACCATGACCGAATCTTGTCGGGCGAGGCAATACCGATGCGGATCTGGTCGAAGGTTTCCGGCTTGGCGATCGGATTGGCGAAGTTGGTCAGCTCGTTCATATCAAACTCCTGAGCCCTGCGGGCCTGGGTGCAAATCTTTTCATCACCGTCGCCCTGAACTCGTTTCAAGGCCCACTCATCCGCCGGAACCGAAGTCCGTGTGGAGGGGTGGACCCTGAACCAAGTTCAGGATGACGATCTACTCTGCGGCGATCGCCGCCGGTTCCGCGTTCGGGTCGACGACCGAGTCGAGATCGACCGACAGGCCCAAGCTGCGCATTTCCTTGACGAGCACGTTGAAGCTCTCGGGAATACCCGCCTCAAAGCTGTCGTCGCCTTTGACGATCGCTTCATAGACCTTGGTGCGGCCGATTACGTCGTCCGACTTGACCGTCAGCATCTCCTGCAGCGTGTAGGCGGCGCCGTAAGCTTGGAGCGCCCACACCTCCATCTCGCCGAAGCGCTGACCGCCGAACTGGGCCTTGCCACCCAGCGGCTGCTGGGTGACGAGGCTGTACGGCCCGATTGAGCGCGCGTGGATCTTGTCGTCGACCAAGTGATGCAGTTTCAGCATGTAGATGTAGCCGACAGTGACCTTGCGATCGAATGGCTCGCCCGAGCGGCCGTCGAACAGCACAACCTGACCCGACGGATCGAGCCCCGCCTTGACCAGCATCGCCGAGACGTCGGGCTCGCGCGCGCCGTCGAACACCGGAGTGCCCATCGGAATTCCGCCGACCAGGTTCTGGGCGAGTTCCTGGGTCTGGGCATCGTCGCGGGCATCGATTTCGGCGAAATAATTCTCGCCATAGATGTCCTTGAGCTTGACCTTCATGTCGGCGGCATCCTTGCCGACGAAGCCCTTGCCGCGCTCGTGCATCTCCTCGAGCATCTGGCCGATCTGCTGGCCAAGACCGCGCGCGGCCCAGCCGAGATGGGTTTCGAAGATCTGCCCGACGTTCATGCGCGACGGCACGCCGAGCGGGTTCAAGACGATATCGACCGGGGTCCCGTCCTCGAGGAACGGCATGTCCTCGTTGGGCAGGATGCGGCTGATGACGCCCTTGTTGCCGTGACGGCCGGCCATTTTGTCGCCCGGCTGAAGCTTGCGCTTCACTGCGACGAACACCTTGACCATCTTGAGCACGCCGGGGGCGAGTTCGTCGCCCGCTTCGAGCTTGGCAACGCGATCCTCGAGCCGCGCCATGATGACCGCAATTGCCGCGTCATACTGGCCCTTAAGTGCCTCGACGTCAGCTTGGCGCTGGTCGTCCTTGACGGCGATTTTCCACCAGTCGTAGCGATCGGCCTCGTCGAGAGTAGCCTCGTCAAGGATCGCGCCCTTCTTCATGCCCTTGGGCGCAGCAGTCGAGACCTGTCCGAGCAACATCTCTCTGAGGCGCGAGAATGTAGTGCGGTTTAAAATCGCCTTTTCGTCTTCGGCATCCTTGCGCAGCCGGTCTTTTTCATCGGACTGAATTGCGCGCGTGCGGTCATCGATGTCGATGCCGTGGCGGTTGAACGAGCGCACTTCGACCACCGTCCCGGCTACGCCGGGGGGCAAGCGGAGCGAGGTGTCGCGAACATCCGAGGCCTTTTCGCCAAAGATGGCACGGAGGAGTTTTTCCTCCGGGGTCATCGGGCTTTCGCCTTTCGGCGTGATCTTGCCGCACAGGATGTCGCCCGGCTCGACCTCGGCGCCGATGTAGACGATGCCCGCCTCGTCGAGGTTGCGAAGCGCCTCCTCGCCAACGTTGGGGATGTCGCGGGTGATATCCTCGGGCCCGAGCTTGGTATCGCGCGCCATGACTTCGAATTCCTCGATGTGAATCGAGGTAAAAACGTCGTCCTTGACGATGCGCTCGGAGATGAGGATCGAATCCTCATAATTGTAGCCATTCCAGGGCATGAACGCGACGAGCACGTTGCGGCCCAATGCAAGCTCACCGAACTGGGTCGAGGGCCCGTCAGCGATGACTTCGCCCTGTGCAACCGTCTCGCCGACCTTCACCAGCGGGCGCTGGTTGATGCAGGTGTTCTGGTTCGAGCGCTGGAACTTCATCAGAGTATAGATGTCGACGCCGCTCTCGCCCGGGCGAAGGTCGCCGGTGGCGCGGACGACGATGCGGGTCGCGTCGACCTGATCGACGATCCCCGAACGGCGGGCAGCAATCGCGGCGCCGGAGTCGCGGGCAACGGTCTCTTCCATGCCGGTTCCGACCAGCGGCGCGTCGGCCTGCAACAGCGGCACGGCTTGGCGCTGCATGTTCGAGCCCATCAGCGCGCGGTTGGCGTCATCGTTTTCCAGGAACGGAATGAGCGATGCGGCAACCGAGACAAGCTGCTTGGGACTGACGTCCATCAGCGTGATCGTATCGCGCGGCGCCATCAGGAAGTCGCCCGAGCGGCGGCTCGAGACAATTTCGTCGACAAAGTGGCCATTCGCATCGATCTCGGCGTTGGCCTGCGCGATGGTGTGCTTGACCTCTTCCATTGCCGACAGATAGACGACGACTTCAGTCACCTTGTGGTCGATGACCTTGCGGTAAGGGGTCTCAATGAAGCCGTATTTGTTAACGCGGCTGAATGAGGCGAGACTGTTGATCAGGCCGATGTTCGGTCCTTCGGGAGTTTCGATCGGGCAGATCCGGCCATAATGGGTCGGGTGGACGTCGCGGACTTCGAAGCCGGCGCGCTCACGCGTGAGACCGCCTGGCCCGAGCGCCGAAACGCGGCGCTTGTGGGTGACTTCGCTCAGCGGGTTGGTCTGATCCATGAACTGCGACAACTGCGACGAGCCGAAGAATTCGCGCACCGCAGCAACCGCCGGCTTGGCGTTGATGAGGTCGTTGGGCATGACCGTCGACACATCGACGCTCGACATGCGCTCCTTGACCGCGCGCTCCATGCGCAAGAGGCCGACGCGATACTGGTTCTCGAGCAGTTCGCCGACCGAGCGCACGCGGCGGTTAGCGAGGTTGTCGATATCGTCGATGTCGCCCTTGCCGTCCTTGAGATTGACCAGCTCCTGGATGACCGCGAGAATGTCCTCGCGACGAAGGATGGTAACAGTGTCCTCGGCGTCGAGGCCGAGGCGCATGTTGAGCTTGACGCGGCCGACCGCTGACAGGTCGTAGCGATCGGAATCGAAAAACAGGCCGTAGAACAAGGCATCGGCGGTCTCGCGCGTCGGCGGCTCGCCGGGGCGCATGACGCGGTAGATGTCGGACAGAGCGCTGTCGCCGTCCTCCGACTTGTCGGCCTTGAGCGTGTTGCGGATCCACGGTCCGGTGTTGACATAATCAATGTCGAGCAACTCGAGCCGGTCGGTCCCGGCCCTGTCGAGTTTCTCGAGATTTTCGGCCGAAATCTCGTCGCCCGCCTCGACGTAAATCTCGCCAGTGGCCTCGTCGATGAGATCATAGGCCGAGAAGCGACCGAAGATTTCTTCGGTCGGGATGATGAGGTTGGCGAGGCCATCCTTGGCCGCCTTGTTGGCGGTGCGAGGAGTGATCTTTTCATGGGCCTTGAACATCACTTCACCGGTGTCGGCGTTGATCACGTCATGGACCGGCTTCTGCCCGCGCCACTGCTCGGACACATAGGGGATTTGCCAGCCGTTGGGGCCGCGGACGTAAACCACCTTGTTGTAGAACTGGTTGAGGATCTCCTCGCTCGACAATCCAAGCGCGTGGAGCAACGCGGTCACCGGAAGCTTGCGCTTGCGGTCGATGCGAACGTTGACGATGTCCTTTGCGTCGAACTCGAAGTCGAGCCACGAGCCGCGATACGGGATAACCCGCGCGGCGAACAGGAACTTGCCAGACGAGTGGGTCTTCCCGCGGTCATGGTCGAACAACACGCCCGGCGAGCGGTGCATCTGGCTGACGATGACGCGCTCAGTGCCATTGATGATGAAGGTGCCGTTGCGCGTCATCAGCGGCATGTCGCCCATGTAGACGTCCTGCTCCTTGATATCGATCACCGACTTAGCCTCGGTGTCGGGATCAATCTCGAACGAGGTCAGGCGCAGCGTAACCTTCATCGGCGCGGCATAGGTCAGCCCGCGCTGGCGGCACTCGTCGGTGTCGAACTTGGGATGCTCGAGTTCGTAGCGGTCGAAGTCGAGATGCGCGGTGCCCGCGAAATCCTGGATCGGGAAGACCGAACGAAGCGTCTTCTCGAGCCCCGAGACGTAGCCGATGGACGCGTCCGAGCGAAGGAACTGCTCATAGGATTCGCGCTGGACCTCGATCAGGTTCGGCATTTCGCTGATCTCGTGGATGTTGCCGAAGATCTTCCGGATGCGGCGCGGATTGGTCGGGCGTGGTGCCGTCGAGGTCAAATCGATCGCTTTGGTAGCCATGGTAAT
>JANXUU010000035.1 GCA_025356055.1 Sphingomonas sp. | reverse complement strand
AGCGGCTACACCGGCGGGCAGACTGCCGAGCCGACCTACAAGCAGGTGTGCGGCGGCGATACCGGCCATGCCGAGGCGGTCAAGATCGTGTTCGACCCGGCCGAGTTGGCGTTCGGCGACCTGCTCGACATCTTCTTCGCGACGCATGATTCGACCCAGCTCAACCGGCAGGGGAATGACGTCGGCACGCAATATCGCTCGGCAATCTTTCCGCAGTCGCCCGAACAGGACGGCGCGGCGCGGGCGGGAATAGCTCGCGCGAACGAGGCCAATGGCAACAAGGTCGTAACGACTATCGAGCCCGCGGCGACCTGGTATCCGGCCGAGGATTATCATCAGAATTACTGGGAGGGCGAGGGTAAGCGCAATCCCTATTGCCTGGCGACGATCCCGCCCAAGCTGGCCAAGCTGCGCAAGAGCCAGGCGAAGCTCAAAAGCGACGCGATAGCTTAACGCGGAACGGCGGCGCGCCTTAGGCGATCGCGGATCGCGGCGGCGAGGCCTTCGCCTTCGATCGTCGCGACCGCGATACGGGGCTGCGGCGCGGCGTCGGCCCGATGAAGCAGATCGAACAGGCGTGCGGCGGCCTCGACCGGGTCGCCGGTCGGGCTGAGCGATGCGTCGCCGATGACGGGGCCGAAACCGATCATATATTCATCGGGGCCGGCGCTGGTGGCCCCGAGGCGTAGCGGTTTGGACGGCGCGTAGTGGCTTTCGAGCTGGCCGGGCGCCTCGATCCCGCGCGTTTCTTCGACCGCATCGACGTCGATCGGCCCCCGGCGGAGGAGGCGAAGCGGGCCGCCGGTCGCGGCGACGATGGTGCTCTCAAGCCCGCGCTCGCACGGGCCGCCGTCGATGATCAGGGCAACGCGCTCGCCCAGGCTCGCCGCGACATGCTCGGCCCTGGTCGCGCTGATCTTGCCACTGGCGTTGGCCGAAGGGGCGGCAAGGGGCTTGTCGGTCGCCTTGAGCAGCGCCTGCATCGCCGGATGCGCCGGGACCCGAAGCGCGATTGTCGACAGCCCGGCGGTAACCAGCGCCGCGATGCCCGTATTGTCGCGGAGCGGGACGACGAGGGTCAGCGGACCTGGCCAATGCGCCCTCGCCAGCGCCAGCGCGGCCTCGTCGAATTGCCCGATCGCCTGTGCGGCGGCAAGGTCGGCGATGTGGACGATCAGTGGGTTGAAGCTGGGGCGCCCCTTGGCGGCATAGATGCGCGCCACGGCGGCCGCGTTGGTCGCGTCGGCGGCGAGGCCGTAGACGGTCTCGGTCGGCATCGCGACGGGCTGACCCGCCGCCACCAGTTGCGCGGCGCGGGCGATCGCCTCTGCGGAAACGGGGAGGGTCACTGGCGACGACATGGCCTCGCGGCTATAGGCCAAGCGACATCAAGCCAAGGAAAACCGCATGAGTTTCGCCGCCCCGGTCCGCGACCAGCGCCTCGTTCTCGACCAGGTCGTGCGCATCGACCGGCTCGCCGCTACGGAACGCTTCGCCGATGCGACGAGCGAGACCGTCGACGCGGTGCTCGAGGGCGCGGCGCAGTTCGCGGCGGGCGAGTTCGCGCCACTCGACCGAATCGGCGACACGGTCGGATCGAAATGGGCCGACGGGTCGGTCACCACGCCGCCGGGCTTCAAGGACGCCTATGCGGCGTTCGTCGAGGGCGGGTGGATGACGCTCGCGGCGCCGGTAGAGGCGGGCGGGCAGGGCTTGCCGCTGGCGCTGTCGGCGGCGCTGATGGAGGACCTCAACGCGGCCAACATCGGCTTCGCGCTGTGCCCGATGCTGAGCATGGGCGCGATCGAGGCGCTCGAAGCGCATGGATCGGACGAGCAGAAGGCGGATTATCTGCCCAGGATCGTCAGTGGCGAATGGCCGGCAACGATGAACCTGACCGAACCGCAGGCGGGGAGCGACGTCGGCGCGCTCAAGACCCGGGCCGAAACGAACGGCGACGGATCGTGGCGGATCACGGGCACCAAGATTTACATCACCTATGGCGAGCATGACCTGGCCGAGAACATCATCCACCTCGTCCTCGCGCGGACCCCGGGATCACCCGAGGGGACCAAGGGAATTTCACTGTTCCTCGTCCCCAAGATACTCCCCGATGGCAGCCGCAACGACCTGCGCTGCGTGTCGATCGAGCATAAGCTTGGCATCCACGCCTCGCCGACGTGCGTGATGAGCTTTGGCGATGAGGGCGGGGCGACCGGCTGGCTGATCGGCGCCGAGCGGGCCGGCATGAAGGCGATGTTCACGATGATGAACAACGCCCGGCTCAACGTGGCGCTTCAGGGGGTGGGGATCGCCGAACGGGCGACGCAGCGGGCGGTGGCCTATGCACTCGATCGGCGGCAGCTTGGACGCGCGATTGCCGATCATCCCGATGTGCGGCGGATGCTGCTCAGGATGCGTGCGCTGACCAGTGGCGCGCGCGCGCTGACCTATTATGCGTTCGGCGAGCTTGATCGAAAGATCGCCGGCGACGCGGCAGCGGGCACTCGCGCGGAAGTCCTGACCCCGCTGGCAAAGGCGTGGTGCACCGACGTCGGCTGCGAAGTCGCTGCCATCGGGATTCAGGTCCATGGCGGCATGGGCTATGTCGAGGAGACCGGCGCGGCGCAGCATCTGCGCGATGCGCGGATTGCGCCAATTTACGAGGGGACCAACGGCATCCAGGCGGCGGACCTGGTCGGGCGCAAGCTCGGGCTCGACGGCGGGGCGGCGTTCGACTTGCTGATCGCGGATGTGCGGGCCGAGATCGCCGCACCGCAGCTCGTCGCGCTGGCGGATGCGGTCGAGGTCGCGGGGGTGACCTTGCGTGCCGCTGCAGCCGAGGACCGGCTCGCGGGGAGCTATCCGTTCCTGACGATGTGTTCGGTGCTCGTCGCGGGCTGGCTGATGGAGCGGATGGCGCGGACGACCCTTGACGACGTTGCGTTCGAGCAGCGCACGCGCGTTGCAGCGGCCTATTTCATCGAAGCCCTCGTACCCGAAGCGCTTGGGCTCGCAGCGGCGGCAGTCGGTGGGGCGGGAACGCTCTACTCGGTCCCGGCCGAGGCGCTCGCCTAAGCCTGTTCGACGAGGTCGGCGGGTTCGATCCCCAGGCGCTTCATCCGCGCGGCGATGGCCGGCCATTCGCTGGTGATAAACATGTGGCGCTCGCTGTCGCGCAACCGCGCGCGCGCGCCAGGCGCGACGAACAGGCCGATGCCGCGCTTGACCAGGACGAGGCCTTCGTCCTGAAATCCCTGGTAGGCCTTCGCGACGGTCAGCGGGTTGGCGCCCTGCTCGGCGGCGAGCGCGCGGACCGATGGGAGGGAGTCGCCGTCGCTGAACCGACCGGCGAGAATAGCGTCGGCGATGAACTCGCGCAGGCGGACGTACACCGGCTTGTCGGAACTAGCATGAAGCGTCATGCTGTCATAATACAGCAGCGCGCGGCAAACGCAAGCCGCGTCAGGCGGTTGGCGGCACCCAGTGGCGGACGATCTGCGCCAGGTCGGGCCGCGGGCGCTCCTCGAGCGGGCGCGACGGGGAGCCCAGGAACAGAAAGCCAGCAATCCGCTCGCCGGGCGCACAAAAGGCCGCGTTGACGATTGCCGAATAGGTTGGCCAGCCGGTGATCCAGCCGCCGACATAGCCCAGCGCGGCTGTCGCGGTGAGCAGGTTCATCGCCGCCGCGCCGGTCGACAGTTCCTGCTCCCACAGCGGAATCTTGTGGCCCGCGATGGGCGCCGAGACGAGCACCACGAGCGACGGTGCCTGGCGGGCGAAGTCGATCGCCTGGTCCCGCCTGGCAAGCTTGCCGTCCGGGTCCTCGGTCTGAAGCGCGCGGACGAGCAGCGTGGCGAGGCCGTCGCGCTGGTCGTCACCAACGACGATGAACCGCCACGGAAACAGCTTGCCATGATCGGGCGTGCGCGCGGCGATCGCGAGGATCTGGTCGAGCTCGTCGGCGCTTGGTCCCGGCGCCACCATTTCGCGCGGCTTGCCCGATCGGCGCGTGGCAAGCAGGGCGAGGGTCGAGGAGCGATCGTTGAGCATGGCATGCCCCTAACCTGCCCCACGCCAACTTTACACCCGTGCTTTTGCCGCTAAGTCTCTCCTGCAACCAATTAAACGGCGCGCGCGGTCTTGCGCGAAACGTCGCAGCCTCGGGGAGTATCAATAATGGTCGACACGCCAACGGCGGACAACCGTCGCGAGCCGGACATCAGCCACGAGAATCCGGCATCGCGCGAGGAATGGTTCGGCCATCCGCGCCAGCTGGCGCGGCTGTTCACGACCGAGATGTGGGAACGGTTCGGCTATTACGGCATGCGGGCGCTGCTGACGCTCTATCTGACCAAGCATTTCGTGCTCGGCGACCATGCCGCAACCGGTCTCTACGGCGGCTACACCGCTTTGGTATATCTGACGCCGCTGATCGGCGGCTTCATCGCCGACCAGTATTTAGGCTCGAAGCGATCGGTGAAGTTTGGCGCGCTGATGATGGCACTTGGCTATCTGACGCTGGCGTTCGGGGGCCATCCGTCGCAGCCATTCGCGACCATCGCTGGCCAGCGCTACGAGATACAGATTGATAATTTCAAGGATCGGCCGTCGAGCGCCGCCAACGAGCAGCGCTTCCTGATCGACCATGGCAAGCGCTTCGGGCTGAAGGGCAATGACGACGGCAGCGTCGGGCTGATCGCCGCCGACGGCAGCGTGGCGCGAACGATCCCCAAGGGCGGCCTTGTCGACGGCAGCGACAAGAGCCCGTTGATGGTCATGATCCTGCTGATCGCATTGTCGATGATCTCGATCGGCAACGGCTTCTTCAAGCCTAACATTTCGACCATGGTCGGGGCACTCTACGACCAGACCGACCAGCGCCGCGACGCCGGCTTCACCATTTTCTACATGGGGATCAACCTGGGCTCGATCCTCGGGCAATTTTTCTGCCCGATCCTGGCCGACTGGCTCGGCTGGTGGGCCGGCTTCTCGCTCGCCGGGGTCGGCATGCTGGTGTCCTATCTGCTGATCCAGTTCGATGGCGGTCGCCTTGCCGGCTTCGGCGAGACGCCCGAGCGGCCTGGCGGCGACAAGAGCCTGGTCATCTACGGCCTCGCCATCCTCGCCATTCCGCTGTTTTACTTCCTGTTCACCAACCTGATGAATACGCCCGCGCCGGTGCCCGGATCAGGCATCATCGGCTACATCGCGTCGTTATCGCTCATGGGAAAATTGCTGTTCGGCACCTTCCTGATCGGCGTTCCCGGCATCCTCGTGTGGTCATTCATCAAGGGATCGCGCCAGGAATTTCAGATGATGGTCGCGGCCATGGTGCTGGTCGTGTTCAACGTCGGTTTCTGGACCTTGTTCGAGCAAGCCGGATCAAGCCTGACCTTGTTCGCCGACCGCAACACCGACCGCAGCGTGTTCGGGCTGTTCACCCTGTCGGCGCCGCAGACGCAGAATTTCAATCCGATCGCGATCGTCATTCTCGCGCCATTGATGAGCATCCTGTGGAGCATGCTTGCCCGGCGCGGTCTTGAGCCATCGATTCCGGTCAAGTTCGGCCTCGCCCTGATGGGGGTCGGCGCGGGCTTCCTGTTCCTGGTGTTCGGATCTCAGTTCGCCGGCTCCGACTTCAAGGTCGGCCTGGGCTGGCTCGCGGGCCTCTACATCATTCATTCGGTCGCCGAACTGATGATCTCGCCGGTCGGGCTCAGCATGATCACCAAGCTGTCGATTGCGCGCATCGTCGGGTTGATGATGGGGGTGTGGTTCCTGTCGATCTCGGTTGCTCAATATTTTGCTGGTGCGGTAGCGCAGGTGGCGAGCGTCGAGACGGTCGGCGGCCAAGTGACCAATCTCAAGGTCAGCCTGGCGACCTACACCCACACCTTCACGATCATCGCCTGGGTCGCGATCGCCGCGGGGGTCGCGCTGCTGCTGCTCTCCTGGCCGCTCAAGAAGCTGATGCACGGGGTGAAATAGCGTAATGACACCCCTCGCCAGCCTCGCGCTCGCCTCGGCCGCCTTTGTTGGCAGTCACTTCGCCATGTCGCACCCGCTGCGCGCTGGCATGGTCGCGCGGCTCGGCGAGCGGGGGTTTCTCGGCGTCTATTCGCTGGTCTCGTTCGCGACGCTCGGCTGGATGGTTCACGCCTTTCGTCCCGCGCATGCCGGCGCGCCGTACCTGTGGGATCCGGGCAATGCCGGGTGGATCGTCGGCACGCTGCTGCTGTGGCTGGGCACGATCCTGTTCGTCGGCTCGCTCCGCCGCAACCCCTCCTTCCCGACGGGCGGAGCGGCGGCCACGCACATCGGCGATCCCACCGGCGTGTTCCGGATCACGCGCCACCCGATGCTGTGGGGCTTCCTCCTGTGGGCGGTGACCCACACTATCGTCGCCCCGACCCCGCCGGGCCTTGTGCTCGTCGCGGCGATCGGGATCCTCTCGCTTGGCGGGATGCTCGCCCAGGACGCAAATAAGGAGCGGCTGGTCGGCGCACCGTGGAAGGAATGGGAGGCAAGGACCAGCCTTGTGCCGTTCGGTCGCGGCTTGGCCTCGCCGGGAGCGTTCGCGCTGATCGGCGGCACTGTGCTGTTCCTGTTTGCGACCTTTGCTCACGGCGCGATCGGCGCGGGGCCGTGGCGCTGGCTCGGATAGGCCGCTAAGGCCCCGCCATGACCCGCAAATTCTTCGGCACCGACGGCATCCGTGGGCGCACCAACACCGCCCCGATGACGGTCGAGATCGCCGTCAAGGTCGGCCAAGCGGCGGGCGCGCATTTCCTGCGCGGCGACCATCGCCACCGCGTGGTGATCGGCAAGGATACGCGGCTGTCGGGCTATATGATGGAATCGGCGCTGGTCGCCGGGTTCGCCAGCGTCGGGATGGACGTCGTCCTGCTCGGGCCGATGCCGACCCCGGCGGTGGCGATGCTCACCCGCTCGATGCGCGCCGACCTCGGCGTGATGATCTCGGCCAGCCATAATAAGTTCGCCGACAACGGCATCAAGTTGTTCGGCCCCGACGGCTATAAACTCAGCGAGGAGGACGAGCTGGCGATCGAGGCGCGGCTCGGCGACGTGTCCGTGCTCGTCGCACCGGCCCATATCGGGCGCGCGAAACGCATCGACGACGCGCGCGGCCGCTATGTCCATTTCGCCAAATCAACCTTTCCCGACCGTCTCCGGCTCGACGGGCTCAAGATCGTCCTCGATTGCGCCAATGGGGCGGCCTATTCGGTCGCGCCCGAGGCCTTGTGGGAGCTGGGCGCCGACGTCATTCCGCTCGGCGTCTCGCCCGATGGGCTCAACATCAACGACGGCTGCGGCTCGACCGAACCGCTGCTGCTCCAGGAAACCGTGGTCGCGTCGGGCGCCGACATCGGCCTCGCGCTCGATGGCGATGCCGATCGGCTGATCGTGGTCGACGAGACGGGCATTATCGTCGACGGCGACCAGCTGATGGCGCTGATCGCGATCGAACATCACCGGCGCGAGGCGCTGATGGGCAATGCCGTCGTCGCGACGGTGATGTCCAACCTCGGGCTCGAACGCCGCCTCGCCCAGGATGGCATCGCGCTCGAGCGGACCCAGGTCGGCGACCGCTATGTGCTCGAAGCGATGCGCGCGCGCGGCCGCAATGTCGGCGGCGAGCAGTCGGGGCACATCATCCTGTCCGATCATTCGACCACCGGCGACGGGCTGGTCGCCGGGCTGCAGGTGCTCGCCGCGCTGATCGAGCGCGACAAGCCCGCGAGCGAGCTGCTCCATCTGTTCGAGCCGGTGCCGCAACTGCTCAAGAATGTCCGGTTCGCGAAAGGCCAGCCGCTCGACGACGCGGCGGTCAAGGCCGCCATCGCCGATGCCGAAGCCAAACTCGCCGGGCGCGGCCGCCTCGTGATCCGCAAGTCAGGCACCGAACCCCTGATCCGCGTCATGGCCGAAGGCGACGACCTCGCCATGGTCGAGGCGCTCGTTGACGGCATTTGCGACGCGGTAAGGGTTGCGGCGGGGTAGGGTCGCAGTGACCGCTTGGGACCCAAAGCCGGTCTTAGATCATCAATCTTCGGGTGCCCAAAAGCCGCCATTCGGGAGCAGCCTCTCAGCACGGCAATTAGCCAGCATAGTTCAAGGATAAATTGGGGTGTGCCACCGTCGGTTGAGCGCGGCCGTCACACTGGTATCGCCGGTCGGCTTACGTGGTTGCTAGCGTCCGCAGCTGCCTTCCCGAATGCGCTCATTGCGCAACGGGCTTACCGTTTCGCCGATAAACGACGCCTCCCTTCATTACGAACGTCACGTGCTCAAATTGGTCGGGATCCCTCAGCGGATCGCCTGCGACCGCGACGAGATCAGCATAGTGACCAGCCTGCACGGATCCGATGCGATCGCTCACACCGATCAGGTCGGCGGCGTTGCGCGTCGCTGCGAAAACGGCGTCAATGGGCTTCATGCCATTGCTTGTGAGCAGGCCGAACTCCATGGCACGGTCGCCCTCGCCAATGTCGGTGCCATACGCGATCTTGACCCCGGATCGAATCGCGAGCGGCAGGTTCTTCTTGGGAAGCAGGTCGTTGGCGAGCTCCTTGGGTGCGGTGCCGGGAGTCAGCAGCTCGGGATGGTCGCGCGCGGCTTCATAGAAGATCTCGTAGACGGTGAGCGTCGGCACGAGATAGGTGCCACGTGCCTTCATCAAAGCGAAGGTAGCGGCCGTTGCGAACGAGCCATGTTCGACCGAATCCACGCCTGCGCGGACGGCATTCTCGATGGCGGCAGCGGGGTAGATGTGCGCCGCGACTTTCATGCCGAGGCTGTGCGCCGTCGCGACCGCCACCTGCATTTCCTCGTTGGTCATGAGCTGCTGGCGCGGGTCGTCACCGGTTGAAGCGATGCCGCCGGACGGCAGGATTTTGATGAGATCGGCGCCGCGCCTCTTATGCTCGCGCACGCGGATACGCGCCTGTTCGGGCGTATCGACAATGCCGTTTTCTCAACCGGGGTGGGCAAGGTCATGGTCCAGCCCGTTGCGCGGATCGCCATGCCCGGCCGTGGGGCCAAGCGGCTCGAGCGAGACCCACAGCCGTGGACCGTCGATCTTGCCGGCGTCGATTGCGTCGCGGACCGCAACCGTCTCGTCGCCGCCGCCGACATCGCGTGCGCTGGTAAAGCCCTGTTGCAGCATCTGGCGAACAAACAGCGCGGCGTCGAAGGCGCGGTCCAGATTAGAGTGTGTCAGCCAGTCTTCGGTGGCGTTTGCGCGGCTCGGCAGCTTGGCGGAGACGTGGACGTGAGCGTCAATGAAGCCGGGCATGACCGTTTCATGCGACAAGTCGACGACCTCGGCCCCAGCGGGCGACTGGAAGCCGGGTTGCACACTCACGATGCGGTCGTCGTGGATCAGGATCGACATCTGGCGCGCCGGCGTCTGGTTGATGCCGTCGATCAGCGTTCCGGCGTGGACGACGAGGTCGTTCGCTAGTGCCGGGGCGGATAGAAGCGCCAGCCATGCCGAGCACAAAACCTTCTGTCCATCCAGCATTTCATTCCCCTTTTGATCAAGGTCGCCTACACGAGAGGCTCGTCGAAGCAACGCCACATCGTTCGCGCGTGCGTGATGAATCGATCGCCGCCAAAAAATTGGCCGCTTGCAGGATAATGCGCCTGCGCTCGCTGCAACCAAATTCGGGCGCTTAGCTGCCGGCCACAACTACCCACCCCCAGATGATTGAAGGTCCGCTAATGCCGCGCGCCGCCCGAGAGCAGAAGGGCCGCTATCCACCACTTGCGGACATCGTCGATTTGCCTGTCCTACAGCACCCCGATCGTGAGATACTTTGCCATCTCGGTCCGTTCGCGTCTGCTCTTTCTTTCTTCCGGAAACCGACCCTCGACGAACCATCGTCACGAGCGCGAACATGTGTGAACATTCGAATGTCCAACCGACCGCACCGCCATATTGGCGACCGAGGCAAACCGCCCGCGCGCGAGCTGCTCCACCTGTTCGAGCCGGTGCCGCAACTGCTTCCGTCGGCGCGAACTGTTTTTCACTGCCATACAGCCTCCTGACCGTGCTTTGGGCTAATGCTGGTCAGCTGGTTTAATCGAAGCGTTGGATGACGGTCGACGGCATGGACCGCCAGCACGCGAGGCAGCGCTTTTGGCCGCACCATCGGCGTCATTCACCTAGCGGCAAAAACCTGATAGCCACCGGCAGGACAATGCGGGGAGGGGGTGCCCATGCCATATCGCCACGCACATTATTATGTGCTGTTCGTCTTGGTCGTGATCGGTCTGGGGTTCTGGCCAAGCTATTTCTCGGCGATAGGCCATGTCCCCTGGCAATTTCATGCGCACGGTGTCGCCG
>JANXUU010000150.1 GCA_025356055.1 Sphingomonas sp. | reverse complement strand
GACGGCCGCATTCTTCACTTGACCGCAAGACACCCGATCAGGCCTACTTCAACCAACCGCTTCTCGCAGCGGCATGAAACCGGCAGACGCTCCACTTAATAATCGCGCGAGCCTGTTCAAACAAACCGAGCCACCTCTGTTCCGACCGCGAAGAAATTGCGTTTCAATGTGGTAATCGCTTAGCAAGCTCAGCGCGCAATTTGGAGTTCGTCAGCGTAGCTGGCTATCCTTGCTGCCCCGCCGATTGATCGCTGAATGGACGACCAGCTTGTCGCGGATCGACTGACATCCGATGCAGGTCCGCGTTCCTGGCTGGGCTTGCCGTCGTGGTTTAGGTATTGGTTCGCCACAGTCGTCGCAGTCTTCGGCACCCTTGCCAGTGCGCAGTCGGGCGCGTGCAGCGTCCACAGCATCTTTCACCGTGTCGTCGATCTGCTCCTGCACCGCGCCATCCCGCGTCCATCCACCAGCCATAATCTCTTTCTCCTGATGCCAAGAACGCGGGCCCTTGCTCACCGTTCCTCATCGCGTCCGCGCCCGGTTCACGCATGTCGATTGCGGGAGACGCAGCCGATGACGTGGCGGGTTAAGCGGCGGCTGGACGATTACTTGGCAAGGCATCGACGCCACCAGAGACGATTTTTGTCGCGCCGCCCGCGGTTAACCAACGCGATCATCAACGCCTCGGACGCGATCCGCGCCGTTTCAATCCGTCCCGCGTGGGCGTCGGCCGGCGTAATGTTTCGGAGGCGAGGCGATGCTGTTTTGCTTCGCGCGCCAACGCCGCCCGGATCGCCGCCGATCGCCCTCTATCGCTCACTTCCGCTAAAGCCAGTGGGCGAGCGGGTAGACTGCCGGCGCAGTGATTAACATTGGTCCGGGCTCGCGTCTGAGCGACGAGGCGCGGAGGACGCCTTTCGCGAATTCGATCGGTAACTGGGTGGCAACACCATATTTCTTTTCTAAGGTAATCCTGCTGCAATTCGGCAGCTTGCCCCGGCGCTTCCGCGGCCATCAGAAGAGGCTGGCTTTTAATTATGGTCCCCGCTCGTGTGTGCGTCCTGATCGCCATCTTGTTATTGACTGCCTCGCCGCTCGTTGCCGAGGTGCCCATGCTCGGCGACCCGATTATCGTCACCGGCCGGGGCCTCGCGCCGCCCAAAGCCGCCGCCGCCTATGACATCGCCACGATCGACCGCGCGCGAATTCTCCAATCCGCCAGCGGCCGCCTTGAAGACGTGCTGCGCGACGTCGCGGGCGTGCAGGGCTTCCGCCGTTCGGACTCCCGCTCGGCCAATGCCACCAGCCAGTCGATCACGCTGCGCGGCCTCGGCGGCAACGCCTCCAGCCGCGCGCTGCTCATCCTCGACGGCGTCCCCCAGGCCGACCCGTTCGGCGGCTGGATCAGCTTCCCCGCTATCGCCACCGACCGAATCGGCCACATTCGCGTGACCCGCGGCGGTGGCAGTGCCCTATGGGGTCCGGGCGCGATCGGGGGGACGGTCGAGATCGAGAGCGCAGCACCGGGCGACCTCGACCCGATCGACGCACGTCTCGCGATCGGCAGTCGCGATTCGCGCGACGCCCGCGGTTCGCTCACGATCATGGGTCGGTCGAGCTTCATCACCGCGTCGGGCGCCTTCGCCACGGGTGACGGATTCATCCCCATCGTCGCCGCCAATCGGGGACCGGCCGACCATGCCGCGCCTTATCGCCAGGTCTCGGGCGCCGTCCGCGCCGTTACCGCGCTCGGCCCAGCAACCGAGCTCCAGGCCAACCTGTCCGCCTTCGATGACCGCCGCAACCGAGGCATCGACCACACCGACAACCGCGGCCACGGCGTCGACGGGTCGCTGCGCCTCGTCGGCAAGGGTGCGCTGCGCTGGTCGCTGCTCGGCTATGGTCAAAAACGCCGCTTCGCCAGCGAGTCCGCCGCGATCAATGCCGGCCGCTCGAGCTCGACCCTGGTCCTCGACCAATATGCCGTACCCTCGACGGGATGGGGCGCGCGTGCCGATGTCGTTCCGCTTAGCGGCGACCTCGAGCTCCGCCTCGGCGCCGACCTGCGCGCGGTGCGCGGCGAGACTCGCGAATTTTATCAATATGTCGCCGGCTCGGCGACCCGTCGCCGAGTCGCCGGCGGCCGCTCGCTGACCTCGGGAGCCTTCGCTGACGCGACATTGACCAAGGGCGCGCTAACCGCCAGCCTCTCGGGCCGCGTCGATCATTGGTCGATCCGCAACGGTCGGCTGTTCGAACAAACGCTGGCCGGTATGACCCTGACCAACACCAAATTCGCCGACCGCGACGGCTGGCAGCCGACCGGCCGCGTCGCGCTCGCCTACCGTCCGGGGAGTGGCCTCACGCTGCGCGCCGCTGCTTATCGCGGGTGGCGCTTGCCGACGCTCAACGAACTCTATCGCCCGTTCCGCGCGGGGGCGGACGCCACTGCCGCGAATGCCGCGCTCGATCCCGAAACGCTGACCGGCGCCGAGGCCGGAGTCGACTGGTCGCCGTCCCCCTATGCCAAGGCGACTTTCACCTTTTTCACCGCCCGGCTGCACGGTGCGATCGCGAACGTCACCGTCGCGCGCGGACCCGGCATTTTTCCGGGTGTTGGCTTCGTCAGCGCCTCAGGCAGTTTTCGTCTGCGAGAGAATCTCGACGCCATCGCCACAAGCGGTGCCGAGTTCGGCTTCGACCTCCGCCGCCGCCCGTTCGACGCCCATCTTTCTTACGGGTACGTCGATGCAAAGGTGCGGGACGACGGCGCGGGCCGCGCGCTCGAAGGCCTTCGCCCGGCGCAAACCCCCGAACACCAAGTCTCGGCGACGGTCGGCTGGACTTCTCCTCGCGACCTTCGCCTATCGCTGACGGCACGCCAAAGTTCGAGCCAATATGAGGACGACCTCAATCAGCGCAGGCTGAAACCCGCCTTCGCCGTCGATGCCTTCGCTGAACTCCCGTTGAGCCGCCACCTTGCGATTGGCCTGCGCGGCGAAAACCTTTTCGACGAACAGGTCGAAGCGGGCATCTCCACCGACGGATCGATCGAGCGCGCCCTGCCGCGCACGATGTGGCTCGAAGTGACGATGAAGTGAGCCCTAGCGCCCGCGGCCGCGCCAGCGTTTGCCTAGCGCCCGTGGCCGCGCCAGCGTTTGCCCTAGCGGCCGTGGCCGCGCCAGCGTTTGATCGTGCGCTGGATGATGCCTTCCTCGCCGCCGGTCTCGCGCCACAAGACGGCAAAGCTCGGGTCGGACGAGGCCGGGCGTTTCTCGGGCTCGAGGTCGTCGAAGCGCACCCGGATCGGGATCGCCACCCCTTCGCCGCAGACGATGCATTCGCGGTTGCGCAGGGCCGGAATGGCGTCGAGGAAGCCGCGCGCGCCTTCAGGCATGGCGGCGCGGACGCAGGCCTGATCGCGCTCGTTGTTGAGACGCATGGCGATGATCGTGCCGCACTGTGACAGCACGCCTTCGGCAAGGTCCGAAGGGCGCTGCGTGATGAGGCCGAGCGAGACGCCATATTTACGTCCTTCCTTCGCGATTCGCTCAAGGATCTTGCGCACCGCCTGGCCGCTCGCCTGATCGTCCTTGGGAACGTAGCGATGGGCTTCCTCGCACACGAGCAGGATCGGGCGCTGGGCTTCGGTACGCGACCAGATGGCGTAATCGAACACCATGCGCGCGAGCACCGAGACGACGACCGAGGTGACTTCGGACGGAATGCCCGACACATCGACGATCGAGATTGGCCGACCATGGCTCGGCAGGCGGAACAGTTTCGCGAGGAAGGTCGCCATCGAATCCGACACGAGCATGCCCGAAAACATGAACGAATAGCGCGGGTCGGCCTTCAGTTCGTCGAGCTTGGTCTTGAGCCGCTGGTAGGGCAGCGTGTCGCCGGCGCGGTCGAGCTTGCCCATTTCGTTAACCAGAATCGTGTTGAGATCCGACAATAGATACGGGATCGGCGAGTCGACGGTAATCCGGCCATATTGCTCGCCTGTCTTGCCCTTGCTGCGGGCGCCGAGCAGGCATTTGGCAAGGATGTCACTGTCGCGCTGGCGCTCGGCGCCGTCGGTCGTCAGCAGGACCACGCAATGCTCCTCGAAGTTAAGCAGCCAGTAGGGCAGCTGGAGGTTGTCGGCATTGAACAGCTCGCCGCAATCCTTGAACGCTGCCGAATATTCACCGTGCGGATCGATCATCACGATGTGACCTTCTGGCGACAATTGCGAGATGCGGTGAAGAATCAACGCGACCGAGGTCGACTTGCCGGTGCCGGTCGAGCCGAGGATCGCAAAATGCTTCGACAGCATCGGGTCGACGTAAAGCGTGCCGCGGATGTCGTCGGTCGGGTACACGGTGCCGATCTCGATGTGCGGGCTGTCGTCGGCGGCGAAGATGCCCTGCATGTCGTTGGTCGAGACCGGGAACAGCTCGTCGCCGGGGATCGGGTAGCGGGTCACGCCGCGGCGGAAACTGACCAGTCTGCCGTCGTCGGCCTGCTTGCCCTCGCCGAGGAAATCGACCTTGGCGCAGACCGTGCCGGGCTCATCACCGACACGCAGCGTGCGAACGTTAGCGATCAGCCAGGCGCCCGCGACGTGCATCTTGATTTGGCTGCCGACCTGGCCCGACATGGCGAGCGACGGGTCGACGTTGGTCGCGAGCGCGTGGAGTGCGGCGGCGTCCATGACCACGGCAGAGCCCGATCCGGCGATCTCGAGAACTCGGCCGATCGCCAACTGCGGCGCAGACGGGGCCTGGGCGGCACGCCCCGGCACGCTTTCCGCATCGCCATAGCTGCCGATTTCGTCGAGGAATTGCTTGAGACTCGAATTATCGTCCATGCGCGCGCTCACCAGATGCTGAATGGCATGGGGATAGGCGATCGCGGTTAAGATAGGGTTAGAGGACGCTCTACCCGCGGCGGCGGAAGGCTGCCGCAGCAGCCCAGCCCAGCCCCAAGGACAGCAGGATCGCGGCGATGCCGTAGACGAAGGCGTGCCGGCGGGCGACGAGCGCGACATAGCGTTCGAACCCTGACTTGCCGATCTTCACGTCGCGCGTGGCGGCGGCGAGGACGCGGCCGTGGTCGATGAGGAAAGTCTCGGCGGTGTAGGTACCGACCGGGACCGAGCTCGGAATGGCGATCGCGGCGCGGTAGAGGACGCCGTTAGTAACCTCGATCCCCCTGGGGTTTTCGGCGTAGAGGCCCTGGCCGCGGCGCAGTTCGAGCAAGCCAGCCTCGAAATGGCGTTCATGGCCAGGAAGCGCTCCCCCGCCAGGAGAAAGCTGCAGGTTCTTGAGACCGAGCTCGTAGATCGAGGCGGTGCGGTCGTCGACGAGATCGCGCAGCGGGCGCGACGAAGCAACCGAGTAGAAGCTGGGGGCCGAGCGGAAGCGGCTCTGGTCGGTGTTCATCCAGATGCCGGCGACCTTGGACTTCTCGCGGATGAGGATCGGCTGGTCGGGGCCGCGCAGGACGACGACGACATCGGCGGGGCGATTTGGGACGCGGCCGCCGGGGTAGAGCACTGCGCCGAACAGGAGCAGCTGCGCGCCGGTGAAGCTGTAGCGAATCTCGACTTCTCGCGCGGAAACGTCGGGGACGAGCTCGGGCTTGGTCGCGGCGGTGAGCAGCGGGAGCGCGAGGAGCACGGCGCGCCTCACAGCAGGAATTGACGGTCGCGCTGCTTCACAACAGCAGTTTGATCGTCGCGCTGCTTCACAACAGCTCGATCGTGAAGATTTCGTCGGGGTGCCAGGCGAGACCGAGCGCCATGCGCAGCGCGACGAGAAGGATGATGACAGCCAGCGCGAGGCGGAGCAGGTCGGGCTTCAGGCGGGTCGCGAGTTGCGCACCATATTGCGCGCCGATCACGCCGCCGACGAGGAGCAGCGCGGCCAGCACGATGTCGACCGCGCCGCTGGTCATTGCCTGGATGAGCGTGGTCGCGGCGCTGACCACGAGGATCATGAGAAGGCTGGTGCCAATGACGACGCGCGCCGCCATGCCAAGAAGGTAAATCATCGCCGGGACCAGAACGAAGCCGCCACCGACGCCCAGAAGCACGGTCAGAATTCCCGCACCGAAGCCGAGCAGCGCGGGGGCGAGCGGCGAGAGGTATAGCCCAGAGGCATAGAAGCGGGTGCGGAACGGGAGACTGGCGACCCAGCGATTGTGGCGCGGCTGGATCTTCGGCCGCTCGCGTATTAGCCAGCCCAGCGCGAACACCGCGTCCTTGAGCATGAGGATTCCGATCGAGCCGAGAAGCACGACGTAGAGAAATCCGACGACGAGGTCGACTTGACCAGTGGTCTGGAGAATCCGGAACAGCGCGGCGCCGGCCAGCGATCCGGCAAGGCCACCGCCGATCATGACCAGTCCCATCTTCAGGTCGACTCCGCCGCGCCGCCAATGGGCGAGCGCGCCAGAAACGCTCGCGCCCGTGATCTGGGTGGTGGCGGAGGCGACCGCGACGGTCGGGGGAATGCCATAGAAGATGAGGAGCGGAGTCGTGAGGAACCCGCCGCCGACCCCGAACAGCCCCGACAGCACGCCGACCAGTGCCCCCAGGGCGATGATCAGCAAAGCGTTGACCGATTGACCGGCGATAGGAAGATAGACGTGCATAACCGGACACGATGCTAGGGGCCGAGCGCTGCGGTCGCAATGCTCGCTGGCGTCAGAAATCGCCCGCGATGGTGACTGACGGACCCGACGAAGGAAAGGCGGTGCCGCGCAGGCGCTGGCGATAGTCGGCATGGACGCGGATGCCGTGCTTCATCGCGATCGTCAGGCGGGGGCCGGCGTCGAGGCGGAACAAATGCGGCTGCGCCCCGCCCCACATGCCGAAGCCGGCGGAGATGTTGCGCCAGATCGGGCGCGTCAGGGTGAACGCGCCGTCGCCGAACAGGTCGTGAGACTTGATCCCGACGACCCCGGCCTGGGCATAGGCGTTGAGGCGGAAGCCCATCGGCATCGGCTTGTCCCACAAGCCACCCTCGGCGGACAGCGCGAAGTCATTGCGTCCCCCCGCGCGGCCGAACCGCTGGCGCCGTTCGGCGGTGATCGCGAAGGGGACCGACAACCACGGCCGAAAGCGCACCCCGAGCCCCATCTCGCCGCCGCGCGCGCCGCCGATCGGACTCGACATGCGCAGGCTGGCGGCGAGGTGAGGGGTCGCCCAATACGTGATGCGCGCGCCAGCCTGGCTGCCGCCGAGCGTCGCGCCGGTCGCGGCGAGGCTGTTTGGGCCGAGGATATCGCCCGGCTTGCCGCGCATCATAGCCCAGCTCGAAAGCTCGAGGCGATTTGATTTGCGTAGAAGCGGCGGAGCCGCGGGGTCGGCCGCACTCGCCGGGGACGGCCCGTGGGCAGTCGGCATCGAGGTCGACGCAAGCTTCATCGGCGCAGGCTCGGGAGGCATCGGATCACCACTGAACGGCAGGCGGCGCGGTTCGGGCATGAGCGTGTCGCTGACATAGGATCGACCATCATCGTGAAGGTAACGGATGCGTGCCCGGGACTGGCGTGGGGTGGCGTCGGCGTAGGCATATTCGCGCGGCTCGGCGTAGGCGAGGCGGCGAACGCGGCGGGCGTCGCGGCGCCGAGGGTAAGGCGCGTCAACATCGGCGCGCGGGGCGTAAGTCGGCGCTGCATTGCTCCCTTCCCCGGCTTCATAGCCCCCTTCCCCGCTTTTGGGCGGAGCGGTCACCGGATCGAGCGGGGCGAATTCGGTCGTCGCGATAGCGCCGGGCGTCGGCGCGGCGAGTGCGGCCGTTGGAAGGCTGCTGGCGACGGCGCCACTGCCCGGGACGAGCCCGAGACTGACGGCGCGCACCCCGGCCCAGGCGAGTACGGCGAAGCCGAGGAAGCGGGTCGAAGCGGTCATGCGCCAAGCTCCTTGGGAAAAATGTGACGGGTCTTGTCCCATTCGCGCGGGCCCGGCGCACCGTGGAGTGCGAGCGCGCGGCGGACAGCGAGGATGGCGATGAGGTTGGCGACGACCAGCCGCGGGACCGAGAGCAGCCCCTCGGAAAGGCCATAGGCGGCGGCGGTGAAACCAAAACGCATGACAATGCGCCACAGCAGCAGCGCGAAGTTGAGCTTGAGCAGCAATGCGAGCCTGGGTCCGACGACGAGCGCGATCGAGGCGCCGAGCGACTGGGCGAGCGCGAGCTGGCCCCACAACAGCATTGCGCCATAGCCGGCGAGCATCAGCAGCGCCGCCAGCGGCCCGCGCCGGTCGCGTAGGCGCATCCATCGCTCGCCGAGCCCGCCGTGCCAGCCGAGACGGTCCCAGCCTGAAAAGGCGATCCCGCCGATCCAACGGGCTTTCTGGCGGACGGCGGCATCGAGGGTCGCCGGGAAATGACCCCGGCTGGCAATGGCCGCTCGGTCTCCGGGCGCAGCGGGGATGCGCACGAATATCGTCTTGAGGCCAAGCGCGCCGAGGCGGAGGCCGACTTCATAATCCTCGGTCATGCTGTCAGAGGCGAAGGGGCGGCCATTGTGCCCTTCGGCAAGCCGCGCAAGCGCGCCACGTTCAATTGCGCAGGCGACGCCGGCGAGTGGGATGGCGGCGCCGACGGCTTCGCGCACGACCAGCTCCTTGCCGTGGCTCTCGGCGAACTCGTCGCAATAATGGCCCGCGATCCACGGGCTGGTCGGGTCGGGCAAGGGGACGACGGGCAGCTGGATCGCGGCGGCGCGTTTGATCAGCCGGGCGAACAGGGTCAGCTCGCACGGGTGGACGACGTCCTCGGCATCGTGGAGCACGATTGCGTGCGCTGGCCCCCTCGCCGCCTCCTCGTGCTGAAGCGCTGCATAGAGGTGGTTGAGGCAATCGGCCTTGGTCGTCGGGCCGGGGTGCGGGACGGTCACCGGGACAATGCGCGGGTCGCACACCAAGGCTATCGCCTGCGCCGTAGCAGGGTCGTTGGGATAGTGGCCGACGAAGAGGCGATAGTCGCCGGGACCGAAGCGGGTGAGCGTTTCGCGCAGCATCGGGGCGATGACTGCGCCTTCGTCCCAAGCGGGGATGAACACCGCCATCCAACCGCCATGGTCGGGCCCGATCATCGTCTGGGCAAAGGCTCGCGGGTAGCGGGTGTAGACGGTCGCGCCGCGCCACAGCCGACGGGCGAAATAGATGAGATCGACCGCGAGGTCGTCGAGCGCGAACAGCGCGAAGCCGACGCCGGCGAACAGCGCGAGCTCCTCGGCGAGCGCGGTCAGGATCGGGGCAAACCCCATGTCAGGCAATGACGACTCGGTACATGGCCCCCCCAAGGGCTGCAGATCCGAGCAGCGAGAAAAGTGTCACATCTGGGAGCGGGCAACAATCATGCGGCGAATACGGTGGCGGGAGGTGGACGCCGACGCAGCACCCGATAAGGTGAGGCGATGGGGACGCATTCTCTAAGATGGAGTTTACCGCTCGCCGCTCTGGCGCTGGGCGGGGCGGCACCGCGGATCGTGTTTGCCGACGGGGCATGGGCGGCGCTCGATCGGGGCACACGCTGCGAGGCGGGAAGCCGGGCGTTGCGGGTGACGAGCGAGCGCGGCGAGCAGGCAAGCGCGGCGATATTGTTTGCACGCGGCGGCGAGCGGCAAGGCGTGCTGGCCCTTCGGCTCGGCAAGCCGCCGAGGCCCGACGCTACGGTCCTGCTGACGGTCCGCGACCAGCCGTTCCTGCTGATCTCACGCTCATCGTTCGCGTGGAGCCGGGGCGCGGCGCAGGAGACAGCGATCATTGCCGCGATGCGCGGTGGCGGCGCGATGAAGGTCGAGGCGGGCGCAGCGAGCGGCAGGCGGTTCGTCGACCGCTATTCTTTGGACGGTGCAGCGGGCGCTATCGACGCTGCGGCGGCGTGCGCAGCGAGACGCTAGAAAAAGCGGTCATTCGTCGCTAGATGGGCGGCTCGCCATGAGCGCCGACACCTCCCTGATGCCGATTCCCGGCCCGATCGACCCCGTTCCCGTGGGACGGCCCCTCGTGCTTCGCGCGGATGGCCGAATCGAGTTAATCGGGCGCGCGCGAGACGCAATTCTGACTGCTCTCGAGGAGGCCGGGCTCGAGCCGCGGGTAGCGAAACTCCGCGCCAAGCAGATCTGGCACTGGGTCTATAATCGCGGCGTGACCGACTTCGGGTTGATGACCGATATCGCCAAGGTGCAGCAGCCGTGGCTGACCGAGCGGTTCGTCATCACCCGCCCCGAAGTCGTCGAGGCTCAAGTATCGACCGACGGCACGCGCAAGTGGCTGCTGCGGACCCACGACGGGCATGACTATGAGATGGTGTTCATCCCCGACGCCGATCGGGGCACGCTGTGCGTATCTAGCCAGGTCGGGTGCACGCTCAACTGCACCTTCTGCCACACCGGGACGATGCGACTGGTGCGCAACCTCGAGCCGGCCGAGATTGTCGGGCAGGTGATGCTGGCGAGGGACGCCCTCGGCGAGTGGCCTTCCGCTCCCGAAGGCCGGATGCTGACCAATATCGTGATGATGGGGATGGGCGAGCCGCTCTACAATTTCGAGCATGTTCGCGATGCGCTCAAGATCGTGATGGACGGTGACGGGCTGGGCCTGAGCAAGCGGCGGATCACTTTGTCGACTTCCGGCGTGGTGCCGATGATGGCGCGGGCGGGCGAGGAGATCGGGGTCAATCTCGCGGTGTCGCTCCACGCGGTGACCAAGGAAGTGCGCGACGAGATCGTGCCGATTAACCGCAAGTACGGCATCGAGGAGCTGCTTCAGGCCTGCGCCGACTATCCCGGCGCGAACAACGCGCGGCGGATCACCTTCGAATATGTCATGCTCAAGGACAAGAACGACAGCGATGCCGAGGCGCGCGAGCTGGTGCGGTTGATCAAGCATTATGACCTGCCCGCGAAGGTCAATTTGATCCCGTTTAATCCATGGCCGGGCGCGACCTATGAATGCTCGACGCCGGAGCGGATCCGCAGCTTCTCTAATATCATCTTCGCAGGCGGGATTTCGGCGCCGGTGCGCACCCCGCGTGGTCGCGACATCGATGCGGCCTGCGGGCAGTTGAAGACCGCATCGGAAAAGAAGTCTCGCGCCGAGCTCGACCGGCTTGCCGACGAGAAACAGGTGGCGGTGGAAGCGGAGTGAACCCCGCCAACGCGCCCGGCTTCGCACTGATTGGCCGTGTCCGCGCCGTTCAACGATCTTGATCGGGGCGAGCTGCCGGTGGTGCGCGGGGCGGCCGTTGGACTGGCGGGGACGGTTCGCTGGGCGTTCGGCAACGTCCCGCGCTAGGCTTGCGCCAAGGCGGCGCGACCGGCAGACGGCAGGTTTCTAGCGAGGTTAGTGCTGCATGTCGTTGATCGGAAAATTGCTCGGGACCCTTATCACACGCGGTCGGCTGACGCTGATCACGCCCGGCGGCGAGCGCGAAACCTTCGGCCCGGGCGACGGCGCCGAACTCACGATCCGCTTTGCTGACCGCACTGTCGGTTTCGCCATCGCACGCAATCCGCGGCTGGCGTTCGGCGAAGCCTATATGGACGAAAGGCTGGTAATCGAGAACGGGACGATCCTCGAACTGCTGGAGATGATCGTCGGCGCCAACCGCTGGGAGGACGGTGGCAAGGGTCGCAAAATGATCTCGAAGGGCAAGATGGGCGAGATTACCCAACTGTTCCGGCGCAATCGGTCGGCAAAGTCCAAACAGAATGTTGCGCATCACTACGACCTTAGCGACCAGCTCTATGAGCTGTTTCTTGACAACGACCGCCAGTATAGTTGCGCCTATTACACTGACCCAAAGAACAGCCTGGAGCAGGCTCAGGCTGACAAAAAGGCGCATATCGCAGCGAAGCTGCACCTCCAGCCGGCACAGCACGTGCTCGACATCGGCTGCGGGTGGGGCGGGATGGCGCTATACCTCAACAAGGTCGCGGGCGTCGACGTGCTCGGCGTAACGCTGTCCGAAGAACAGCTCAAGGTAGCGCGGCTACGAGCCGAGGAGGCTGGGGTCGCCGACCGGGTAAAGTTCGAGCTGGTCGACTATCGCAGCCTGACCGGAACGTTCGACCGGATCGTGTCGGTCGGGATGTTCGAGCATGTCGGCGCGGCGCATTACGACGAATTCTATTCGACATGTCGCAATCTGCTGACGCGCGACGGGGTGATGCTGCTCCACACCATCGGCAGGCTCGGGTCGGAAAGCGCGCCCGATCCGTTCACCAACAAGTGGATTTTCCCGGGCTATCATCTGCCGTCCCTGTCTCAGATGTCGGCGGCGAGCGAGAAAGTGCGGTTGATCGCGAGCGATGTCGAAACGCTGAGGATTCATTACGCCTATACGCTGCGCGCCTGGCTCGAGCGGTGCGAGGCGCGCAGGGCAGAGATCGTCGCGCTGTACGACGAGCGCTTTTTCCGCATGTGGCAATTCTATCTGGCGGGCGGGATCGTGATGTTCGAGGCCGGAGCGGCGTGCAATTACCAAGTGCAATATGTCCGCGATCGATATGCGCTGCCGATCACGCGCGATTATATGGTGGAGGCGGAAGCTCGTTATCGAGCCTCCGCCTGACCCCCTATTTCGCGTGCAGTTCCGCAAGGAGCGCGGGCGCCGGATAAAGCACACGCAGTCCCTCTTCGAGCGCCGCAGTCGAGACCGCCACCGTGCGGTTATCATCGCCGTTATAGGCGTAATCGCCCGCCAAGCTGTGGATATTGCCATCGAACGCCGCGCCGATGACGTTGCCCGCGCGATCGATGACCGGTGATCCCGAATTGCCGCCGATGATGTCGTTGGTGGTGACAAAGTCATAGGTGACGCCGGGATTAAGCCTTGCTCGGTTGGTGACGAAGGCAGTCGGCAGGTCGAACGGCGCGGCGCCAGTCGCGCGGTCGTAGATTCCGCCCATCAGTGTGCGCGTCGGGACCATTTTCCCTCGCTCCATCCAGCCTGCGACCTTGCCGTAACTGATGCGCAGGCTGAAGGTCGCGTCGGGGTAGAGGGTGTCGCCATAAGCGGCGAAACGCGCGTCGGCGATCTTGCCGCGAGCGGCCGTGATCGGGCCGGTGTATTGCTCGTCGACCAATGCGATCACCTGACGATCGCGGGCATCGAGTTTCCGCGCGAGGACGATCATCGGGTCGGTCAAGGCGTTGATCGCTGCCTTGCCGCCCTGCCATAGCGAACGGCGATAGGCGGGGTCCCTCAAGCGCGTACCCGCGACCAGCCGCGCAGCCAGCCCCTCGGGGGATTCGCGGCCAAGGATAAGCTTGGTGTCGGCGTCGTCAGGCCCAAGAATTTCACGCGCCTTCGACAGCCAGAACTCGAGTTTGAGTTGATCGACCCAAGGTGTGACAGGGGTCGGGTCGAGCAACTGTTTTTCGAGCAAGGGGAGCGCGCTGTCGCTGTAGCCGGGAAGGCGCTCGCCGTTCGGCTTCGTCCGCTCCTCGGCAGCGCGGACGAGGCGCGCGGCATAGCCGTAGAGATCACTGCGCGGACGGAGAAAGCGCTGAGCGAAGTAAAGGTTGCGATAGACGGCGACAGCGCGATCGGCGTCAGCCCAGGGGTCACCGATGGCCGCATTGCCACGCGAGCGGGCGCGAAGATCCGTCTCCGCCGCGGCGAGCTTGCCGCTCAGCGCGGGGTCGCCAAGCGCCTTGACGCGGCCGATGTAGACCTTGAGGCTGTTCTCGACCCCGTCGAGGTCTTCCTTGCCTTCCCGCGCGCGCTGCGGGCTTTGCGCCATCGACGCGATAAGGCGACCGCGAAGTTCGGAGAACAGGAGCGAGTCGAGTGGCGCGGTCACTTCGCGGGCGAAGGCTAGCTGCGATCCGGTGAGCAGCCGTTCGGTTGTACCAGGATTGCCGACGACAAAGGTCGCCTCGCCGTCGATCGGCGCGCGCGCTGCCCAAGTCAGATGCTGCGGGGTCGCGACCGGCTTGCCGTTCTCGTACGCGCGCAGGAAGCTGCCATCGAGCGCGTAGCGCGGGAAGTTAAAATTGTCGGGGTCGCCGCCGAACTGTTCCGCACGCGATTCGGGTGCCCAGACGATTCGAACATCCGAATATTTTCGGTAAGTGTAGAGTTTGAACTGGCCGCCGCCGTAGAGGGTCACAACCTGGCAGCGGGTGATCTTTGTGTCGGGGCAGCCGGCACTCTCGATCTGTGCCGTAACGGCGGTGCGTGCCTTGACTGCGGCCAGGCCGGCGAGCGAGCCAGTGGCCGCCTTCACCTGGGCCGTGACGTCGCGGATCGAGGTGACGACTTCGGCCTGCTGGCCGGGACAGAGACGCTCCTCCGCGCGTCCGCTCGCAGTATAGCCTCGGGCAAGGTAGTCATGGGCGGGATCGGACAAGTCCTGAAGGCAGCCCGCGACGCAATGGTGGTTGGTGAGGATGAGCCCGCTGGTGCTGACGAAGCTGGCCGAACAGCCTCCGGTCAGGCGAACCGCCGATGAGCGCACGCGGTCGAGCCAGGCCTGGTCGGGAGCAAAGCCATAGTCCGCGCGCATCTTGGCTGTGGGGAAGGCATCGAAGGTCCACATCCCTTCATCGGCACGCGCGGCGGCGAGGGGGAGCGAGAGCATCGTGCCGATCAGGGCAAAGCGGGTGGTGAGGCGCATGAGCTACTCCAGCGTACGTGTACTTTTCGCATCGGAGCAGCAAAAAGGACCCGGCGCAAGCACCGGGCCCTTCGTGAAGTTGACCAGAATTACTGGCCGCGCATCTGGCCCATCTCAGCGCGCCCGGCGGCACGCTCGTCGGGGGTCAACTGGCCATCATGATTGGCGTCCATGCGGTCGAAGTGCGCCAGCGCGAGGTCGGTTGCCTCCTGCAGCGTGACCCGGCCGTCGTGGTTGGCGTCGGCCATCGTCCACATCCGCGCCATGGCGCCGCCCATTCCCATTCCCAAGGTAGCCTTGCCCATGCCCTCGCGGTGGCCTTCCATGCCGGCGCCTTCGCCGTGATGCGTCGGTGCGCGGGCGAACTCGTCGCGGCTGATCGTGCCGTCATGGTCGGCGTCGATCATGTCGAACATCGCGTTTCGGTCGAGCGGCATGCGGCCGGTTGCCATACCGCTGCCAGCTTCACGCGCGCCATTCCAGCGCTTCCCAGCCGCGGCGAGCTCAGCCTGGTCGAGAACATTGTCGTGGTTGGTGTCGAGCATGGCTAACATCCGCTGGGTGCGGGCAACGATCTCGGCGCGGGCCTCGACCCTGGTGGCCATCATTCCGGCTGGCGGCGTGTGGATCATTGGCGCCGTCTGGGCGAGTGCCGGGGCTGCAACGAAGCCCGCGACGGAAAGCAGAAACCTGTTCATGACGACGTTCTCCACGGGGAATCGATGGACGCGTTTAGCATCGGAGGCTGTATGCTGCTTGAATGGCGCGCGCGCTGGTGGCAGTGCGCCCGCGTCCGTTGAGGGGTAAATTGCACATGGCCGACCGCCTGCGCCGCGTGGTGCTTGCCTTTTCGGGCGGGCTCGACACCAGCGTCATCTTGAAGTGGCTGCAAGTCACCTACGGCTGCGAAGTCGTGACCTTCACCGCTGACCTGGGTCAGGGCGAGGAGCTTGGACCCGCGCGCGCCAAGGCCGAGCTTATGGGGGTCCGCCCCGAGCATATCTTCATCGACGACCTCAAGGAGGAATTTGTCGGGGACTATGTCTTCCCGATGATGCGCGCCAATGCGCTCTACGAGGGATTATACCTGCTTGGCACGTCGATCGCGCGGCCGCTGATTGCCAAGCGTCAGATCGAGATTGCGCGGCAAGTCGGCGCCGACGCGGTCAGCCACGGCGCGACCGGCAAAGGCAACGACCAGGTGCGCTTCGAGCTCGGCTATTACGCACTGGCGCCCGACATCAAGGTCATCGCTCCGTGGCGCGAATGGGATTTGACCAGCCGAACCGCGCTGATCGAATTTGCCGAGAAGAACCAGATCCCGGTGCCGAAGGACAAGCGCGGCGAAAGCCCGTTTTCGACCGACGCCAATATGCTGCACACCTCGTCCGAGGGAAAGGTGCTCGAGGACCCGTGGGTCGAGGTGCCCGACTATGTCTATTCACGCACCGACGATTTGATCTCGGCGCCCAATACGCCCGAGGAGATTACCGTCGAGTTCAAGCGCGGTGACGCGGTCGCGGTCAACGGGGTGGCGCTGTCACCTGCAAATCTGCTGATGAAATTGAACGAGCTTGGCAAGCGCCACGGCATCGGCCGGCTCGACCTGGTCGAGAACCGCTTCGTGGGAATGAAGTCGCGCGGGATGTACGAGACACCGGGCGGCACGATCCTCCACGCCGCGCACCGTGCGATCGAGCAGCTGACGCTCGACCGCGGCGCAGCGCACCTCAAGGACGAGCTGATGCCGCGTTATGCGGAATTGCTCTACAACGGCTTCTGGTTCAGCCCCGAACGCGAGATGCTCCAGGCGGCGATCGACCATAGCCAGGCCAAGGTCGAGGGCGAGGTCCGCATGAAGCTCTACAAGGGCGGCACCCATATCACCGGTCGCCGTTCGCCGAGGAGCCTCTACAGCGAGAAAGTCGTGACCTTCGAGGACGACGCCGGCGCCTATGACCAGCGCGACGCCGAAGGTTTCATCAAGCTCAACGCACTGCGGCTTCGCTTGCTCGGACGGCGCGACCGATGATCCCGGCTTCGGGCCACCTCGGACGGCGCGACCGCGGTTGATCACTGCCGCAGCCCCACCCTCGCCTGCCGACCCCCATCCGTGGTGGGAGACCCGATGGTTCGTCGCGGCGATGATCCTGCTCGCCTTCGTGCCCCTGCTCTACCCCCCGATCCCGCCGCTGGTCGATCTGCCGGGACATATGGGACGCTTCCATGTCCAGATGGAGCTGGCGCATTCGCCACTGCTCCAGCGCTATTATGAATATCATTGGGCGCTGGTCGGGAACCTAGGCGTCGACCTGTTGATTATCCCGATGGCCAAGCTTTTCGGACTTGAGCTCGGTACGAAGTTGATCGTGATGTGCATCCCTCCGTTAACCGTAGCCGGTTTCCTGTGGGTCGCACGCGAAGTTCATAACCGCATTCCACCCACGGCGCTGTTCGCGTTGCCCTTTGCGTTCGGGCATCCGTTTATGTTCGGCTTTGTAAATTTCGCGCTGTCGATGGCGCTGGCGTTTCTGGCCTTCGGATTGTGGCTGAGGCTCGGGCGCCTGGGGAAAGAGCGCCTGAGGCTGGCGCTGTTCGTGCCAATTTCCTTCATCATGTTCATCTGCCACGCCTTCGGTTGGGGCGCGCTAGGGCTGATGTGCTTCTCGGCAGAAGCTGTGCGTCAGCATGACCAGGGGAGAAGCTGGTGGAGAGCCGCGCTCAATGCGACGCTGCACGCGGCGTGCCTTGCGGGTCCGTTGCTGCTCCTGATCCTCTGGCGGCACGAGGCCCAGGGCAGCGGCAATACCGGAGACTGGTTCAATTGGTCGCTAAAAGGCTTGTGGATCGAATCCGCGCTGCGGGATCGCTGGCTCAGTTACGATCGCAACTGCGTGCGGCTCGCTGGCTTAGTGCTAGTCCTTGCCCTGCTCGTCAAACGACTGGGCTTTTCACGGAATCTCGGCTTTTCAGTTTTGGTGCTGGTGGCAATCTTCGCGCTCCTGCCGCGAATCGTGTTTGGATCGGCCTACGCCGACATGCGACTGATCCCTTATTTATTTGCAGTTGCGTTGATTGCCATCCGCTTCCGCGGCGAGACGCACTTGCCGATGGCGCGGATGTTTGCCGTTGCTGGGTTGTTATTCTTCCTGCTGCGGATCACCACGACGACCGTGAGCTTGGCGCGCGTGTCGGACGAAATGCAGCGCGAATTTAACGCGCTTGATAATGTGGTGCCCGGCTCGCGGGTTCTGTTCCTCAACGGGCTGCCTTGCTTCAAGGAATGGGCCTTGCCGCGTAAAAGCCAGCTGGGAGCAATGGTCATTTTGCGCAAAAACGCACTCGTCAACAGCGAGTGGCGTATGCCCGGGGCGCAACTGCTGACCGTGCGGCCCGACCTCCAGCTCGGTCGCTGGTCCTTTGATCCATCGCAGCAGGTCCATCCCAACGAGTGCGGCAATTCGCTCAATTACGGGCTTGACCGGGCGCTCGCGACATTCCCTCGGGCCAAATTCGACTATGTCTGGATTGTCCAGAAATTCCCCTACGACCCCAATCTCGTCAAGGATTGGGAGAAGCTCTACGAGGACCGGGACTCGGTGCTTTACAGGACCGCGACGGGACGACGCAGTATGGCGACAAGCGAGACGCCGACAGGGAACGGCACCCTACCGACCAGTGCGCTTTCCAACCCGAACACCGCCGAGAGCAATCTGTTGATCGGAGCGGCGGGCATGCGGTCGTCGGAATCTTCTTTGCCGCGCCACTGACCAAGTAGCCGGACCGCGGCGATCGGCGGGTAGAGCAGCGAATTGAACGGGCTGAGCAAGTCGACTTGAAGCCCGGCCTCGCGCGCCAGGGCGGCGATCTCTCGCTTGCGATAGCGGCGGTGGTGATGGTGAACGGTGTCGTGCGCGCTCCACATCCACGGGTTGGCGGGGACAGTCAGCAGCAGCTTTCCGCCGGGCTTCATCAAGCGGACGATCGCGGCAAGTGCCGCGCGGTCATCGGAAATATGTTCGAGCACGTCGAGCAGGGTTACGAGATCGAAGGTTGTATCGATCTCGTCGGCGATGTCGGGCAATTTGCCGGCGCGGACGGGACGGCCGAAACGTTTGCTGGCAAGCGCGCGGGCATCGTCGTCGAGCTCGACCGCTCCCAGTGCGCCAAAGCGGCTGAGCATTTCGAGGTTGTGTCCAGTGCCGCAGCCAATCTCGAGAATGTCGGCCCTGACGGGCAAGCGCACCTCGCGCTCGATCAGGCTAGCAAGAATGCGGCGCCGCGCAACGTACCACCAGTGGGTTGAATCGAGTTCGGCCATCCGGTCGAAAGCTTGTCGCTCCATTGATTACTCCCCGATGGTCGAGCGGATGACGTAGATCGGGCGGCCCTTGGTCTCGATCATAATTCGTCCGACATATTCGCCGAGCACGCCGAGCGAGAGCAGCTGGAGCCCGCCGAGAAACAGAATCGCTACGAGCAGCGAGGCGTAACCCGGAACCTGAACCCCATAGAGCAAGGTGCGCACGATGATCAGGATCGAATAGCAGATCGCGCCCATTGCGACGAAGCCGCCTAGATAGCTCCAAACGCGGAGCGGGACGGTCGAGGAAGAGGTGATACCGTCAATCGCCAGCGTCCAGAGCTTCCAATAACGAAACTTGGTTGTGCCGACCGTGCGCGCCTCGCGGTGGTAGCGGACCGAAGCTTGCTTGAACCCCGCCCAGGCGAAAAGTCCCTTCATGAAACGGTTGCGTTCGGGCAAGCGGCGGATGACCTCGACCACCTTGCGGTCAAGCAGCCGAAAGTCGCCGGCATGTTCGGGGATCTTGTCCTGGCTGAGCCAATTGTGCGCGCGGTAATAAAGGTCGGCGGTGAGCCGTTTGGGCAGGCTGTCGCTTTCCCGGTTGTCGCGCACGCCGTAGACGATGTCATTGCCAGCGCGCCATTCGCGAAGCATGTCGCCGAGCACTTCGGGCGGGTCCTGGAGGTCGACGTCCATCGGCACTACGGCTTCTCCACGGGCATGGTCGAGGCCCGCCGAAAGCGCGGCTTCCTTGCCGAAATTGCGCGACAGAGAAAGGCCGCGGACTCGCGGGTCGAGCGTGTTGGCGGCGACGATGGTAGCGAGGGTGCGGTCGTGGCTGCCGTCATCGACGAAGAGGATCTCGTATGAGTCCTTCGCCGGGTCATCGAGAGCGGAGAGCACTCGAGTGAGGCGCTCGACGAAGACGCCGATCGTCTCCTCCTCATTCATCACCGGAACGATGATTGACAGGGTGAGGCTATTCACGCGTAGACCCAGCGGCGATGAAGCGAGAAGGTGACCAACGGAGTCAGCACGACAATCAACGGGATCGGCCACCAAGTCGGTCCGCCCAGATGTTTGACCAAGAACCACACGAACAGCTGATTGAGCGCAAAGCCGAGCAGGTTGATGATGAAGAAACGCACCGCTCGGACATGCTGGCGATCGCGTGTCCCATGGTCCTGGAAGCTGTACTTGCCGTGCGTGACGTAACTTACGCCCGAGAAGAAGACGAATACTAATGCGAGCGCAAGATTGGCGTCGACGTGAAGCCAGGTCGCCACCGCCCAGTAGCTCGCTGCCACCAGCAGCGTGATGATCCCGCCAGCGATGGCATAGCGCATCGCTTGGAGGAGGACCGCGCGGCGTTCCCCCATGAACGAGGATGGGATGAGAAGGGCAAGCGCGCGCATTGGCTTGCTCTCTAGACGCGAGCCACTAGAGCACGGAAGCCATTTTTTGCGGGACGGGTGCGGGTGGACAAGATTTTCGAGCAGTTGGACCGCCATTGGCGGTGGGGGGTGTTCGTCGCCTGGCTGGGCGTGTCGGCGTGGTTCCTGTTCAACGAGTGGGCGCGGATTCGTGGGTTCGCGCTGGGCGATACCGACGATAACATGCGGATGAGCCAGGTTCGCGCACTGCTTGCCGGGCAGGACTGGTTCGACCTTCGTCAGTACAAGATGAACCCGCCGTTCGGGGCCAACATCCACTGGTCGCGGCTGGTCGATTTGCCGATTGCGGGGATCATCCTGGCGCTGCGCCCGCTGGTCGGCGGGCGCGTTGCCGAGCAGGTGGCGGTCGCGGTGGCGCCGCTGTTGCCGCTGCTGCCGATGATGGTCGCGATCGTGCTGACGGCGCGGCGGCTGATGGCGCCGCTGGCGTGGCCGCTGGCGATCATCGCGCTATTCTTCGCCGGGTCGACCTTGGGTATGGTGACGCCCTTGAGGATCGATCACCACGGCTGGCAGCTCGCGCTGCTGGCGATCGGGGTGAGCGGGATGACCGACCCGAAACGCGCGCGCGGCGGGCTGACGACGGGCCTCGCGGGGGCGCTGTCTCTGACCATCGGGCTGGAGATGATCATCTACATCGCGCTGTCGGGGATCGCGACGGCGCTGTCGTGGGTCGACGACCGCGACGAACGGCGGCGGCTGGCGGCGTTCGCGGTAAGCATCGGCGGGGGCTGTGCGCTGGGGTTCGCGGGGTTCGCATCCTACGCCAACCGGCTGCCGGTGTGCGACGCGCTGTCGCCGGTGTGGCTGTCGGATGCGCTGGTCGGCGGCGCCTTGCTGCTCGGGCTGGCGATGCTGCGGGTCGAGAAGTGGACCGTGCGGCTCGCGCTCGCACTGGCTGCGGGGGCGATCGTGGCGGCGTTCCATGCGCTGATGTGGCCGCACTGCCTGGCGCGATTGGAGGGGGTGTCGCCCGAGGTCGCGCAGCTGTGGCTGAGCCATGTCCGCGAGGCGCGGCCGGTGTGGGCCAATGGCTGGCAGATCGCCTCGCTGATCCTCGCGCTGCCGGTGACCGGGATCGTTGGCTATGCGCTGCTAGGCTGGACGCTCAGGCAAGACCGCGAGCGGTTGCGCGCCTTGCTGTCGGTCGCGGCGCCAGCCGTGGCGGCGACGGCGTTGCTAGCGTGGCAGACGCGCACCGGACCCGCGGCGCAGATGCTGGGCGTGGTCGGTGCGGTGGCGATCCCGTGGTTGCTCGCCCCGCGTGCCTTCGCGTCGCAGAACAGCATCGTGCGGGTGCTCGGCACGACCGCCATTGCACTGCTTGGGTTCGGGGCGCTGGTCCCAACCTTGATCAGCTTCGTTCCGGCCAAGAAGAACAGCAAGGTTGAGCAATCGATCAACAGGGCGAACAATCTGTGCCCGACGATGTGGGCAATGAGGCCCGTTGCGCTGCAGCCGGCGGGGACGGTGTTCACCTTCGTCGATCTTGCACCGCGGCTGATCACGGTCACTCACCACAAGTCGATCGCCGGGCCCTATCATCGCAACGGCGACGCGATCGGTGACGTCATGCACGCCTTTCGCGGGACGGCGGACGAGGCGCATGCGATCATACTAGCGCACCATGCTGACTATCTCTTGACCTGCCCGGCGATGTCGCAGACGACGATCTTTATGGCCGAAGCGCCGAATGGCTTTTACGGCCAGTTGTCGCGGGGACAGGTTCCGGCATGGCTCAAGGAGATCCCATTTCCCAAGGACAACCCACTGAAAATGTACAGGATTATCGGTTAGGCTAAGGTTGGCTTTTCTCAGGAGAGGCCGGGAAAGCTCTGTTTCAGTCCGTCGATAACAAACTGGGCGGCAAGGGCGGCGAGGATGACGCCGAGGATGCGGGTGATCATCGCCTCAAGCTTGGCGCCGATCAGCCGCATCAGCGGACCAGCGGCGAGCATCGACAGCAAGGTGAGCGCGATGACCAGCGCCATCGCGCCGAGCACGGCGACCGTCTCGCCAACGCCTTCTGCGCGCGAGACGAGCAGCATCGCGGTCGCGATCGAGCCCGGGCCCGCGATCATGGGGATGGCCATCGGGAAGACCGAGATGTCCTCGGCGCCCTCGGCCTCGACGGCGTTCGCCCGCTCCTCGCGGCGGGCGGTGCGCTTTTCGAACACCATTTCGAGCGCGATGATGAACAGCATGATCCCGCCAGCGAGGCGGAAGCCGGCAAGCGTGATTCCGAGGGTGTGGAGCAGCGGTCGCCCGAGCAGCGCGAAGAACAGCAGGATGCCAAGTGCGATCAGCGACGAGCGCACCGCCATCTTCCGGCGATGATCGGCGCTGGTCCCGGCGGTCAGCGAAGCAAAGATCGGGGCGCACCCCGGCGGGTCGATAATGACGAGGAAGCTGACCAGCGCGGTACTGAAAATCGCGAACATTTACGGCGCGACGCGCTGATAGACCCGCTGGGCATAGTGGCGGCCGGTCCATTGGTAGACGCGGAAAATGCGTGTGCCGGTCTTGTCGACCTTCCAGTCCCAGCCGAGCGTCCGGTCGGCGGATTCGCCGCGACCATAGTCGTTGGGCTTGCCCGTGCTCGGCGGCGAGAGCGCGGGCGGGGTGGCGACCGGGGCACCGGTCGGGTGGCCGGTGCACGCGGCGTGGCTCACGATCGGGACGGGGCCTGACGGCACAGCCTGGGCGGTCGGCTCGCCGCCGTCGAAGATCCAGTTCCAGCCGCGCTTGCCCTTGAGCCAGACGGTCGTGAAGCGGCCGTGGTGGCCGTCGGCGGTAGCATAGGGGCCGGCGTTGACCGCCACGCTGCGGTCGCACGACATGATCGAGGCGGACGGGGACCAGGTTGCGGCGCGGGCCGGCTCCTTGCGGCTGCGGAGGGAATCGCGCGCCCAGACCGCCTGGGGGGTGAACATCACCGCGTCGTGGGCGGCGTATTTGCGGAAGGCAGCCCATTGACCGATCTTTTGCGCATCGCGGGCGAAGGCGCGTTCGGCGTCGATCGCGGTCGGGGCATGAGCACTGAGCGCGGCGGCGAGGAGCAGGGCGATCACAGAGGGTTCTCCAGCTTGAAGTTCTCGCGCCGGGCGGCCGAGACGAGGGTATTGCGGATCAGGCAGGCGATGGTCATCGGGCCAACCCCGCCGGGAACGGGGGTGATCGCCGAAGCGACTTGGCTCGCCGAGGCGAAGTCGACGTCGCCGACGAGGCGGGTCTTGCCGGGTTCGGACGCGGGGACGCGGTTGATGCCGACGTCGATGACGATCGCGCCGGGCTTGAGCCAGTCGCCCTTGACCATCTCGGCCCGCCCAACTGCGGCGACGACGATGTCGGCCTGGCGCACGACGGCCGGGAGGTCCTTGGTGCGGCTGTGGGCAATAGTGACGGTGCAGCTGTCGGCGAGCAGGAGCATCGCCATTGGCTTGCCGACGATGTTCGAGCGGCCGATGACGACGGCGGATTTGCCTGACAGGTTGCCGAGTTCGGCGCGCAGGAGAAGAAGGCAACCATAGGGGGTGCACGGGACGAAGCCAGGGAGGCCCGTCGCGAGGCGCCCGGCGTTGACCGGGTGGAAGCCGTCGACATCCTTGTCGGGATCGATCCGGGTCAGGATGGCGTCGGCGTCCATCTGCGGGGGCAAGGGCAGCTGCACGAGGATTCCGTCGACCGCCGGGTCGGCGTTGAGGCGGTCGACAAGCGCGAGGAGGTCGGCTTGCGAGGTCGTCTCGGCGTCGAGCTTGTGCTCGAAGCTGAGCATCCCGGCTTCGCGCGTCGCAATGCCCTTGTTGCGGACATAGACCGCGCTCGCCGGATCCTCGCCGACGAGCACGACCGCGAGGCCGGGGGCGCGGCCGGTCGCGGCGGTGAAGCGCGCGACTTCAACGGCAACTTCGGTGCGGAGCGTGGCGGCAGCGGCTTTGCCGTCGATGATTCGGGCGGTCACGATCAGGCCGTCGTGCTGGTCGCGATGTCCATTGCCGCGCCGGCGAGCAGCTTTTGAAGGACGAGGATAATCAGGAGCACGACCATCGGCGAGAAATCGATCCCGCCGAAATCGGGCAGGATCCGGCGGATCGGGCGGTAGAGCGGAGCGGTCAACTTCTCGAGCGCAAGCGCGATCTGGCGCACCGCAGGCGAGGACACGTTGAGCACGTTGAAGGCAAGCAGCCAGCTCAGGATCGCCTGGATGATGATGATCCACCACCGGACGTTGAGCAGCATGATTACGATCGAGAAAAGCGAGAGAAGAATGTTCATGCGCGCGTCCTAGCCGGGCGGCGGGACCCGCACAACTTAGGGGGCAAAACGGTTGTGCTGGGCTTCGGCGAGGATCAGAGCGAAGTCGCCCGCGGGGTCGCTCCATTCGGCGACCGGGGTCCAGCCGCCGGCGAGGAGCAGCAGGCGGCTGCCGCGCTGGCCGTATTTGTGGCTGTTTTCGGTGTGGATCGAGGAGCCTTGCGCGAAGTGGAACGGCTGGCCCTCGATGGTGAGATCGACATCGCGAGTGGCGACCAGGTGCATCTCGATGCGGCCGATCATGTCGTTCCAGCGCGCTTCGTGGATGAAGGCGGCGTCGGGGATGGTGCCGCCAAGCTCGCGGTTGATGCGCGTGATGAGATTCGTGTTGAAGGCGGCGGTCACCCCTTGCGGGTCGTCGTAGGCGGCGATCAGCCGATCGACGGGCTTCACGCGGTCCATGCCGATGAGCAGCCGCGATCCGGTGCCGAGCAGGCTGCGGAAATGGCGCAGGAGGTCGGTCGCGCTGCGGGGGACGAAATTGCCGATCGTCGAACCGGGGAAGAAGCCGAGTTTCGGGGCGGCTTCGATTTCCGGCGGGAGGGCGAGGGCCTTGGTGAAATCCGCGACGACGGGGAGGACGGGGAAGCCAAAGCGATCGTCGACCGCGCCCGCACTTTCGTGGAGATAATCGCCCGAAATGTCGATCGGGACGTAGGCGGAGGGGTGGATCGCTTCGAGCAAGAGGGGGGATTTGGTCGCGGAACCGGCGCCAAATTCGACGACCGCAAGCCCGGTCGGGAGCGCGGCGGCGATCTCGGGCATGATTGACTTGAGCAGCGTGGTCTCGGTGCGGGTGGGGTAATAAGCATCGAGGCGGGTAATCTCGTCGAACAGCTCCGACCCGCGCCGGTCGTAGAGCCAGCGCGCGGGGATCGACGGGATCGGCTCGGCGAGCCCGCGAAGCACATCGTCGCGGAAGGCGGGGTCGACCGGGGGGTCGCTCGCAGTGGTTGGCGCAGCGTCGGCAAAGGACGCGTCAGAGGTCTCGAGCAAGGCGGGCTCCAGTGAATTGCCAGCGCGCGGCGGGCGGGAAGAAGTTACGGTAGCTCGCACGCGAGTGCCCTCTTGGCGTGGCGCAGCTGGCACCTTTCAGGACGAACTGGCCGGACATGAATTTGCCGTTGTACTCGCCGACAGTGCCGCTCGCGGGGGCGAAGCCGGGGTGGGCGAGAAAGGCCGATCCGGTCCATTCCCAGACCGATCCGAAGAGGGTCGATTTGGGCGCGGGGACGGTGGCGATGGCCTGATCCAGTTGCTGACCTTCGGTGGGATCGGCGGCATGGGCGGCGGCTTCCCATTCCTCCTCGCGGGGCAAGCGGGCGCTGGCCCAGTGGGCGAAGGCATCGGCTTCATAGAAACTGATGTGCGCGACCGGCGCGGCGGGGTTGCGCTCGATGCGGCCGGCCAGCGTGAAGGCGGTGCCATCCTCGTGCCAGTAGAGCGGGGCGGCGATGCCCTGACGGCGGACCCAGTCCCAGCCTTCGGACAGCCAAAGGGTGGGACTGGAGTAGCCCCTGTCCGCGATGAATTCGTCCCAGTCGGCGTTGGTAACCGGGCGGGTGGCGAGCGCGTGGGGGTGGAGCAGGGTCTGGTGACGGGGTTGCTCGCAGTCGAAGGCGAAGCGGCCCTCCCCCGCCCCGATCAGCGCGATTCCGCCGGGGTGCGAAGTCCAACTCAAGTCAGTGGCGGTGGTCAGCGCGGGAGGTGCTTTGGCGTAGATCGGCTCGAGCGGGTTGGCGGCGAAGGTGGCGAGGATGTCGGTGAGGAACAGCTCCTGGTGCTGCTGCTCATGCTGGATGCCAAGTTCGACGAGGGCCAGGCCATCGGGCGACAAGGTTGGAAGCGCGCGGTCGATGGCGTCGTCGACATGGGTTCGCCAGTCGCGGATCGCGTCGAGGGTGGGGCGCGAGATCATGCCGCGGCGGTCGCGCGCCAATCGCTCGCCCTCGCCTTCGTAGTAGCTGTTGAAGAGGAACGCGAAGCGCTCGTCGAATGGGGACTGGCCGAGGTCGCGCAGGATGAAGGTTTCGAGGAACCAGGTGACGTGCGCGAGATGCCATTTGGCGGGCGAGGCGTCGGGGTTGGGCTGGATCGTGGCGTCGGCGTCGCTCAGCGATGCGGCGAGGTCGAGCGTCAGTTGGCGGGTTGCGTGGAACCGCGCCGCCAGTTCGTCAGTCACTGATCTCGGGTTGCACCGGGTCGCCACAGCACATCGTCTCCCTCGCCTGCTGCAACCGAACGCGCGGAGACGAACAAATGGTCCGACAGGCGGTTCAGATACGTCGCGGCGGGAGGATTGATGCGCTCGGCCTTGGCAAGTTCGACCGTGGCGCGCTCGGCGCGGCGGACGATCGCGCGGGCGAGGTGGAGCGCGGCGACGGCGGATGAGCCGCCGGGGAGGATGAAGCTGGCGAGGGGAGCGAGGCTTTCGTTCATCGCGTCGATCTCGCGTTCGAGGCGGGTCGATTGTTCCAGGATCATGCGCAGCGCCCAGTCGAGGTCGGCTTCGTCGGTGACCGGCGTCGCAAGGTCGGCGCCAAGGTCGAACAGCTCGTTCTGGATGCGAAGGAGCGAGGGGGCGAGGGGGTGGTCGCCGAGGTGGGCGATGGCGAGGCCAAGTGCGCTGTTGGCCTCATCGACATCGCCGATCGCGACCATGCGCGGGCTCGATTTCGACACGCGCGATCCGTCGACAAGGCCCGAGGTGCCGTCGTCGCCGGTGCGGGTGTAGATCTTGTTAAGCTTGACCATCGGTCGGGCTCGCGCCGGCTAGCTGCGCCCGCCGCCGGCGATGAGCAGGATGACCGCGACGATGGCGATGGCGATGCCCTGATAGAGCACGCGCTTGCGCATCCATTCCTGCTGTTTCGCGCCGTTGTTTTCCTTGCCGTTGGCCATCGCGATGACGCCGCGGACGAGGACGTAGGCCGTCGCGCCCATGGCGGCGACGAGAGCGAGGATGAGGAGGATGGTCATGGACCTTATTTAGGCGTGCGCGAGGGCGAATCCTAGGGGGAGGCGATGGGCGCGTAAGTCGGCGGCGAGGGTGCCACCGTCGATCCCTGCGGCGCGCATCGCGGCGAGGGTCGGAGCGTGGTCGCGCTTGGCAAGGCGGCAGCCGTTGGAATGGGTGACGAGGGGGTGGTGGCGGTAGGTCGGCTCGGGGAGGTCGAGGAGGGTCTGGAGGAGGCGCTGGACAGCGGTCGAGGAGCGAAGATCGACGCCACGGGTGACGATGGTCACGCCTGAAGCGGCATCGTCGATGACGCAGGCGAGGTGGTAGGCGGCGGGAGCATCCTTGCGCGCGAGAATGATGTCGTCGAGGTCGGAGGGGGTGGCGGTGTGGTCGGTTTCGCCTTCGCGCCAGGTCGGGAGGGCGGTGCGGGCGAGGGCCTTGTCGACGTCGAGCCGCCAGCTGTGGGGGTCTGAGGCGCGGCGGGCGGGGTCGTCGGGGAGGTCGCGGCAGATGCCGGGGTACCGGGGGCTATCGCCGTGGGGGGCACTAAGCGCGGCGGCGATGTCGGCTCGTGTGCAATAGCAAGGGTAGGCGAGGCCGGCGGCGCGGAAGCGGTCGAGCGCCGCGGCGTAGAGCTCGCTTCGCTTGGATTGGATGAGTGGCGGCTCGGCGGGGGCGAGGCCGAGCCACGCCAGATCCTCGTCGATCGCGGCGACGAATTCCGGCCGGGTGCGACCCTGATCGAGGTCCTCGATACGGAGCAGGAAGCGCCCCGCTTCCGCCGCGAGCACGGCCGAAAAAGCGTGTCCAAGATGAAGCAGTCCCGTCGGCGAAGGCGCGAAGCGCGAAATTTCGCTCACGAGAACTCTTGACGTGGAATCATTCGCCGTGCTGTCATGCTCTTGTCACGTCGGCCCTTTGTAGTATTTTTGGGCAGCCGGCGCGTCACAAGGGAAGCGGGCTTCGCCCTCTCCTCCTTGCGTGCGACAGGGCCGGAGTTGTGCGGGGTTCGAACGAAAGGGTTCGCGCGCTCGTGTATCATCCCGACCTCATGCGTCATCCCGACGGATGTCCGGCGCTGGTGCTCAACGCCGACTATACGCCCTTGTCCTATTATCCACTGAGCCTGTGGCCGTGGCAAACCGCGGTCAAGGCGATGTTCCTCGAGCGGGTCGACGTCGTTGCGCTGTACGACCGCGAGGTGCATTCGCCGACGCGGTCGCTCAAGCTGCCGTCGGTGATCGCGCTTCGCCAGTTCGTCAGGCCCAACGAATATCCGGCGTTCACGCGGTTCAATCTGTTTCTGCGCGATCGGTTTCGGTGTGTCTATTGCGGGAGCCATAAGGAGCTGACGTTCGATCATGTGGTGCCGCGCGCGCAGGGTGGGCGGACGACGTGGGAGAATGTCGCGACCGCCTGCGCGCCGTGCAATCTGAAGAAGGGGGGACGAACGCCAAGGCAGGCGCAGATGCCGATCCATCGCGAACCGATCCGCCCGACGAGCTGGCAGTTGCAGGACCATGGCAAGAGCTTCCCGCCCAATTATCTGCACACCAGCTGGCGCGATTATCTCTATTGGGACATCGAGCTCGAGGCGTAAGCTAAGGCGACCTTAACCATTCGCGTTTAATCGCGAACTCATATGGACTTGCCCGAACCCCAATTGCGCCTGGAGCCACGAATCCTGCTGGTCGAGCCCAATCGCAGCGCGATGGGGGTGCTCGTGCGGCGTCTCGGTGAGTCGGGCTATCGAGTGGCGGCGGCGGAAGGCGCGCAGGCGGCGGTCGCCGAATTGCATCGGCTACCAGTCGACCTGGTGCTGGCCGAGATCGCAATGCCGCTGATGACCGGGATCGAGCTGGTGCGGCTGATCCGCGACGACACGGCGCTGCACGACCTGCCGGTGATCCTGATTGCGGGGCGGAGCGACCGGACGGGCGCGGTGCGCGCGCTTGAGGCGGGGGCCGACGATATCGTGGTCAAGCCATTCCATCATGAAGTGCTTCTAGCGCGGATCGCGCGGCAGCTGGCGCGGGCGCGGGGCTTCAAGGATTTGCGCGCCGACAATGCAACGCTCGATGCGCGGGTAGTGACGCGGGCGATCGAGCTTGGCGAAATGCGCGCCGCACTGGCGGCGAGCAGAAGCGAGCTGGCACGGCTGACGGAACTGGTTCGAACCGGCTAGCGGCTAGCAAGATATTCCTCGATAATCGGCCCCAGCTCGGGGTTGTCCATTGCGATCGCGAGGTTGGCGAGGACGAAGCCAGCCTTGTCGCCGCAGTCGTGACGCACCGCATCGACCTTGACCGCATGGAACGGCTGACGGCCGATCAGCCTGGCCATCGCGTCGGTCAGCTGGATCTCGCCGCCTGCGCCGGTCTCCTTGGCGTCGAGGATGTCCATGACCGCGGGCTGGAGGATGTAGCGGCCGATGATCGCGAGGCGTGAGGGGGCGTCGCCGGGCCGCGGTTTTTCGACCATGCCGCGAACCTCGGTAAGATTGCCGCGAGTCTCGCCGGGATCGACGATGCCATAGCTGGCGGTCTTGTCGGCGGGGACTTCGGCGGCGCAAACGATGTTGCCGCCGACCTGGTTATACGCCTCGACCATCTGGCGGAGCGCGCCGCCTACTCCAAGCCCCCCGACCATCAGGTCGTCGGGCAAGATCACCGCGAACGGCTCGTCGCCGACGACGTGGCGGGCGCACCATACCGCATGGCCGAGACCTAATGGTTGCTGCTGGCGGACCGAGATCAGCTCGCCCGGGGTGGTGCGCGATCCATCGAGGGCGGCGCGGCTCTTGCCAGCCTTTTCCATCGTCGCCTCAAGCTCGAAGCCCAAATCGAAATAGTCGACCAGGCTCGACTTGCCGCGGCCGGTGACGAAGATCAGCTGCTCGATCCCGGCGTCGCGCGCTTCGTCGACGGCGTACTGGATCAGCGGGCGATCGACGACCGTCAGCATTTCCTTGGGCATGGTTTTGGTCGCGGGAAGCAGGCGGGTGCCGAGGCCAGCGACGGGGAAGACGGCTTTGCGGACAGGACGGATGGCGGTCATTTGGGTTGTTCTGGTCCGGTTTTGTTGGATGAGGTCGCGGCCGGTTCGGTCGCGGCGGGAAGCGTCGGTGCGCCGCCGTCGGGCGGAGGAAGGTCGAAGCGGTCAGCGCGGCGCGGGGCGGATTTGCGGATCAGCTCATCGACCCGCGACGGAGCGGCATCGGTGCGCGGTGCAAGCAGTTCCTCCGCGGTCGGCTGGCGCGCGGCCATCGCCGGCTTGACCGGTAGCGAGTGTCCAGGTGCGGGCTCGAGCGGGGCGATTCTGCCGCAAGCGGCGAGAGCGAGGAGGATCGACAAGAGGACGAGACGCTTCACTTGGCACTCCGGGCGGCGGCGATGGCCTCCCTTACGCGGACCGGCGCGGTGCCGCCAGCCGAAGTGCGCGAGGCGACCGAGGATTCGACCGAGAGGCAGGCCAGTGCGGCTTGGGTGATGCGCGGGTCGACGGCCTGCAATTCGGCAAGCGTGAGATCGTCGAGCGGCTTGTCGGCAAGTTCGGCAACGGCGACGGCGCGGCCGGCGATGTGGTGGGCCTCGCGGAACGGCACGTCGGCTTCGCGCACCAGCCAGTCGGCGAGGTCGGTCGCAGTGGCGTGACCGGCGGCGGCGGCAGAGCGCATCGTCTCCGGCACGAACTCGAGGTCGGCAATCATCCCCGCCATTGCGGCTAGGCTGAGCGAGAGCAGGTCGTGGGCGTCGAAGACCGGCGGCTTGTCGTTCTGGAGGTCCTTGGCATAGGCCAGTGGCAGGCCTTTCAGCAGGACGAGCATCGTGACGAGGTCGCCGATGATGCGCGCTGAGTGGCCACGCACCAGTTCGGCGGCGTCTGGGTTGCGCTTATTGGGCATGATCGACGAGCCGGTCGACCAGGCATCGGGCAGCCTGACGAAGCCGAACGGCTGCGAGGCCCACAAGATGATTTCCTCCGCCAGCCGCGACAAGTGGACGGCGGTCAGCGCGGCGGCGTGAAGATAATCGACGGCGAAATCCCGGTCGGAAACGGCGTCGAGGCTGTTGGAAGTCGGGCGATCGAAACCTAGTGCCGAGGCGGTCGCGGCGCGATCGAGCGGGAAGCCGGTTCCGGCGAGCGCAGCCGATCCGAGAGGGCTTTCGTTCATGCGGGCGCGGGCATCAGCGAACCGGCTGCGGTCGCGGACGAGCATTTCGCGGTAGGCCATCAGGTGATGGCCAAGCGTAACCGGCTGGCCCGACTGGAGATGGGTGAAGCCGGGCATGACGGTCGCTGCATGCTCCTGCGCGCGGGCCAGCAACGCGTCTTCGAATGCGTCGATTCCGACGAGCGCTTCGTCGATCGCACCGCGCACCCACAGCTTGAAATCGGTCGCGACCTGATCATTGCGTGACCGGGCGGTGTGGAGGCGGCCAGCAGCGGGACCGATCAGTTCGGCCAGCCGGTGCTCGACATGCATGTGAATGTCTTCGAGCGCGGGGTCCTCGACCAGCTTGCCAGCGGCGATTTCGGCGGCGACCTGGCTCAGACCGGAATCGATCGCGCTGGCGTCTTCGGCGGAAAGGATGCCTTGTTGTCCCAGCATCGCGGCGTGAGCGCGGCTGGCGGCGATATCCTCACGCCACAATCGCTTGTCGATTGCGATCGAGGCATTTATCTCGCGCATCACCGCGGCCGGGCCGCCCCCAAAGCGCCCGCCCCACATCGTATTGGAGTTGCTCGTGCGACTGATCGTCATGCTCCTTATGGGGCTCGTGCTGCTCGGCGGCTGCGATAGGCAAAAGGCTTCGGAGCGGCAAGCGACGCCCGCCACGTCCGCCGCGGGTGGCGCCGATCAGGGCCCGCGCAAAGGCCTCGACCGCGGCAACGCCGGCAAGCCCGCACCCGATATCGTCATCAAGGACGGCGACGGCGAAGACACCGCGCTGAGCGAGTTCAAGGGCGCCCCGGTGCTGGTCAATCTGTGGGCCAGCTGGTGCGTGCCGTGCGTCAAGGAATTGCCGACGCTCGACCGGCTTGCGGCGCAAAAGGGGCCGGTCAAGATCGTGGCGCTGTCACAGGACATCGGGCCGATCGGATCGGTCTCGGCGTTCCTCACCGAGCACGGCATCAAGACGCTCGAAACCTATCAGGACGCCGACATGGCGATGAGCGAAAAGACGAGTTCGCCCGTTCTGCCGACCAGCATCCTTTACGATTCGAAGGGCATCGAAGTGTGGCGCTTCATCGGCGACCGCGACTGGACGAGCGCGTCGGCAGCGAAGGATTTAGCTGAAGCGAAATAGCGCTGGTAACGACCGGCCATGACGGGAAAGCCGGAAGGTCAGTTCAAAGTCAGCTCCTCGCAGCCTATTTAAGATCGCCGCGGTGCCGCGAATGTTCACACATGTTCGCAAGTAGGTCATGACCGGGGCGACGGGAGGGAGGAGCTAAAGTCCGCAACGGGTCGCAAGCGACTGTCGTAGCGGCGAGCTCGGCGCCCCTAATCCCTCAGCAATTCGTTAATGCTCGTCTTGCTGCGCGTCTTCTCGTCGACGCGCTTGACGATGACCGCGCAGGCGAGGCTGGGGCCGCCCTTGTCTGACGGAAGCGTGCCCGGGACGACGACGGAATAGGCGGGGACGCGGCCGTAGATCACGTCACCGGTCGCGCGGTCGACGATCTTGGTGCTGGCACCAAGGAATACGCCCATCGAGATGACTGCGCCCTCTTCCACGACGACCCCTTCGGCGACTTCGGAGCGGGCGCCGATGAAGCAGTTGTCCTCGATGATCACCGGGCCGGCCTGAAGCGGTTCGAGCACGCCGCCGATGCCGGTGCCGCCCGAGATGTGGACGTTGCGGCCGATCTGGGCGCAGCTGCCGACCGTCGCCCAGGTGTCGATCATCGTGCCTTCGCCGACGTAGGCACCCAGATTGACGAAGCTTGGCATCAGGACCGCCCCGGGCGCGATGAAGGCGCCGCGGCGGACGATGCAGCCGGGGACCGCGCGGAACGCCGCGCTGGTGAAGCGGGCGGCGTCCCAGCCGTCGAACTTGCTCGGCACCTTGTCCCACCACGCCGCGCCGCCGGGGCCGCCGCATATTGCTTCCATCGGATTGAGGCGGAAGGACAGGAGGACGGCTTTCTTGAGCCATTGGTGGACGGTCCACTGGCCGACGCTTTCGCGAGTGGCGACGCGCACTTCGCCCGAATCAAGTTGGCGCAGCGCCTCGTCAACGGCGTCGCGGATTTCGCCTTTCGTTCCAGCACCGATTGCGTCGCGATCATCCCACGCGGCGTCGATGATCGCTTGCAGGTCATTTGCCATGGGTCGGCTCCAATAGCTCGGTCAGCCAGTCGGCGACGTCGGTGACGGTGAGGTCGATGTTGGCGGGATCGTGCAGGTGATTGCCATGGTCCGAGCCATTGTCGACCCACACGGTGGTCATGCCCATGGCCTTGGCCGGCGCGAGGTTCTTTGCCATGTCCTCGACCAGCACGGCGCGCGTCGGGTCGATCCCGAACCGCTCGACCAGCAATTCATAGCCGGTCGGATCGGGCTTCGGGCGATAGGTGCAGGCGTGAATATCGACCATTCCGTGAAAATCGTCGTCGATGCCGATCGCGGCCAGGACCCGTTGCGCATAGGCATCGTTGCCGTTGGTGAAGACAAACCGTCGGCCGGGGAGGCGGCGAAGCGCTTCGCCCAGCCGCCGATCAGGCGCGAGGCGGTCGAGTGCAATGTCGTGAACGTCATCGAGGAAATGGTGGGGATCGACGGCATGATGCTTCATCAGCCCCGCAAGCGTCGTGCCGTGATCGCGAAAATATCCCTTCTGGACGCGCTTCGCCTCGACCGGGTCGCAACCGAGCAGACGCTGGACATAAGCGCTCATTCGCTCGTCAATCAGGTCGAACAGCCGGGTCGACGCCGGGTAGAGCGTATTGTCGAGATCGAAGATCCAGTCGGTGACGGCTGAAAACGGCGGGGGAAGCGATGCATTCATGATCGTTCCCGCGCCTAGCGAGGTTTCTTGCCTTCAGCAAAATGAAAGCATTGCACGTCAATGAACGACGCAGGAAAGCCGTTCGCAATCAGCGGTTTGAGGCGGGAGCGGACAATGAACACCCGACTGTTAAGTTCGGTAAGCAGTGCGCTCGCGCTGGCACTCAGCGTCGCAGCTTGCAGTGGCGGTAACGGCGGTCTGTCACCAGCGCCGATTCCTGCGCCGATTTCTTCAACCCCGACGCCAACGTCGACTCCGGCTCCGACGCCCACGCCAACACCGACGGGTAGTTACGACACCGCTGAATATCGCCGCAGCAATGCGGCGGTCGCCGCCAATGCGATCGCCGCCTATAATAGCGGCGCGACGGGCGCGGGCATCAAGATCGGAGTCGTCGATTCGGGCATCAACCCCGCGCTGAGCGAGTTTGCGGGCAAGATCGACCCCGCCAGCCGCGATGTCGCCGGGACTCGTGCCCTTTCCGACGAAGACGGCCACGGGACTGCCGTCGCGGACGTCGCGGCTGGCCTCAAGGACGACCTTGGCATTCAAGGCGTCGCGTTCAATTCGACGATCGTCGCCCTGCGCGCCGACGATCCGGGCAGCTGCGCCACGCCCAAGACCGACACGGGCGGCGGGTGCAATTTCTTCGACAGCGCGATCGCCGCCGGAATCGACGCGGCACGGCTCGCGGGTGCACGGGTGATCAATCTGAGCCTTGGAGGATCCGCGCCGGGAACGCTGCTGCTCAACGCCATATCCAACGCAACCAGCGCCGGGATCGTTATCGTCATCTCGGCCGGTAACGACGGCGAAAAGCCCGAGGGCGTCAATCCTGATCCCTTTGCGCTGGTCCCCGCCGCGGCCGGTAGCGGCAATGTCATCATCGCGGGATCGGTTGGAGTTTCGGACGGCGCGGGCGGCACCGATGCAAGCCAGCTGTCGATCTTTTCCAACAAGGCCGGGACGGGCGCGAACTATTACCTCACCGCACTTGGCTATCGCGATCAGGCGATCAGCACCGACGGAAAATATTATTACTGGTCGGGCACCAGTTTCTCGGCGCCGACGATCAGCGGGGCGGTGGCGCTGTTGGCGCAGGCTTTCCCCAACCTCACGGGCAAGCAGATCGTCGACATCCTGTTCAAGAGCGCCGATGACCTTGGCGCAACCGGGACCGACACGGTGTTCGGCCACGGACGTCTCAACATCGCGCGTGCGTTCCAGCCGATCGGCACCACCAGCCTGGCGGGAAGCCAGATTGCGGTCACCGGCAGCAATGGCAGCATGCCCGCGGCGGCGGGTGATGCGACAACGACGGCAAGCTATGGCGCGATCGTGCTCGATGGTTATTCGCGCGCTTATGCGGTCGACCTTGCGAAGACGCTGCGCGTGGCCGACCAGTCGCGCCCGCTCGAGCGCGCGCTGGGCGGGATGACGCAGGTCGCCGGCTCGGCGGTGGGCAAGTTCAGCGTCGCAATGACCGTTTCGCTGACCCCGGGGCGGGAGCGCGAAGTCGAGCTCGCACGGCTCGGGATCGGGCCAGGCGATGCGCGGCGTGCGCGGCTGATCGCGGGGTCGGCGATTGCGCGGATCGACGGCAAGACCGCAGCGGCGTTTGGTTTTGCCGAGGGCGCGAAAGCGATGGAGCGGCGCTTGTCGGGGGCCGAGGCTGGGGCGTTCCTGATCGCCAGGGATTCGTCGGCGGATAATGGTTTTTCAGCCCGGCGCGGGGCGAGCATGGCGCTTCGCCGCCAGGTCGGAGCGGTCGGCGTCACGCTGTCGGCCGAAAATGGCCGGGTGTGGCAGGACGTCGCGACGACCGCGACCGGATCGCCCTACAAGCTGATGGCGGTGGCGGTCGACCAGCGCCTTGGCCGCACCTGGCTGTCGGGCGGGATCAGTCGGCTCGACGAGCATCAGACGCTGCTTGGCGGGCGGCTTGGCGGGGCGCTGGGCGGAGGCGGGTCGACGAGCCTGTTCCTCGACCTCGAGGCGCGACGTGAGCTTGGCAACGGGTGGAGCGCGAGCCTTGCCAGCCGGCGTGGATGGACGAGTTTCGGCGCGGGAAAATTCCAGAGCGATGCTTATGCGGTCGACCTTGCCAAGACCGGATTGCTGAGTGGCAACGACCGCATTGGTTTCCGACTGGCGCAGCCGTTGCGCATTGCCACCGGCGGCTTCGCGACGATGCTGCCCACGGCGTATAATTATTCGACGATGCAGGCCACCAACAGTCTCGAGCGATTTTCGCTCTCCCCGACCGGGCGCGAGCTCGACGCGGAGCTGTCCTATGGGCGGCCGGTTACGGGAAGCGGCTGGCTTGGCGGAAACCTGTTCATGCGCCGCCAGCCGGGGCACATCGCGGCTGCCGACAACGACCTCGGCGGCGCAATCCGCTTCACGCTGGGATTTTGATTCCCTCGTCCTTGGAACGGAACGGAATTAAACTGTAAAACTCTCGCCGCAGCCGCAAGCGCCCTTGGCGTTGGGGTTGGCGAAGGTGAAGCCCGCGGCGAAGTCGTCCTCGACCCAGTCCATGCTGCTGCCGACCAGGTAGAGGATCGAGCCGCCGTCGACGAAGAAGGCCCCGCCGGGCGTGTCGATGCGCTCGTCGAACGCGTTAGCCTCGGTGACGTAATCGACCGAGTAGGCGAGGCCCGAGCAGCCGCGGCGCGGGGTCGACAGCTTGACCCCGATGGCGTCGGTCGGGGCCTTGGCCATGAGCTCGGCGATGCGTGCCTCGGCCGCCGCAGTGAGCGTGATCGCGGCGGGACGCGGGCGGCGGGTCTGGACATTCATGGCTACAGCATTCCCAATTCAAGGCGGGCTTCGTCGCTCATTTTCGACGGATCCCAGGCGGGCTCCCACACCAGCTTGACCTCGGCGTCGCGCACGCCGGGAACCGAAAGCACGCGCATTTCGACCTCGCCGGGCATCGATTCGGCGACCGGGCAGTTGGGCGTGGTCAGCGTCATGGTGACGACGACATCGCCATCCTCGCTCGCCGCGACATCGTAGATCAGGCCGAGTTCGTAGATATCGACCGGGATCTCCGGGTCGTAGATCGTCTTGAGCGCTTCGATCACCGTTTCCTGGAGCGCACCCCCCGCCCCGCCGACCGGCGGCGCCGGCTTTTCCTCGGCGAGGAAGCCGGTCAGGTAATCGCGCTTGCGGGCGAAGGTGTCGGCGACGGGTTCCGGCTCGACGCGAGCGCGCGCGGGCGGCTCGACCGAGTCAACGCTTTCGACGACAATGCGATTGGGTTCGTCCATCATCCGAAAATCCGTTTCACTCGTTTCAGGCCGTCGACCAGAGCCTCGACATCGTCGGCATTGCTGTAGGCGGCGAACGACGCGCGCGCCGTGGCGGGGACGCCGAGCAAGTCCATCAGCGGCTGCGCGCAATGGTGCCCCGCGCGGATCGCCACGCCCGCATCGTCGAGGATGGTGGCGACGTCGTGTGGATGCACCCCCTCATAGGCGAACGAGACGATGCCAGCGCTGTGATCGGGGCCGAACAGCGTGATGCTGTTGATCTGGCGCAGTGCCTCACGCGCGGTGCGGGTCAGCGCGGTTTCGTGGGCATGGATAGCCTCGACGCCGATGCTCTCGATCCAGTCGATCGCGGCGTGAAGCCCGACCGCGCCGACGATGTGCGGAGTGCCCGCCTCGAACCGACCCGGGGGCGGAGCGTAGGTCGTCGCTTCGAACGTGACTCGGTCGATCATCGCGCCGCCGCCCTGCCATGGGGCCATGGTGTCGAGCAGCGCAGCGCGGCCCCACAACGCGCCGATGCCGGTCGGGCCATAGAGCTTGTGGCCCGAGACGGCGTAGAAGTCGCAGTCGAGCGCGGCGACGTCGACCGTCAGGCGCGGAGCCGACTGGCAGCCGTCGAGGAGGAGCAACGCGCCGTGCGCATGGGCGATGGCGGCGGCGCGGGGGGCGTCGAGGATCGAGCCGAGGACGTTCGAGACATGGGCGAAGGCGACGACGCGGGTGCGGTCGGTGACGAGGCTTTCCGCCGCGTCGAGGTCGATCTGGCCGTCGGCGGTCAGCGGGCAGACGTCGATCTGGTAGCCCGCCAGCTGCCACGGCACGATGTTGCTGTGATGCTCGAGCGCGGAGAGCAGGACGCGGTCGCGGCCATCCTTGGGGAGCGCATGGGCGACGAGGTTGATCGCTTCGGTCGCGCCCTTGGTGAAGACGATTTCGTCGGGGGTCGCCGCGCCGAGGAAGCTGGCGATGGCGGCGCGCGCGGCTTCGTAGGCGAGCGTCATGTTCGACGAGCGCTGGTACACGCCGCGATGGACGGTGGCATAGTCGCGGGCATAGCCGTCGGTGATCGCGTCGATCACCGCTTGCGGCTTTTGCGCGGTGGCGGCAGTGTCGAGATAGTGCCAACCGGCGGGGAGTGCAGGGAATTGCGAGCGCACGTCGAGCGCGGCGGCGGGGTGGATCAGCGCGTTCATGCGATCGCCTTCAGGGCGGCGCGGGCAAGGACCGGGATGCCGTCATCGTCGCCGTCGATATCGTTCCACAGGCCACCGATGAAGCCTTCGAGAAGGAGGGCGCGAGCGGAGGCCGGGTCCATTCCGCGCGCGGCGGCATAGAATAATTGCTCGCGGTCGAGTTCGCCGACGGTCGCGCCGTGGGCGCACTTGACGTCGTCGGCGTAGATTTCGAGTTCGGGCTTGGCATTGGCGGTTGCGCCGCGGTCGAGCAGCATGGCCTTGATCGATTGTTCACTGTCGGAGTGCTGGGCGTCGCGGGCGACGGCGACCTTGCCGAGGTAGGTGCCGGTCGCCTTGCCGCCGAGCACGCTGCGGACGACCTGGCGCGAGGTTGCCGAGGGCGCAAGGTGGCGGACGGTGGTGACGATTTCGAGCGTTGCCTTGCCCGCGCCGATATTGGCGGCGTGAAACGCGAAATGCGCGCCTTCGTGCAGGCGCACGTCGAGTTCGATCCGGCCATAACGCGACGCGGTGTTGAGCGCGAAGATGCTCGCCGATGCGCGTTCGCGGACGGTCAGTTCGACGCGGCGGATTTGCACGTCGCCGGCGCTCGGCAACCAGATTTGCTGAAGCTTTTGCCGGGCGGCAATTGCGATCGTTTGAGGCGGCGAAAGGTCGCTCCACACCAACGCCAGCGCGTCGATGTCGGCGTAGCGATAGGCTTCGAGCTTGCGCGTCGGGAGGGCAGTCATCCTCCCCTCCCTTCCAGGGAGGGAACGGGGGTGGGTTCTTCGGCAGTCGAGGAGTCATTGAAGCGCACAGACGTGCGAACCCACCCCTCGGTCCCCTCCCTCTTCGAGGAGGGGAGGAAGTGCCCCGCGCGCATCACGCCGCCACCTCGGCATAGCCTTCGCGTTCGAGCTCGTGGGCGAGTTCGGGGCCGCCCGAACGTTCGATCCGCCCGGCGCGGAGCACGTGCACCCGGTCGGGGCGAACATAGTCGAGCAGGCGCTGATAATGAGTGATCAGCAACACCGCCTTGTCGGGCGCGCGCATGATCGAATTGATTCCGGCACCGACGGCCTTGAGCGCGTCGATGTCGAGCCCGCTGTCGGTCTCGTCGAGGATCGCGAGCCTGGGCGCCATGATGCCCATCTGAACCATCTCGGCGCGCTTCTTTTCGCCGCCCGAGAAGCCGACGTTGACCGGGCGCTTGAGCATGTCGGGGTCCATCCCGAGCAGCGCCGCCTGCGCTTTCGCAAGGCGGATGAATTCGGCACCGCTGAGTTCGGGTTCGCCGCGCGCCCGACGTTGCGAATTGAGGCTTTCGCGCAGAAACTGGAGGTAGGACACGCCGGGGATTTCGACCGGATACTGGAAGCCGAGGAACAGCCCCGCGGCAGCGCGCTCGTGCGGCGCGAGGGATAGAAGATCGACCGCCCCACCATCGTCATCCCGGGCTTGACCCGGGACCCATTTGCCTTCGCCCTGTTCTCCCAACAAGGTGGGTCCCGGCTCAAGCCCGTGATGACGAGCAGCGGTGAACGTCACCGTGCCCCCCGTCACCTCATACCCGGGCCGCCCGCCGAGCACATAGGCGAGCGTCGACTTGCCCGCGCCATTGGGCCCCATGATCGCATGGATTTCGCCCGCCGGGACGGTCAGCGACAAGCCGTCGAGGATTGGCTTGCCAGCGACGGTGGCGGAGAGGTTTTCAATTTTGAGCATTAGTGTTTTCGCGACCTTGCTTGAATCACCGCTAACTTGGCATCATTTATTCTATCGGTGTCGGTGCCTTCGATTGCTATCTTTGCGACACGGAATTGATCTTGTAGGCTGAAGTTGGGATGGTCATGTTTGATGCGGGATTGTATCTGTTCCAACAGATGCTCGCGGATAGCTTTGCATGCCGTCAAAGCGGCAACGGCTATGTCCTGTGGGGATTCCCCGGAGGATTCGAATCGGGCGGCTTTAGAAATTGCGCATTGTTTGTAGGCAATACCTGTAGCGTACCATTCGATGTCTGCGTCGGACATCTTTGGGCTACGAGCGCTGGCGATCGTGGGAAGCGCCACCAAAATGACCGATGCTGCCAGAACGTACTTGTTGGCCTTCACCCTACACTCCCCTCAAGACTAATCCCCAGCAGCTTCTGCGCTTCCACGGCGAATTCCATTGGGAGTTGCTTGAGCACTTCGCGGGCGAAGCCGTTCACGATCAGGGCAACCGCGCTTTCCGTGTCCAGCCCGCGGGCCTGGGCGTAGAAGAGTTGGTCGTCGCTGATCTTGCTGGTCGTCGCTTCATGCTCGATCGTCGCGGTCGGGTTCCTGACCTCGATATAGGGGACGGTGTGCGCGCCGCTTTCGGACCCGAGCAGCAAGCTGTCGCACTGGGTGAAATTGCGGACATTCTCGGCGCCCGGCAACACCCGCACCAGCCCACGGTAAGTGTTGTTCGAGCGCCCCGCGCTGATCCCCTTCGAGATGATCGTAGAGCGGGTGTTGGACCCGATGTGGATCATCTTGGTGCCAGTGTCGGCTTGCTGGCGATTGTTGGTCAGCGCGACCGAATAGAATTCGCCGACGCTGCCCTCGCCCTTCAAGATGCACGACGGATATTTCCAGGTGATCGCGGAGCCGGTCTCGACCTGGGTCCAGCTGACCTTGCTCCGCGCACCGCTGCACAGCGCCCGCTTGGTGACAAAGTTGAAGATACCGCCCCGCCCTTCCGCGTCGCCCGGATACCAGTTCTGGACAGTCGAGTATTTCACCTCGGCGTCCTCGTGCGCGAAGATTTCAACGACCGCGGCGTGGAGCTGATTCTCGTCGCGCATCGGGGCGGTGCAGCCTTCGAGGTAGCTGACATAGCTGCCCTTTTCGGCGACGATCAAAGTGCGCTCGAACTGGCCGGTGTTCTCGGCATTGATGCGGAAATAGGTGCTCAATTCCATCGGGCAGCGGACGCCCTCGGGGATGTGCACGAACGTCCCGTCGGAGAAGACCGCCGCGTTGAGGCAGGCGAAGACATTGTCGCGCTGCGGGACGACTGAGCCCAGATACTTCTTGATGAGCTCCGGATATTCGCGGATCGCTTCCGAGATCGACAGGAAGATCACCCCGGCGCGC
>JANXUU010000119.1 GCA_025356055.1 Sphingomonas sp. | reverse complement strand
GGCAAGATCGTCGAGCGTGCGGATATTGGCCTTGCCCAGCACGACCAGCATCACTTCGGTCATGTGCGGCAGCTCGGCCAGCGCATCGTCGACGCCAAGGGTACGGCGCTGCTCGCGCGACGCGGCTTCGCGGCGTTCGAGCGCTTCGGCGGCTCGGTTCTGAAGTTCGCCGGCGATCTCGTCGTCGAGACCTTCGATCGAGGCGATTTCGTCGCTCTCGACATAGGCGACTTCCTCAAGGCTGGTGAAGCCTTCGGCGACGAGCAGCTGAGCGAGGGTCTCGTCGACGTCGAGGTCCTGCTGGAACAGCGTCGAACGCTCGATGAATTCGCGCTGGCGCTTCTCGCTCGCATCGGCCTCGGTGAGGATGTCGATCTGCGAATTGGTCAACTGGCTGGCGAGGCGGACGTTCTGCCCGCGGCGGCCGATCGCAAGACTAAGCTGGTCGTCGGGAACGACCACCTCGATGCGATTCTCTTCCTCGTCAATCACGACGCGCGCGACGGTCGCCGGCTGCAGCGCGTTGACGACGAAGGTCGCCAGATCCTCGCTCCACGGGATGATGTCGATCTTCTCGCCCTGCATTTCCTGGACGACCGCCTGCACGCGGCTGCCCTTCATGCCGACGCAGGCGCCGACCGGGTCGATCGAGCTGTCATAGCTGATGACGCCGATCTTGGCGCGGCTGCCCGGGTCACGGGCGGCGGCCTTGATCTCGATGATGCCGTCGTAGATTTCGGGGACTTCCTGCGCGAACAGCTTTTTCATGAAGTCGGGGTGGGCGCGGGACAGGAAGATCTGCGGTCCGCGCACTTCGCGGGCGACGCGCAGGATCAGGCTGCGGATACGGTCGCCGACGCGGACCATTTCGCGCGGAATCTGCTGGTCGCGGCGAATGACGCCCTCGGCGCGGCCCAAGTCGACGACGACGTGGCCGAACTCGACGCGCTTGACGACGCCGGTGATGATCTCGCCGCCGCGCTCCTTGAACTCTTCATACTGGCGGTCGCGCTCGGCGTCGCGGACCTTCTGGAAGATGACCTGCTTGGCGGCCTGGGCGGCGATGCGGCCGAACTCGATCGGGGGCAGCGGATCGACGATGAAATCACCGACCGAGGCGTCGGCCTGGAGCTTCGTCGCGCCCTTCAGGTCGACCTGCTTGAAATAATCGTCGACCTCCTCGACCACTTCGACGACGCGCCACAGGCGCAGGTCGCCGGAAGTCGGGTCGAGCTTGGCGCGGATGTCGTTCTCGGCGCCATAGCGTGAGCGGGCGGCGCGCTGGATCGCGTCTTCCATCGCCTCGATGACGATGGCGCGGTCGATCAGCTTCTCCTTCGCCACCGCATCGGCGATGGCGATCAGTTCGGCCTTGTTGGCGCTGGGGCCGGCGGTCGGCGGGGCGACAGTTGCCATTGGTCTAACTCTCCGTCTTTATCGTGTCTGCGCCGTCGGTGCTGAGCGGCGCGGTGGCGTTGATGAGCTTGTCGGTCAGCAGCAATTTTGCCGCGGCGATCGACGAGAAGGGAAAGACGCGTGACCCCTTGGGGCTGGAAATCGTGACGGTGTCGCCGTCGATCCCGTCGATGATCCCGCTGACCTGCTTGGCGCCGTCCTGCGGTTCGATGAATTTGACGCGGACTTCGTGGCCCGCCCAGTCGGCATAGTCGGACGGGCGGGTCAGCGGGCGGTCGATTCCGGGCGACGACACTTCGAGCCGGTAGGCACCTTCGACCGGGTCGCGGCCGGCTTCTTCCTCGGCGTCGATGATCTCGGAGATGCGGCGCGACAGGGCTTCGCAGTCGCTAAGCTCAAGCTGGCGGGTCGAAGCCTTCTCGGCCATCACCTGCAGCGTCGGGTCCGAGGCCCCGCCGATCATGACCACGCGCACGAGGCTAAGCCCAAGGTCTTCGACCGCGGGGGTGATAAGTGAAGTGATGGCGGCGATATCGGCCAATTCTTGTCCTGAACGAAAGCTAAGCGAACTCGGCGCCGGGTCCCGGTGGAACCCAGCCTCAGCATCCGGCGATGTCGAGGAGTGACAATGATATAGGCGGATCGCGCCCGCTCCGCAAGCGCCTAGCTCCGGAGCGCGCGCCCTTCCGCGCGAATCCGGATGGTCAGCACGATCGCGTTGAGGATCGTGAAGATCAGTGAAGTGAGCCCGAGGCCGAAGATCAGCGGCACGACAGCAATCTCGCCAATGACGACGAGATAGTTGGGATGATTGACGAAGCGGTACGGACCGCGCGCGACCAGTTTCTCTCCCGGCATGACGATGATCCGAGTCGTCCAGCGCGCGCCGAGCGTGCGCAAGGTCCAGATGCGCAGGCCTTCAAGCAGGACGAACAGCACGAGGAACGAGAGGTGGACCGGGCGGCCCGGTGCCTGAAGCCACAGCGCGGCGAGCCACAGCGCATGGACCGCGACGATCAACGGATAATGACCGGGAGCGACCTCGTGAGCACCGCGCTCGATCAGCCGTTTCGTGTTGGCGCGGGCGACCGGCAGCTCGCTTGCCCGCTGCAGCGTGATGAAGCCGAGGATGGCGATCGCTGGCCACAGCGGGCCGGGGCCGAACAACGTGATCAGGACGGCCGCCGAAGCGACAGGGCAGCGAGCGTGAAGCCCGGCCCCAATGCGGTCATCAGCGTGCGGCTCGGAAGCCCGCGCTCGAGCAGCTGCTGGAGCACGAACAGTACCGTCGGGGCCGACATGTTGCCATGCTCGCGGAGCACAGTGCGCTCAAGGTCAAGCGTGCCGGTCTGCAAGCCCAGTGCGCTTTCCATCGCGGTCAGCACCTTGGCGCCGCCGGGGTGGCTGCACAATCGGTCGATATCGGCGAAGCTCAGCCCCAGTCCGTCGAGGATCGCGTCGAGGCCTTCGCGCAGGTTGTTCTCGAGGAACGGCGGGATAGCGCGGTCGAACACGACCGCAAGGCCGGGGTCCTCGACGCGCCAGCCCATGATTTCGAGCGTGCCGGGCCACAGCCGTTCGCCCGATCCCTCGACGTGGGCGAGCGCGGCGCCCTGGGTTGAGATTACCGCGGCCGCTGCGCCGTCGCCAAACAGGGCGGTGGCGACGATCGCGGCGGGGTCGTCGCTGTCGAGGCGGATCGAGATCGAGCAGGTCTCGACGGTGACGAACAGCCAGCGCGTCCCGGGCTCGGCGGCGGCGAGGCGCGCGGCGGTGGCAAGGCCCGAGACTCCGCCAGCGCAGCCGAGGCCAAAGATCGGCACTCGGCGGACGTCGGGGCGAAGACCTAGCGCCTGGGCGTTGCGCGCGTCGAGGCTCGGGGTAGCGATGCCCGTCGTCGAGACCGCGACGACCCCGTCGATGTCGGCGGGCTTTAACCCGGCGCGCTCGATCGCCTGACGCGCGGAATCGACGAACAAAGTGTCGGCAGCGGCGAGATAGGTCTTGTTGCGCTCACCCCAGCCATGGTTCTCGCCATACCATTGCAGAGGCGCGACCAGCTGGCGCTCGTCGATCCCGGCATTGTCGAACACTCCTGACAGACGATCGAACAGCGCCTTGCGGCCCGCGAACAACGCGCGGCCGGTAGCCTTTGCCCCCGCCTGGCTGACAGGATAGGGTGGCGAAGCGGTCGCGAGCGAGAGAAGCGAAGCGGTCAGGGAACGAACTTTCAAGGGACCGTAGGATTAACGGCCGAGGACGGACATTGGATGCGATCGACTTTAATACAAGCGCTTATCCTCGGTAGCGCGCTTGCTGCCTGCTCCTCGGGTCCGGCGAGCGAGGCCGCCAGCAAGGGCATTTCGACCATGCCGTTCGTCACGACCGAGCTGGCGAAATTCGACGAGCCATTCGCAATGGCCTTCCTTCCCGATGGCTCGGCGCTTGTCACCGAAAAGGCGGGGCACCTCAAATGGTGGCGCGCAGGAAAGGCGAATGCTGAAGTCGCGGGAGTTCCCGCGGTCAAGCCCGGTGGGCAGGGCGGACTGCTCGATGTTGCGCTGTCGCCGGGGTTCGCGCGTGACCGGCTGATATACCTCACTTATTCCGAAGCCAGTGCGGCCGGCGGTGGCGGGTTGGCGATGGCGCGCGGCGCGCTCGCGGCGGACGGCTTGCGGCTGACCGGGGTGCGCGTGCTGTGGCACGACCCGCAGGGCGGCAAGGGCGGGCAATATGGCGCGGTGATTGCCTTTGCCCCCGACGGTCAGTCGCTGTTCCTGACCTCGGGCGAGCGGCAGCGCTTCACCCCGGCGCAAGACGCGAACCAGCCGCTCGGCAAGATCCTGCACCTCACCCTTGATGGCCAGCCTGCAGCGGGCAATCCCTGGGCGAACAAGGTCGGCGCGGCGACCACGACCATTACGTCCCCGCCTGAAAATACCGGTGCGGCGAGGAGCGCGGCGGGGCGGGCCTTCACCTGGCTGGGCGCAAACCGAACCCCTTCCGAAACGTGGAGCACGGGCCACCGCAACCCCTACGGCCTTGCGTTCGACGCCGCCGGGCGGCTGTGGGAGAGCGAAAATGGACCGAAGGGCGGGGACGAGATCAACCTGATAAAGCCGGGCCGCAACTATGGCTGGCCGTATGCGTCGAACGGCAGCAATTACGACGGCACCGACATTCCCGACCACAAGCCGGGCGATGGCTATGAGCCGCCCAAGCTGTGGTGGAACCCGTCGATCTCGCCCGGCGGACTGATGATTTATCGCGGGGGCAAGTGGCCGCAGTGGAAGGGCGATGCGTTCATCCCCGCGCTGTCGGCGCAGGCGCTGATCCGCGTGCATCTCTCCGGTGAGAGTGCAACCAAAGCCGACCAGTGGGAGATGGAAAACCGTATTCGCGCGGTGGCGCAGTCACCCGCCGGAGACATCTTCCTCCTTGAGGACGGTTCGGGCGCCAGGCTGCTGAGGCTCGATCAAGTCCGCCGATAGCGAAAATAATAGGGTTGGCGGCCCTCGCGGCGGGACTTGGCGCCGTAGCGGGTTTCGATCCAGCCGCTCGGGGGGGCGAGAAAGTCTGACGGTTTTTCGCCGAGCCATTCGAACGTACCGGCGTGGCGCTGCATGACCATCAGCGACCAGTCCAGATAGACCGGGTGGTCGGTCGCGAGGCGGAATTCGCCGCCGGGTTTGAGCTTGGCGGCGATGAGGCCGAGCGGGCCGTCGTTGACCATGCGGCGCTTGGCATGGCGCGCCTTTGGCCACGGGTCGGGGTGAAGCAGGTAGACGAAGCTCAAACTCGCGTCGGGAATGCGGGCGATGACTTCAAGCGCGTCGCCCATGTGTAGGCGGACGTTCGCTAGCCGCCGGTCGCGGACGTGGGCGAGGGCGGTGGCGACCCCGTTGAGGAACGGCTCGCAGCCGATGAAGCCGTGGTCCGGGAGCAGATCGGCGCGGTGCGCGAGATGCTCACCGCCGCCGAAGCCGATCTCCAAATGGAGCGTGCGCTGATCACCGAACAGGCGATCCGCGCCGACCTCACCCTCCTCGGGGACGGCGATGGCGGGGAGCAGGTTCTCGACCAGTTCGGCCTGTCCCTTGCGCAACTTGTGTCCCGTCGATCGGCCATAAAGCCGATTGATCGTCAGTGGGTCGGTCATTTGCTGATCGGTTCGCGACCCCGCCACAGCCCGACGAGAAACAGCCCGAGCGCGAACAGTAGCGGTAGCCAGTTGCCCAATTCGGCGAACGGAGTGGGCGCGCGGGCGGCGGGAATGCGGGCGTCGATCTCGCCCGGCTCGCGCCACTCGAGCGACTGGAGCAGCGAGCCTTCGGCATCGACGAGCGCACTGATCCCGGTCGGGGTCGAGCGGATGACCGGCAGTCCTTCCTCGGCAGCACGAAGGCGAGCTTGGGCGAGATGCTGCGGCGGGCCCCAGCGCCCGAACCAGGCGTCGTTCGAGGGATTGAACAAAAAGTCGGGGCGGTCGTGGCGGTCGACGACTTCGCCTGAAAAGATGATCTCGTAGCAGATCTGGAGACCCATCTTGCCGAATCCGGGAAGGTCCAATGTGCGCGGACCCGGACCGGGGTCGAAATCGACGTCGCCGGGGGCGAGACGCGACAGGCCGATGCTCGACAGGATCGGGCGCATGGGGAGATATTCGCCGTAAGGGACGAGGTGCGCCTTGTCGTAACGGGTCAGGAGCTGGCCTGTCGGGGCGAACACGAACAGGCTGTTGCGCACTCCGGCGGCGGTCTGGCCGTCGCTCGAGCGGACGCCGAGCCCACCGGTAAGGAGCAGGTCGTGCGGACCAAGCGCGCGGACGATGGCGCTGCGCTGCTCGGCGACGAGCGGCGCGGCGCCGGTGCGGTTGTCCTCGAGCGGGGCAGTGATCGCGGCTTCGGGCCACAGGATCAGGCGCGGCTTGGCGGTGGCGGTTCCGGACAGAGTGATCAGGCGGCTTTCCGCGAACTGCGCTGCGCCGGGGCGCCATTTGCTGTCTTGGCCGATATTGGGTTGAACGATGCGAACAACTGCACCGCGGGTGGCGGGGGCGTGGAGCAGGAGGAGGCTCGTGAGGCCGGCGGCGAGCGGGACGGTGAGGGTGATCGCGGCGTCGCGCATGCTGCGCATCCCGAGCCAGAACGCGCCGCCGATCAGCACGGTGAGTCCCGACAGGCCGTAGGTGCCGATGAGTCCCGACGCGCGGCGCAGCGGGGTGTCGACCAGGGCGACGCCAACCGGGTTCCAAGCAAAGCCCGTGAAAATCCTGGCGCGGAGGTATTCGCACGCGATCCAGCCTGCCGCGAGCGCGAAGACCAGCGCGATCGGCCGGCGCCGTCCGATTCGCCACGCGAGCCCGGTGGCGAGCATCGGATACACCGCGAGGTACAGCGAAAGGAGGAACACTGCGAGCCAGCCGAGCCACGCGGGCATCGCTGCCTGATAGGTAAAGCTGGTCGCGATCCAGTTGAGGCCAACGCAGAACTGGCCGAGCCCAAAGCCCCAGCCGAGCATCAGCGCGGACCGCATGCGGGAGGCATCCGCGACCAGCCCGACCAGCAGCGCGAAGGCGAGCGGCATCAGCGGCCACAGCCCGAACGGCTGGAAAGCAAACGCCGACAACGCGCCGGCGAGGAGAGCAATGAGGAACCGCATCAGGCGCTCGTCTGGGCTTCGTCGGGGGCGTGGAGGCGGAGGCGGATCATCCGGCGGGTATCGGCGTCGATGCATTCCAATCGCCAGCCCGACGGGTGCTCCACGCTCTCGCCCGGCGGAAGGATACGGCCGGCGAGGAGGAAGGCCAGCCCGCCCAGCGTGTCAATGTCGTCCTCACCGGCGACCAGGCGCTTGTCGATGGTCTCGGCGACTTCCTCGAGTTCGGTGCGCGCGTCGGCTTCCCACAGGCCGTCGTCGAGCAGGACCAGATTGCCCGTCGCTTCCTCGTCATGCTCGTCCTCGATCTCGCCGACGATTTCCTCGACGACGTCCTCGATGGTGATGAGGCCTTCGGTCCCGCCGAACTCGTCAACGACAATCGCAAGATGGATGCGCTCGGTGCGCATGCGGGCGAGCAAGTCGAGCACGCCCATCGATTCCGGAACGAACAACGGCGCGCGGAGCAGCCCCGCGATCGTCCGCGGCCGCCCCGGATTGGCCAGCGCGCCAAACACGTCCTTGATGTGGATCATGCCGACAACATCGTCGAGGTTGTCGCCCGTGACGGGGAGGCGGCTATGCTCGGCTTCGGCGAAGGCGGCGACAAGTTCGGCGAAGCTCAGCGTGTGCGGCACCGAGATAATATCGCCGCGGGTGACCGCGACTTCGCCAGCCGTGCGGTCGCCGAAGTGGAGCAGGTTGCGCAGCATCTGCCGCTCGATCGGACTAAGGTCGCCGCGCTGGGTGGGGGCAGTCTCGGACGCATCGATCGCATCCTCGATCTGATCGCGAAGGCTGGTTTCATGGTCGTCGCCGAAAATCAGCGCGCGCATTCCGCGCCAGAGCCGAGAACCCGGTTCGTCGGGGGTGCTGGCCATCGCTAGCGTTCACCTTCGTACGGATTTGCGATGCCGAGGCGGGCCAAGGCGCGAGTTTCGCGGGCTTCCATGTCCTCGGCGGTCTGGTCGTCGTGATGGTCGTAGCCGAGCAAATGGAGCGTGCCGTGGATCATCAGGTGCGCGGCGTGAGCCTCGATCGGGATCGCCTTGTCCGCCGCTTCGGTCACGCAGATGGTGCGAGCAAGGATGATGTCACCGAGCATCAGTTCCGGTTCCTCGCCCTGCCCAGAGTCGGCAAACTCGCCAGGCTCGGCCATCGGGAAGGAGAGAACATTGGTCGCCTTGTCCTGGCCGCGCCACTGGGCGTTGAGCGCGCGAACTTCATCGTCACTGGTCAGGCGAAGCGCGATCTCGACGGAGCGCAAGGTCGTTGCAAGCTGCGGGAAAGCGCTCTCCGCGACAGCCGCGTGAGTGGCGCGCTCGGCGAGCGGCCCCCAGGCAACGCTACTGTCCCATTCCGCGTCCGCCTCGAGAGAAACATCGAGGATCAATTGCCCGGCCCCTCATAGGCTTCGACGATCTTGCCGACGAGCGGGTGGCGCACGACGTCCTTCGCCGAGAAACGGATCATCGACAGCTTGTCGATCCCTTCCAGTTTTCCGACCGCGTCGTCCAGCCCCGACTCGACGCCGCGCGGAAGGTCGGTCTGGTTGGGGTCGCCGCAGATCGCCATCCGGCTGCGCATGCCAAAGCGGGTGAGGCACATCTTCATCTGCGCCGGAGTAGTATTCTGCGCCTCGTCGAGGATGATGAACGCGTCGGACAAGGTGCGACCGCGCATGAACGCAATCGGCGCGATTTCGATCTCGCCCGACGCGATGCGGCGTTCGACCTGCTCGGTGGGGAGCATGTCGTAGAGCGCGTCGTAAAGCGGACGCAGGTAAGGGTCGACCTTCTCCTTCATGTCCCCCGGAAGGAAGCCCAAGCGCTCGCCCGCCTCGACCGCGGGACGCGACAGGATCAGCCGGTCGACCTGGCCCGAGATCAGCATCTGCACCGCCTGCGCGACCGCGAGATAGGTTTTGCCCGTGCCCGCCGGCCCGAGCGCGAAGATCATGTCGTCGCGGCCAAGCGCCGTCATGTACGCGGTCTGGACGGCCGAGCGCGGGACGATGGTCTTTTTGCGTGTGCGGATCATCACGCCGGGCGCGTTGGCGACTTCTGGGGCGATGATGCCGTCTAGCGCGGGCTGGTTGGCCATGCCGATCACCGCTTCCACCGCTGCGGCGTCGACGTCCTGACCCTGGTCGAGCCGGTCGTAGAGACCGAGCAACACATCGCGCGCGCGGGCGGCGGCGTCGGGCTCGCCGTCGATCATGACCCGATTGCCGCGCGCGGAAATATTCACCCCAAGGCGCTGTTCGATCATCACCAGGTGGCGGTCGTAGTCGCCGAACAGGGGGCCGAGGAGATAGGGCTGGTCGAAATCCAGCTCCATCCGCGCGCGGCCGTAATTGTCCATGGTCGTTTCGGATTGGCTGGTGGCGGGGTTAAATTCGGGCTTGCGCGGGGGCATCAGGCGGAAACCTGTTGAAGTGCCAAGTGCGGTCGCCTTTCGGATGAGTGGATTCGCTGCCCCATGTCACCCCAAGATAGAGTGGTGCAGCAATGGTGCAAGCGCGCGCTTCCCGGTTTAGGCCGCCTGCGCGGTCGCGAGGACCCCGGCGAGGCTGTTCGGCAGCGCCGCGGTCGTGACGACATCGACCATGTCGCCGATGACCGCGTCGGTCTCGACGAACACCGACTGGAGCCACGGGGTCTTGCCGATCATCTGGCCGGGCAGGCGGCCCTTGCGGTCGATGAGGATGGTCGTTGCCTTGCCCACCGTCGCGCGATTAAATGCGAGGCTGTGCTCGGCGAGCTTGGCCTGGAGGCGCTGGAGGCGGTCGTCCATCACCTCGGCGGGGATCTGGTCGGGCATGGTTGCGGCGGGGGTGCCGGGGCGCGGGCTGTATTTGAAGCTGTAGGCGGCGGCGTAGCGAACCTCGTCGATGATGCTCAGCGTGGCCTGGAAGTCGGCGTCGCTCTCGCCCGGGAAGCCGACGATGAAATCGCCCGAGATGGCAATGTCGGGGCGGGCGAGGCGCACTTTCTCGATCGTGCGCAGGTAGCTGTCGACGCTGTGGCTGCGGTTCATCGCTTTCAAAATGCGGTCGCTTCCGGCCTGCACGGGCAGGTGGAGATAGGGCATCAGTTGAGGCACATCGGCGTGCGCGGCGATCAGTGCGTCGGTCATGTCGGTCGGGTGCGACGTCATGTAGCGGATGCGCTCGACGCCCTCGATCCGGGCGATGTCGCGGATCAGGCGGTCGAGGCCGGTCGACCCATCGCTCCACGCATTGACGTTCTGGCCGAGCAGCGTGATTTCGCGTGCGCCGCTGCCCGCCAGAGCGCAGGCTTCGGCAAGAATGTCGCCCGCCGGACGGCTGATCTCGGCGCCTCTGGTGTAAGGAACGACGCAATAGGTGCAGAATTTGTCGCACCCTTCGGCGACCGTGAGGAAGGCGCTGGGTCCGCTGCGGCGGCGGGTGGGGAGCGCATCGAACTTGCTGATCGCGGGCATGTCGGTGTCGACCGGCCGCTGGCCCGAGGCGGCGGCGGCAACCATTTCGGGCAGGCGGTGATAGGCCTGTGGACCGACCACCAGGTCGATCATCTTCGACCGGCGCTTGGCCTCCTCGCCTTCGGCCTGCGCGACGCAGCCGGCCAGCGCGATCAGCGGTTTCGAGCCGTCGTCACGGCGCAGCCGGCCGACGTCGGAGTAAGCGCGGTCGGCGGCCTTTTCGCGGATGTGGCAGGTGTTGAGGACGACAAGATCGGCGTCGCTTGCGGCCGCCAGGGTCATGCCTTGGGCGCCGAGCAATTCGGCCATGCGCTCGCCGTCATAGACGTTCATCTGACAGCCGAAGCTTTTGACGTGAAAGGTTTTGGGTAGTGCGGTCATCCGGCGCTTATAGGGCAGCGCATGCGACGTTTGAAGCCAGCGCGGTTCCCTATGGCGCGATTGTCAAGTCGAGCGCCGCCTCGATCGCCGCGCGGGCGTCGCGGGCCATCGCCTTGCGGTCTTCGTCGGGCGGCAGGGGGGCGAGCAGGCGGACGATGACGGGGAAGCTGCCGCTGCGGCCGAGCAACTTGAGCGCATTGGCCTTGCCGCTCTCGCCGTCGATCCAGCCAAGTGTGCGCCGCATCGCGCCATAGTCGATCGCGACCGGGCGGACGTGGGTGCCGGGCGGCGCCGGGGCGACTGCGGCGAGCAGTGCGGGGCGGAACGGGAGCAGGGTCACGCCGTCGCCGGTAGTGCCTTCGGGGAACAGCACGAGGGGGCGCGGCTGGGCAAGCGCTTCAGCAACCTCGCGCGCTTGAGCCGGGACCGCGCGGCGATCCTGGCGCTCGATGTAGAGCGTGTCGTTCTGGTCTGCGAGCCAGCGCAGCAGCCAGTGATCGCGAACCTCGGCCTTCGACACGAATCGCGTGCGCGTGGCTCCGGCCAGGACAAGGATGTCGAGCCAGCTGACGTGGTTGGCGATGAGCAGGCTGTGCGGCGCGAGCGGTTGGCCCACGGTACGCACCCTGGCGCCGCAGATGCGCGCCGTACCGGCCAGGAACAGCGGCGGGATCGGCGAGGCACCGAACAGACGCGCAATGAGATGGGGAACGAGGCAAATGAGGAGCAATGACAACAACCCGGCTACTCGCCCCACGGCAATCAGTCGTGATGGCTCAGCGCTTGCGATCGGTCGCCACCCCGTAGAGTTCCATGCGGTGATCGACGAGGCGGAAGCCGAGCTTCTCGGCAATGCGCCGCTGGAGATCCTCGAGTTCCTCGTCGACGAACTCGATCACGTTGCCGGTCTCGACGTCGATCAGGTGATCGTGGTGCGCGTCCGAGGCCGCCTCATAGCGCGAGCGGCCGTCGCCGAACTCGTGGCGCTCGAGGATTCCCGCCTCCTCGAACAGGCGGACGGTACGATAGACGGTGGCGATCGAAATGCGCGGGTCGATCGCGACCGAGCGGGTGTGGAGAGTCTCGACGTCGGGATGGTCGTCGGCTTCCGACAGGATCCGCGCGATGACCCGGCGCTGGTCGGTGATCCGCAGCCCTTTTGTCGCGCAGAGTGCTTCGATGTCGATCGTGTGGGGCATAGACTTGGACTAGGCGAGTGAGGGTCGCGCGGCAATCCTCCCCGGCGCAAACCGGGGAGGATTGTTGTCAGCGCTTGCCAGCCGGGGCAGCGGTACGCTTGCGCTTTGTTCCGAGCCCGATCGCCTTGGCGAGCGTGCGGCGCTGCTCGGCATAGTTGGGGGCAACCATCGGATAATCGGAATTCAGGCCCCACTTGCTGCGATACTGGTCAGGCGTCATCGAATAGTGAGTCATCAGATGCCGCTTGAGCATCTTCAATTTCTTCCCGTCTTCAAGGCAAACGATATAGTCGGGCTTGATCGACGAACGAATCGGAACCTTGGGCTCGAGCTTGACTTCGGGAACCGACGACGGGCTATTGAGGCCGGCGAGCGCGCCGTGCACATTGGCAATCAGCTGAGGCAAGTCATTGACCGCCACGCTATTGTTGCTGACGTGCGCCGCGACAATGTCGGCGGTGAGCGTGATCAGCGTTTCGTCGTTGGAATCCATGTCCATTTCAGTGTTTCCCGCTTGAAATTCGTAGTCATCCGCGCCGGTCAGCCGACGGCAGGCGGCTTTTCTAATGTTGGGGAGGCGATTACGCAAGTCCGGTGCAACGCTGCGCCAGATCAACTTTCGCTCGACGCGAGCAACATTGTGAGCGCGTCATATTGCCCGTTGGCGCCGCGATAATAGTTGCGGCGACGCCCGGCGATCTTGAACCCGGCGGCACGATAGAGCCCGATTGCCCCATTGCCTTCGCGCACCTCGAGGTGGAGACGGGTTGCGCCACAGCCCTGCGCGAAAGCAACGAAATGATCGACCAGCGCGCGCCCAACTCCGCTGCGCTGGGCCGTGGGGGCAACCGCGATGAGCAACAGCTCGGCTTCGTCCGCGACGGCACGCAGGAGGGAGAAGCCGTACGTCGCGCGGCTAGCCGGATCGCGCGCGAGGAACATCGCGACGCCGGCCATCGGCAGGATCCCGGCGCATTGCGAACGGGTCCAGGCCTCGCCGGAATCAGGCGAGAAGGCGGTGGTCATGATCGGCATGACCTCGTCGAGATGATGCGCCTCGCAGCGCTCGAACAGGATCGGACTAGGCGCCACGCTGCTCATGCCGCCTTGGGCTTTGCGTCGGGTGAGCGGACGTAGAGCGGAGTGGGGGCGAGGGCGCGCAACTCGGTCGGAAGCCGCAGCGCTGCGCTGGCGGTGGGGACTAGCGTCGCGATAGCAATCTCGCCGCGTACTTCGGCCAGCGCGGCGGCGCCGCTGCCGACGAGTGTGCCGGTGGGGAAGGCAAAGGCGGCGTCGCGCGCAGTAAGGTTGAGGGCCGCGCTGGTGGCCACGAATGCGGCGCGGTCGAACGACTGGACAAACAGTTCGCCATGACCGCCGGCCATCACCGCAACGATGGGCTCGTCACCGGGGGCGGAGGCGGCGAGGAGCGCGAGGCTCGGCATGCCGTGGAGACTCGCGCCCCAGCCGATCGCCAGACCATGCGCGGCGGCGATCGCGACGCGCAGCCCGGTAAAGCTGCCGGGGCCGACGCCGACAAGGATGTGCGTGGGGATCGAGCCCTCTGCTCGGGCGAGCAGTTCTTCGATCATCGGTACTAGCCGCTCGGCGTGGCCGCGGCCGATCATCTCGTCGCAAGCGCCGAGCAGCGCACCGTCGGGGGCGAACAGCGCAGCGGTGCAGGCCGCCGTCGAACAGTCGATCGCGAGGAGCAGTGGCGCTTTTCCCTGTGTTGGTTAACGGGAACTAAGATTGAGCGCCGCGGAGCCGCTACGCAACCCCCGGTTTTCAGCCGAAATCAGACCGCTTCGACGGTTTCGACCTCGGGCACATAATGCTTGATCAGACCTTCAATCCCGCGCTTCAGCGTGATCGCCGAGGATGGGCAACCGGCGCACGCTCCTTGCATCGCAAGGTAGAGCGTGCCCTTAGCATAGCCGCGATAGACGATGTCGCCGCCATCCTGCGCCACCGCCGGGCGGACGCGGGTCTCGATGAGTTCCTTGATCTGGTCGACGATGTCGGCGTCGGCGGGGTCTTCCTCGACCGCCATCGCCGCGCCGTCGTCGTTCGGGTCGATCGCGATGCCGGCGGCGGTGCCGGGAGCAAACAATGGCGCGTCGGTGATGAAATGATCGAGCAGGATCGAGAGGACGTCGGGCTCGAGCTCTTCCCACGCGGCCTGCGGTTTCGCGCTGACCGAGACGAAATCACGGCCGAAGAACACGCCCTCGACGTCGCCGGTCGCGAACAGCGCGGCGGCCAGCGGGCTTGCCTCAGCTGCCTGCGCAGTGGGAAAGTCGCGGCTGCCCGAGGCCATGACGGTACGACCCGGCAAATATTTGCGGGTCAGCGGGTTTGGAGTGGCTTCGGTCTCGATCAGCATGGGCACGATGTGGGTGTCATTGGCTATCAATCAAGCGTCGGCAGAGGGCGGGACCACCCAGCTGTCGTCGATCATCTTGATCAGTGCCGAGAAATCCTTGCCCGCGCCGCCACGGTCGGCGAAGCGCTGGTAGAGCTCCTCGGCCTCGCCCCCCATCGGGGTGTAAGCGCCGCATTCCTTCGCCGCTGCCATCGCCAGCTTGAGGTCCTTGAGCATCAGCGCGGTAGCGAATCCGCCTTCGTAGTTGCGATCGGCAGGGGTTTCGGGGCCGACTCCAGGGACGGGGCAATAGCTCGTCATTGACCAACTCTGGCCCGAAGCTTTCGATGAAATGTCATAGAATGTCTGCAGGTCGAGCCCGAGCTTCTGCGCGAGCACGAACGCCTCGCACGTCGCAGCCATCGTCGCGCCGAGCAGCATGTTGTTGCAGATCTTCGCCGCCTGTCCGGCGCCCGCCTCGCCGGCGTGGATCACTGCCTTGCCCATCACGTCGAGGATCGGCTGCGCGCGCGAGAACCCCTCGCCGGACCCGCCGACCATGAAGGTCAGCGTGCCGCCATCAGCCGCGGCGATCCCGCCAGATACGGGAGCATCGACCATGGTGAAGCCGATGGCGCCGGCCTCTGCGGCGACGGTCTTGGCGGTGGCGACGTCGATCGTCGAGCAATCGATCAGAATCGCAGACTTGGGCGCGGCGGCGAACACCGAGGCGCGATAGACCTCGGCGACGTGGCGGCCGGCGGGGAGCATGGTGACGACCGCCTCGGCCTCGGCCAGCGCCTCGGCGGGTGAGGCGGCAGGGGTGCAGCCCTTGGTCTTCGCCCGGTCCAGCGCATCGCCGCTGAGGTCGAACGCGCGCACGTCATGGCCCGCCTGCGCCAGGTTCGCGGCCATCCCGCCGCCCATGTTGCCCAGCCCGATGAAGGCGATCCGTGCCACGTTCACTCTCCCAACAACTTCGCCTGCCTCTGGCGGGAAAACGGAGGCACGGCCCGGCGATCACCGTGCCTTCCGAATAGTCTTTCTAAAGCAGGATATTCGCATTCAGGTTGGCCGGAGTGGCCCGTGGCTCAGCGTCCTACAAACTTGAGAATCATGAGGATGATCAACGTGTATAGCATCACGCCCGCGATCAAGATGGGAACCGGTGCTGCCGGAGATTTAATGCCATCTTTTGCTTTTTCCTTGAGTTGGTACAGCAGGTCGGGCCAAGTATAGGAGACAAAATCACCTTGGGACATCATCGTGATCAGGCGACCATCCGAGTCGACCACGGGAAGATGACGAAATCGCTCGTTCGACATCTGACGAAGCCATTCGATCATATTGTCATCGGCGCCTGCGGTCTTGACCTCGGAAGTCATGATTTCGCCAAGTTTTGTATCGATCGGATTGAGGCTATCATAAAGCAATCGCCGAAGTAGATCGCGTTCGGTCACAATCCCTTCGACGCGCCGCTCGCTATCGATGATGACCACCGACCCGATATTCTTTTCGGCCATGGTCTTGACCGCCGTGGACACCAGGTCGCTGGATTGCAGGGTGAACGGCGCTGGCTTGCTCTTGAACTCGGGGCGATCCTTGATCTTCATGACATGGCGCTTTCAGTTAAATTGCAAAATGGCCTTGGTGTCGTCGCGCCCATTTTGGGCAAGATGGCCGCCGCCCTGAGATGTTGCGTGTCCGGCGGGCTGCCATTCGACAAAGCTATGCTGTCAAGGAGATTGCTGGAGCAAGCCATTTCTGCGCCACGGCTCAAGCGAGGCCGCTGGCCACTTGATCCCGCTTCTCCGCCCCCACCCGGCACGTCTCTAAGCGCGTTTTCTTAGCTCGGGTGTGCTCCGGGTCAAACCGCCGGGATCGCGTCGCGCTGCAGCTTGGTGGCACGCTTGGCGGGGCGCTTGGTAGTGACGAGTTCCACCCGTGGCTTGTCGAGCAGCGGCTTGAGGTAGAAGCCGGTGGCGCTTCTAGGTTCGGTGACGATCTGCTCGGGGGTGCCGACCGCGACGATGTCGCCGCCCTTGACCCCGCCGTCGGGGCCGAGGTCGATGACCCAGTCGGCGGTCTTGATGACGTCGAGGTTGTGTTCGATGACGACGACGGTGTTGCCCTGCTCGACCAGCGCGTGGAGCACTTCGAGCAGCTTGCGGACGTCCTCGAAGTGCAAGCCGGTGGTCGGCTCGTCGAGGATGTAGAGCGTGCTGCCGGTGGCGCGGCGCGACAGTTCCTTGGCGAGCTTGACGCGCTGCGCCTCGCCGCCGCTCAAGGTGGTCGCCTGCTGACCGACCTTGACGTAGCCGAGGCCCACTTCCTGCAGCATCACCATCTTGTCACGGATGCCGGGGACCGCCTTGAAGAATTCGACCGCGTCCTCGACGGTCATGTCGAGCACTTCGGCGATGCTCTTGCCCTTGAACTTCACTTCCAGCGTCTCGCGATTGTAGCGCTGGCCGTGGCACACGTCGCAGGTGACGTAGACGTCGGGAAGGAAGTGCATTTCGATCTTGAGCAGGCCGTCGCCGGTGCACGCTTCGCAGCGGCCGCCCTTGACGTTGAAGCTGAAGCGGCCGGGTTTATAGCCGCGCGCCTGGGATTCGGGGAGGCCGGCGAACCAGTCGCGGATCTGGGTGAAGGCGCCGGTGTAGGTCGCGGGGTTGCTGCGCGGGGTGCGGCCGATCGGCGACTGGTCGATGTCGATGACCTTGTCGAGATGCTCGAGCCCGGTGATCTTGTCATATTTGCCGGCGAGGATGCGTGCGCCATTGAGGGTGCGCGCGGCGGCGGCATAGAGCGTGTCGATGGTCAGGCTCGACTTGCCCGAGCCCGACACGCCGGTGATGCAGGTGAAGGTGCCGAGCGGGACCGAGGCGGTGACGTTGCGAAGGTTGTTGGCGGTGGCGCCGTGAACGGTAAGCTTCTTGCCCGAGCCCTTGCGGCGTTTTGCGGGGAGCGGGATCGAGCGGCGGCCGGAGAGATAGTCGGCGGTTAGCGAGCCCTCGCAGGCGAGCAATTCCTCGAGCGTGCCGGCGCAGACGACTTCGCCGCCGCGCACGCCGGCACCGGGGCCCATGTCGATGATATGGTCGGCGTGGCGGATCGCGTCCTCGTCATGTTCGACAACGAGCACGGTGTTGCCGAGTGATTTGAGGCGTTTGAGGGTTTCGAGGAGGCGGTCATTGTCTTTCTGGTGAAGCCCGATCGAGGGTTCGTCGAGGACGTAGAGCACGCCCGAGAGGCCGGAGCCGATTTGCGACGCGAGGCGGATGCGCTGGCTTTCGCCGCCCGACAGGGTGCCGCTGGTGCGGTCGAGGTTGAGATAATCGAGCCCGACATTGTCGAGAAAGCCCAAGCGTTCGTTGATTTCCTTGAGGATGGCGCGGGCGATCTCGCGTTGCTGCGGGCCGAGCTGTTCCTCGAGACCGCGAAACCATTTGAGCGCGTCGACCACCGAGCGGCGCGCCGATAACGAGATGTCCTCGCCGACGATCTTGACCGACAGGGCTTCGGGTTTGAGGCGCGCGCCGTGGCACGTCTCGCAGGGCTTGGCGGATTGGTAGCGGGACAATTCCTCGCGCATCCACGCGCTTTCGGTCGAGGCCATGCGGCGCTCGAGGTTGCCGATGACGCCTTCGAACGCCTTCTTGACCTCGTACGACTTGCGGCCATCGACGAAGCGCAGCGTGACGGGCTTGCCGCCGGTGCCGCGCAGGACCGCATATTGGGCGGTTTCGGGGAGCTCGTTCCACGGGGTGGCGAGGTCGAAGTCATAGGCGCGGGCGAGGCTGCCGAGGACCTGCATGTAATAAGGCGAGGGGGGCTGGGACTTGGCCCACGGGACGACCGCGCCCTTGGCGACAGAAAGGTTGTGATTGGGGACGACAAGCTCCTCGTCGAACACCATCTTCATGCCAAGGCCGTCGCAGGCGGGGCAGGCGCCCTGGGGGGCATTGAACGAGAACAGGCGCGGCTCGATCTCGGCGATGGTGAAGCCCGACACGGGGCAAGCGAATTTCTCGGAGAAGACGATGCGACCGGGCGCGCCGTAATCGAGTTTCATGCCGGAGGCGGTGACGGCTTCCTGCGCGTCGGAAGGATCGGCGGGGTCGAGGAAGGCCAGCCCTTCGGCGAGCTTCAGCGCGGTTTCGAAGCTGTCTGCCAGCCGCGACTGGATGCCGTCCCTGATCGCAATGCGGTCGACGACGACTTCGATGTCATGCTTGTATTTCTTGTCGAGCGCGGGGGCGTCCTCGATGTCGTGGAATTCGCCGTCGATGCGGACGCGGGTGAAGCCGGCGCGCTGCCACTCGGCGAGTTCCTTGCGATATTCGCCCTTGCGACCGCGCACGACCGGGGCGAGCAGATAGTGGCGCGAGCCTTCGGGAAGGGTCATCGTCCGGTCGACCATCTGGCTAACCGTCTGGGCGGAGATGGGCAGGCCCGTCGCGGGCGAATAGGGCACCCCGACGCGCGCCCACAGCAGGCGCATATAGTCGTAGATTTCGGTGACGGTGGCGACGGTCGAGCGCGGGTTGCGGCTGGTCGTCTTCTGCTCGATCGAGATGGCTGGCGAGAGGCCGTCGATATGTTCGACATCGGGCTTCTGCATCATCTCGAGGAACTGGCGCGCGTAGGCGCTGAGGCTCTCGACATAGCGCCGCTGCCCCTCGGCATAGATGGTGTCGAACGCGAGGGACGACTTGCCCGAGCCCGAGAGACCGGTGATCACGGTCAACGCGTCGCGCGGAATCTCGACGTTGACGCCCTTGAGGTTGTGCTCGCGCGCACCACGAACGCTTATGTGGGTCAGCATTCGGAAGACCGATGCTTCGGAATAGGAGTCAGCATAAAGGTATTTGTTCCATATTTGTTCGCATGGAGCAAGCGCTGAACGCGCGAGGCAAGAGCCTTGTAAATGGTCGGGCGGCCGATGGGGTTCAACCCTTGCGAGTGTCCCGCGAAGGCACGATGTCGTGTTTCCCTTGAACTGCCTTCATGAAACAACGATATTAGGATGGTACGGGGTGTGTCGTTGAGGTCCCCCGGAAGAGGAGATGAAATGGAGAACCAGTTCGACCCGCGCGTGACCGGCGTGAATACCGCTTCGGTTGGCGTGCCTCGTGCCGCCCGCGACGTGGGCCTGCGGTCCTACATGCTGTCGGTTTACAACTATATGGCGTCGGGAGTGCTGCTGACCGCAATCGTCGCTCTGCTGTTCGCGCCCTATGCCCAGGCCGTGCTGATCAGCCAGTCCGGGCGCGGGCTTTCCGGCCTCGGCTGGATCGTGACGCTCGCTCCATTGGGTTTCGTGTTCGCGCTGTCGCTTGGTGCCAACCGGATGAGCGTCGGCACGATGAAGCTGGTGTTCTTCGCGTTCGCCGCGACGATGGGACTGTCGATGTCGACGCTGTTCATCGCCTACACCGGCGTGTCGATCGCACAGACCTTTGCGGCGGTGACGGCGAGCTTCCTTGGCCTGTCGCTCTATGGTTACACCACCAAGAAGGATTTGTCGGGCTTCGGCACTTTCCTGATCATGGGCGTGGTCGGGCTGCTGGTGGCGATGGTCATCAACATGTTCCTGCAATCGTCGGCGATGCAGCTGGCGATCAGTGCGATCGGTGTGCTGCTGTTCGCCGGGCTGACTGCCTATGATACGCAGAAGATCAAGAGCCTGTATGCCCAGGTTTCGGGCAGCGAGATGGCCAGCAAGACTGCGATCATGGGCGCGCTGAGGCTCTATCTCGACTTCATCAACATGTTCCAGTTCATGCTGAGCTTCATGGGCAACCGCCGCTAAGCTTCGCAAGATCGAGAAATGGGGGCCCGGCGGGAAACTGCCGGGCCTTTTTTATTGCTCGTCAAGCGGCAAGCGTGGCCGCGGCTTCCTCGTCGAGCTGCTTGCCACGGCGATAGGCGTCGCGGTCGGTGACGCTGGCGAGATAGTCGGAAAAGGCGGGGCGCGGGTTGAGCAGCTTGAACATCAGCATGAAGCCGATGGTCGAGCCGACGACAATGTCGGCGGCGCTGAACTTGTCCCCGGAGATAAAGCGCTTCCCGTCAACCGCGGTCTCGAGTGCGTCGATCGCGCGATCGAAGCTGCCATAGCCGAACATGCGCTGCTTGTCGGCATCGGGCTCCCAGCCTGCCGATTTGTTGCTGAACGCCGCCTCGACCGGGCCCGAGGCGAAGAAGGTCCACCGGTAGTACTCGGCGCGCTGGCCAAGCGGCGGGGCGAGTCCGGCGTCGGGGAACGCATCGGCAAGATAGAGGCAAATCGCGCTGGCCTCGGTTACCACCTTCCCGCGATGGACGATCGCGGGGATTTTCTGCATCGGGTTGATTGCCCGATAAGCCTCGCCCTTCAGCGTGCCGTCATAGGTGAGAATCTCGGTTTCATAGGGCTGGCCGACCTCCTCGAGCATCCACCGCACGATCTGCCCGCGCGACTGGGGATTGGTGTAGAATTTGAGGTCGGCCATCATCCGCTCCCTATTTGCGCAGCGCCGCAGTGCGGTCGCGCGCGGCGCGGAATTCGCTGTCTTTCGACCAGTTGGGCCATTCGCGGTTATTTGCCAGCTTCTTGCCGACCGCGTGGAGCAGTTCGGCGTCGGCGACCATTCCTGTGAAATCCCAGTCAGACTGCCACTCGTCGGCAGGCTGGTGATACATGCGCGTGACATAGTCCTTCGCAAGCGCCTCGCCGCGCGCCGCGCCGCCCTTGACGAGGTCAAGCCCGGCGTCGAGCGAGATCGCCGGAACGCCAACCTTGGCCATCGAAAAATGGTCGGAGCGAAAGAAATGGCCCGCCTCGGGGTGCGCGTCGGGAGTAAAGTGGCGGCCTTCGCGCGCCCCTTCGGCAATGAGGTCATCGAGCAGTCCAAGCTTGGCCGATCCCGAAATCGAGAAATCCCGCGCCGGACCGTGGACGCCCATCGAATCGGTGTTGAGCATGCCGACTGTCGTCGCCAGCGGATAGAGCGGGTGGGTGCCGTAATATTCGGAGCCGAGCAGCCCCTTTTCCTCTGCGGTGACCGCCAAGAACAGGATCGAGCGGTCGGTGCGCGGCTCGGCGGCGAAGGCGCGCGCCTGCTCGATCAGATGCGCGACCCCGGTGGCGTTGTCGACCGCGCCATTGTAAATCTTGTCGCCCTTTGCATCGGGCTGGCCAATGCCAAGATGGTCCCAGTGGGCCGAATAGATCAGCGTTTCGTTGGGGTGTGTTTTGCCCGCAAGCAGCGCGGCGACGTTGTGGGAAGTGATCACCGAGGTGTCGGCGGTGGCGCTGGCATCGAGCGTCGCGTGAAGATCCATCGGGCGGAAGTCCTTGCGCTTCGCCGCCATTTTCGCTCGCTCATAATCGAGCCCTGCGGCGGCGAAGATTCGCGCGGCGATATCGCGCTGGATCCAGCTTTCGAACGGGGTGTGGACGGTGCGCGGACTGACCCGGACGATGTCGAACATCGCGTTGGTGTTGCTGTTCTTGACCGTGTTCCAGCCATAGGAGGCGGGCGCGGTCTCGTGGACAATCATTACGCCGGCCGCGCCGCGCCGCGCCGCTTCCTCGTATTTGTAGGTCCAGCGGCCATAATAGGTCATCGCCTTGCCGCCGAAGTCGGCCCCGGCTGGACCGTCGAAATCGGGGTCGTTGACCAGCATGACGAGCATCTTGCCTCGCACGTCGACGCCCTTGAAATCGTCCCAGCCGCGTTCAGCGGCCGCGACGCCATAGCCGACGAACAACAGTGGCACCTTGGCGAGGCTAATCGTCTTGGATCCGTCCATCGGTGCGCGAAGGGCGATCTGCTCGCGCTGGACGAGCACCATTGGCGCGCCGGCTAGGTTGAGGCGGATCTTCGGGTCGGCGGTGAACTCAGACCTGAGCAGCGGGACCGCCTGAGTCCACATGCGCTTGCCATGGACAAGGTCGCCGCCCGGCTGAAGCCCGGCGCCGCGGAACTGGCCGACGAGATAGTCGATCGTCTTGACTTCGGCGCGAGTCGCGACGCCGCGCCCTTCGTAGGCGTCCGAACCAAGCGTGCGGACATGGTTCGACATGCGCTGCGCGTCGAAGGTAGCGACTGGCGCGGCGGACGCCGCGGTGAGCGGCAGAAGTACGGAGGCGAGGAGCAGGGCGACGCGCTTCACTAGCAATTCCTTATGAAAGTTCATGGCGCGATGCTGGCGCGAAAAATGCACCAGTGCAATCGCCTGCTAGCGTTTCTTATACGTATCAAACCACGCGATGATCGCCGCCGTCTTGGCCGCCGACTGCGACGGCCGCGCAGCGAGCCCGTGGTGATTGGCGCCGGGCACCTTGACGAAGGCGGTCGGCACGCCGCGCACCTGCAGCGCGGTGTAAAGCTGCTCGGACTCGCTTACCGGGGTGCGATAATCGTCGGTGCCGACGACAACCAGAGTGGGGGTCTTGATCTTGCCGAACAGCGAGACCGGCGACAGCTTGTAGTAAAGCTGCGGGTCCTCCCACGGCATCTTGCCGAGCCAATATTTGGCCTGATCGGATCCACCGTCCGACGTCAGCGCCATCGACGTCCAGTTGATCACCGGCTTCTGCGCCGCCGCGGCGCGAAAGCGGTCGGTCGATCCGACGATCCATGCGGTGAGGATGCCGCCCCCCGAGCCGCCGGTGACGAACAGGTTTTCGGGATCGGCGACCCCGCTCGCCACCGCCGCGTCGACCGCCGCCATCAAGTCGGCGAAGTCGCTCCCCGGATAGGTCTTGTCGATCCCGTCGGCGAACGCCTGGCCATAGCCGGTCGAGCCGCGCGGGTTGGTGTAGAGGACGGCATAGCCAGCGGCGGCGTAAAGCTGATCATCGCTCGAGAAGCTCGGGCCGTAGGAAGCGAACGGCCCACCGTGGATCTCGAGAATCAGCGGCACGTGGGTTCCCGCGACATAGTTGGGCGGAGTGATCAGCCACGCTGGCACCTGCCCGCCGTCGGGCGCGCGGACGGGTAGCGACCGGATCGCGCCGAGGCGCTTGGCGGCGAGATAATCGTCGTTGAGCCGGGTCAGTCGACGGGTCGCGCCCCCGCTGGCGATGCCGACATCGGCGGGGTGCGCCGGGTCGCCGGTGGTAAAGGCGACCGCCCCCGTTCGCGCCAGGCTGAAATCGCCGCCGACGTAAGGCCGGTCAATGTCCGATCCGACGATCCCGCTCGCCAGTCGAGTGACCCGCCCGTCGAGCGTCATGCGCGATACGCGGCGGTCGCCCTGCTCCTCATAGCCGACGACGAGCGAGCGGCCGTCGTGCGCCCATTCCACATGATCGATGCTTCGGTCGAACAATGCGGCGACTTGGCGCACCCCGCTGCCGTCGCGGTTCATGACATAGAGGTGGTCCTGGTCGAACGCCTTGCCGTCATCGTCCGACCCGGTGAAGGCGATCAGGCGCCCGTCGGGAGACACCGCCGGGTTCTGGTCGGGGCCGTTGCGATGGGTCAGCGCGGTCAGCGTACCGCTGGCGAGGTCGAGCGACTGGATATCGCTGTCGCGGAAGGTGCGCTGCCAGTCGCCCTTGCGCACCGCGCTGAACAGGATCGAACGGCCGTCGGGGGTCCAGCCAAGCGGCCCGCCGTCGTGCCACGGTCCGAAGGTCAGCTGGCGCGGGGCCCCGCCGTCGGCGTCGATCACGAACAGATGAGCCCAGCCGGGCTTGAGGTAGCCGCTGTCGTCGGTGCGATAGGTGAGCTTGTCGATCACCTGCAGCGGCTCGGCCCACTTCGCGCCCTCGGGCTTGGCCGGCGCCTTGCCGAGCGTGAGGCCCTCGTCGGGGATTGCCATGACATAGGCGATGCGGCGCGAGTCGGGGGACCAGGCGATGTTCTGCGGGCTGTCGGGCAGGCCCGTGATCCGCGCCGTCGCGCCGCTTGCCAGCCAGCGGACGAACAGCTGCGACGATCCGTCCTCAGCGCCGCTTCCTCCGCCACCAGCGGCGGCGTAGGCGATGCGGCTGCCGTCGGGCGACCAGCGCGGGCTGTGCGCGCCCGCCGTGGTGACGAGCGGCTGCTGCCGCCCGCTGGCGACGTCGACCAGCCAGATCGACGACACCGCGCGGTCGGTCATGATGTCGCCGGTCAGCCGGACATAGGCGACCTGCCGCCCGTCGGGACTGATCTGGACATCCGAAGCGCGGGTCAGGTTGAACAGGTCGATGCCCGAGAACAGTGGGTTGGGTGCCTCGGCGGGGGCGGATATCGCTCCGCCGGCTGCCCCAAACAACGCCACCGCTCCAAACGCCTTTAACGCCAACCGCCACTTGCGCATCATCTTCCCCCCGGTGTTCAAAGGCGATCAAGCGCAAGTAGCCGGGCTTCACAAGCCCCGTTGCGAATTTATCGGCGCGCGAGCACCGGGCGCAGGCGGGCGACGGCATAGTCGTTGGCCGCCGCTGCACCGCGAACGACCGCGCCCATGCCGAACATCTCATGCGTCACGCCGGGAAACGTGCGCTGCTCGACCGATACGCCGGCGCGGCGCAGCGCGGTGGTGAGGGTCAGTCCGTCCGACAGCAGGGGATCGATCTGCGCGCTGACGATCGTCACTGGCGGCAGTCCGCGCAGGTTGGCCTTGACCAGGTTGATCCGCGGATCCTGCATATCGGCCGGGGTGCGCGAGAAGTAATAGCCGAACCACGGCAGGTCAGGGGTCGACAGCGGCTTGGCGTTGGCGGCAATCATGCGCGAGGGCAGGGTCGTGCTCGAATTGGCGATCGGATAGACCGAGACGATGTGGCGCGGCATCGGCATGTGATGGTCGCGCGCGGCGATTGCGGTGGTGATCGCGAGGTTGCCGCCGGCGCTCTCGCCGACGAACGCCAACCGCGAGGTGTCGCCGCCCCAGCTTTCCGCCTTGTCGAGGATCCAGCGATAGGCGGTGACCGCATCATCGTGCTGAGCGGGGAACTTGTGCTCCGGGGCGTGGCGATATTCGACCGAAACGATCATTGCGCCAAGCTTCTTCGACAGCATCCGCGGGGTCGAATCATAGACGTCGAGATTGGCGATGACCCAGCCGCCGCCGTGGTAATAGACGACCAGCGGCAGCGGGCCGCGGGCGTGGTTGGCGGGGGTGTAGATCCGCGCGACCTGCTCCTTGTCGCGGCCATAGGCGAGGTCGCGCGTGACGACCGCCGGATCGGGCGCAGTGCTCATCCCGCGCTGGCGAAGGACGACGCGGACCCCGTCGGCGGGCGACGGCTGGGCGCGGGCCTGTGCCGGGGTGAGCGAATGGATCGGGCGGGCGCCGAGCTTGGCCATCCCGTTGAGGACCGCCTGCATGTCGGGCGCGGCGGGCGGCGGAAGCTGCTTCGACGGCGGGCGGAACATTGGCGGGCGCGCATCGGGCGAGCCGGTCGGCGAACTTTGCGCGATGGCTGAGCCGCCAAGCAGGACAAGCGGCACGACGAGAGCCGCGCGGGCGAAGATTGACGTCATTGGGGAGCTCCTCAAATCCCCCCGGCGTCTTAACCCAGCATAACGATTGCCGTTCCATGGGGTGGCCAGACTTGTCCAAAGCATTCAGTGCAAAAAGACCACGAAAAGGCCTAGTGCGTATCGCCAATCGAATTCATCATAGTGCGCATACCGACGACGATAACCAGCGCGGTCTCCAACGCAACGTTGCGGCAATCCTCGACGCGCGCATTTCGGGTCGGATTGCCTATTCCGAGCCGTCTCCTGACGCGGCGGGCTCGCTTTCGAGGGGAGGCGCGTCAGCCGCCGGTTTCGCCGCGTTCTTCAGCTTGCCCTTCGTTCCCTTGGGCTTGACCGCTTTGGGCGGGGCGGAGACGATTTCAAAGGTCGGCTGGTTGTCCTTGATGCGGACCTTGACCTCGCCGCCGTGGACCAGCTTGCCGAACAAAAGTTCCTCGGCCAGCGGCTGCTTGATCTTCTCCTGGACGAGGCGGCTCATCGGGCGCGCGCCGTACATCTTATCGTAGCCGCGCGTGGTGAGCCAGGCACGGGCTTCGTCGTCGAGTTCGATATGGACGTTGCGGTCGGCCAGCTGAAGCTCGAGCTGGAGGATGAACTTGTCCACCACCCGCGCGACCACCGCTGGCGGCAGGTAAGCGAACGGCACCACCGCATCCAGCCGGTTGCGGAACTCGGGCGTGAACATTTTCTTGATCGCGTCTTCCTGGACGTCCTCGCGGTCCGATGCGCCGAAGCCGATGCCCTCGCGCGCCATGTCCGACGCGCCGGCATTGGTGGTCATGATGAGGATGGTGTTGCGAAAATCGACGGTCTTGCCGTGGTGATCGGTCAGCTTGCCGTTGTCCATCACCTGCAACAGGATGTTGAACAGGTCGGGGTGCGCCTTCTCAATCTCGTCGAGCAGGAGGACCGAGTGCGGCTGCTGGTCGACCGCGTCGGTCAGCAACCCGCCCTGCTCATAGCCGACATAGCCCGGGGGCGCGCCGATCAGCCGGCTGACCGAGTGGCGCTCCATATATTCAGACATGTCGAACCGCTGCAGCGGGATACCGAGCACCGAGGCGAGCTGGCGCGCGACCTCGGTCTTGCCGACGCCGGTCGGGCCCGAGAAGAGGTAGTTGCCGATGGGCTTGTCGGGTTCGCGCAGCCCCGCGCGACTGAGCTTGATGGCCGAGGCAAGCTTTTCGATCGCCATGTCCTGCCCGAACACGACGCGCTTGAGGTCGGTTTCGAGGTTCTGCAGCGTCGCCTTGTCATCGGACGAAACCGACTTCGGCGGGATGCGCGCCATGGTCGCGACGACCTGCTCGATTTCCTTGGTGGTGATGACCTTCTTGCGGCGTGACGGGGGCACGAGCATCTGCATCGCGCCGACCTCGTCGATCACGTCGATCGCCTTGTCCGGCAGCTTGCGGTCGTGGATGTAGCGCGCCGACAGCTCGACCGCCGACTTGATCGCGTCGGGCGTGTAGCGGACGGAGTGGTGCTGCTCAAACGCCGATCGGAGCCCCGCGATGATCTTGATCGTGTCCTCGATCGTCGGCTCGTTGACGTCGATCTTCTGGAACCGGCGCAGCAACGCGCGGTCCTTTTCGAAATGGTTGCGAAATTCCTTGTAGGTGGTCGAGCCGATGCAGCGGATTGCGCCCGACGACAGCGCGGGCTTGAGCAGGTTCGACGCGTCCATCGCCCCGCCCGAGGTCGCACCCGCGCCGATGACGGTGTGGATCTCGTCGATGAACAGCACCGCATCGGGCATCTTCTCGAGCTCGGTGACGACCGACTTCAGCCGCTCCTCAAAGTCGCCGCGATAGCGCGTGCCAGCCAGCAGCGCGCCCATGTCGAGCGAGTAGATGACCGCCGGGAGCAGCACCTCGGGGACGTCGCCCTCGACGATCTTGCGCGCCAGACCCTCGGCAATGGCAGTTTTGCCGACCCCGGGGTCGCCGACATAGAGCGGGTTGTTCTTCGACCGGCGGCACAGGATCTGGACGGTGCGGTCGACTTCGGCATTGCGCCCGATCAGCGGGTCGATCTTGCCGGTTTTCGCCTTCTCGTTGAGGTTGACGGTGAACTGTGCGAGCGCGCTTTCCTTTTTGCCGCTGTCGCTCTTGGTCTCGGCCTTTTCTTCCGAAGCGGCGCCGGTCGGCGGCGTCGCTTCGCCCGGGGCATCGCCCTTGCCGACGCCGTGGCTGATGTAGGTCACGGCATCGAGCCGGCTCATGTCCTGCTGCTGGAGGAAATAGACGGCATAGCTCTCGCGCTCGGAGAACAGCGCGACCAACACGTTGCCCCCGGTTACCTCGTCGCGGCCCGACGACTGGACGTGGAGGATGGCGCGCTGGACGACGCGCTGGAAGCCGCTGGTCGGCGTGGGATCGGTTGCCGAGTCCGCGACCAGCGCGCCAAGCTCGTTGTCGAGATAATGCTTCACCGTCCCGCGCAGGTCGTCGCGGTTGACCCCGCACGCGGTCATCACCTTCGACGCATGTTCGTCGTCGATCAGCGCGACCAGCAGATGTTCGAGCGTGGCATATTCGTGGCGACGCTTGGACGCTTCGCCGAGCGCGTCGTGGAGGGTCTTTTCGAGATCGCGGGCGAAACTGGGCATGGGGGGCTCCTAGGCCGCGGCCTGAGTGGTCGCGGGGCTTGTTCGATATGTCGTAAGGTCGGGCGCGCCGTTCAAGGGCGCGGCGATATGCGGGCGGAGGCGCCTATCGCTTGGCGAACAGCGCATCGGCGCTTGCCTTGTGGCGGGCGACCTCGGCCATGTGGTTCTCGACGCGAGTGATTTCCTCGCGCAGCGCAGCGATCCGCGCGTCCAGTTCGGCCACCGACAGCGGGCCGAGGTCCTGTTTGCCGAGCTCGGTCAGCGGGTCGGAGGGCTTGCCCGAGAAAAGATCGTCGAGGTCCATTGCCATACAACGTTGACCCGCGACGCGACGCTGTCAATAAGCCGCTCGACTTCAAAAGGACCGGACCGGCGTGAGCGACATCCCCGCAACAATGACAGCGATCGAGATCAGCGAGCACGGTGGGCCCGAGGTGCTGAAGCCGGTCACGCGTCCCGTGCCCGTGCCGGGGCCGGGCGAGGTGCTGATCAAGGTCGCCGCCGCCGGGGTCAACCGCCCCGACATCCTCCAGCGCAAGGGGGCCTATCCTCCGCCGCCGGGCGCGAGCGACCTGCCCGGGCTCGAGGTCAGCGGAACGGTCGTCGCGGCAGGCCAGGGGGCGGCGCAGCTTATCGGCACGCGGGTCTGTGCACTGGTTCCGGGCGGGGGTTACGCCGAATATTGCCTCAGTCCCGCCGGCACCTGCCTGCCAGTCCCCGAAGTGCTGCGCATGACCGAAGCGGCGGCGATCCCGGAGACGCTGTTCACCGTGTGGATCAACCTGTTCGAACGCGGCTTCGCGGCCGACGGCGACACGGTGCTGGTCCATGGCGGCACCAGCGGGATCGGGACGATGGCGATCGCGCTCGGCAATCTGTTCGGGCTCGAGGTGATCGTCACGTGCGGCTCGGACGACAAATGTGCCGCGGCGGTCGAACTGGGCGCGGCGCACGCCATCAACTACAAGGAAACCGATTTCGTCGATGCGGTCGAACGCTGGACCGAGGGCAGGGGGGTCGCGGTGGTGCTCGACATGGTCGGCGGCGACTATGTCCCGCGCAATTTGAAATGCCTCGCCGAAGAGGGTCGCCATGTATCGATCGCGGTGCAGCGCGGGGGGACGGCGGAAATTCCGATCTTCGAGCTGATGCGGCGACGGCTGACGATGACCGGCTCGACGCTCCGTCCGCGCTCGATCGAGTTCAAGACGATGGTCGCCGACGAACTGGCGAAGACGGTGTGGCCCTATGTTGAGGGCAACCGCCTGAAGCCGGTGATCGATGCGACCTTCCCGCTGGCCGAGGCGGCGGCGGCGCATGCCCGGCTGGAGGCGGGGGATCACATCGGGAAGATCGTGCTGACCGTGGAGTGATGGTCAGTCACCGAAGAGGCGGGCTTCTGCACCCTTGCCCTCCGCCCTCCGCAAGCCTAAACCACTCCCACACCAGGCCGCTCCGAAAGGGGCGGCCCTTTTTATTCCGGCCGGGGTGACCCGCGCCAAACTGCTCTGGAGAAACCCGTGGCCCAGCCCCTCATGCCCCATGCGACCGCCGCCTGGCTGGTCGACAACAGCGCGCTGTCGTTCGAACAGATCGCCGAATTCTGCGGGCTTCACATCCTCGAGATCCAGGCGATCGCCGACGATACCGCCGCGACCAAGCTGACCGGGCGCGACCCGATCCGCGCCGGCGAATTGAACCAGCAGGAAATCGAGCGCGGCCAGGCCGACCCCGAGTATCGCCTAAAGATGATCAAGGAGCCCGACCCGGTGCGCCGCACCAAGGGCCCGCGCTACACCCCGGTGAGCAAGCGCCAGGACAAGCCCGACGGCATCGCCTGGATCCTGCGCAATCACCCCGAAGTGACCGACGGCGCGATCGGCAAGCTGATCGGCACGACCCGCACGACGATTGCCGCGCTGCGCGAGCGCAGCCACTGGAACATGGCAAATATCCAGCCCAAGGACCCGGTCACGCTCGGCCTGACGACTCAGCGTGAGCTCGATGCGGCGGTCGCCAAGGCGGCGAAGGCGGCGGGCTTGGCCGCGCCGACCGATACTCGTCTCGAAGGTGATCGCGCCGCGCTGATCGAGGAGCTTCGCGCCGAGCGCGAGCAGCACCACCGCGACGCCGAGGCGGCACTTGCCGCCGCAGAAGCGGGCGAGCCCGATACCTCGGACGAGATTGTCCCGGGGATCAAGGACCCGTTTAGGAAGATCGCCTGACCGCTTGAATTGGAGCGTGCGACGGGACAGGGTGCGCCATGGCCGATGATGCAAATCCGATCGAGGGACTGAGCTTCGAGGCGGCGCTCGCCGAGCTCGAGACGATCGTGCGAACGCTTGAGCAGGGGTCAGCTCCGCTCGACCAGTCGATCGAGCTCTATCAGCGCGGCGATGCGTTGAAGCGCCATTGCGAGGCGCGACTGAAGTCGGCGCAGGCGCGGATCGAGCAGATTTCGTTCGGCCCCGACGGCCAGCCCAGCGGCACCCGGCCGTTCGATGGCGACTGACGTGCTGACGAGCGCGGGGGTCGATCTCGACGCCGAAGCGGCATCGGTCTCGGCCGACGTCGATGCGCTGTTCGCCGGCCTGCTTCGCCCCCCGGGCGACGGCCGCGACCGGCTCTTCGCGGCGATGGCCCATGCCGCGATCGGCGGGGGCAAGCGCCTCCGCCCCCTGCTGACCGTTGCGGCTGGGAGGCTGTTCGGAATCGCGCGGGAGCGAGCGTTGCGCGCCGGGGCGGCGATCGAGGCGATCCACGTCTATTCGCTGATCCACGACGACTTGCCGTGCATGGACGATGACGATCTTCGCCGCGGCAAGCCGACTGTCCACAAGGCGTTCGACGAGGCCACCGCCATACTTGCCGGGGACAGTTTGCACGCGCTCGCGTTCGAGATTCTGGCCGATCCCGCGACCTCGGAAAACCCCGTCGTCCGCGCCGAACTGACCGTCGATCTGGCCCGCGCATCGGGTCGCGACGGGATGGCGGGGGGCCAGATGATGGACCTGACAGCACAGGGTGAAGTATCTGATATCGCAGGGATTACCCGGCTTCAGCAGCTCAAGACCGGTGCCCTGATCGAACATGCGGTCGAGGCTGCGTGCATCCTGGGATCGCTCGCCCCACCCGCCCGCACCCCTTACCGAGGCTATGCCCGCAACGTCGGCCTCGCCTTCCAGATCGCCGACGATCTGATCGACCATGGCGGTGACGAGGCGACCGCAGGCAAGCGCGTCGGCAAGGACGCCGCGGCGGGGAAGGCGACCTTCGTCTCGCTGATGGGCGAGGACCGCGCCCGCGCTCAGGCTGCGATGCTAATCGACCAGGCGATCGAGCATCTCCACGACCATGGCACCGAGGCCGACCTGCTCCGCGCCATCGCCCGCTTCGCCGTCGAAAGGGACCATTGATGCGTATCGGTGTCTATCCGGGGACGTTCGACCCGATCACGCTCGGGCATCTCGACATTATCCAGCGCGGGGCGCGGATCGTCGACAAGCTCGTCATCGGGGTCACCAACAACCCGTCCAAGTCGCCGATGTTCAGCATCGACGAACGCCTCGCGATGGTCCGCCGCGAGGTCGCCGGCATGGACGCCGAAATCGGCGTGGTCGACTTCGATTCGCTGTTGATGGACTTTGCCGAGCGCGAAGGCGCAAGCGTGATCATCCGCGGGCTGCGCGCGGTCGCCGACTTCGAATATGAGTATCAGATGGCGGGGATGAACCAGCAACTCAACGACCGCATCGAGACCGTCTTCCTGATGGCCGACGTGTGCCTGCAGCCGATCGCGTCACGCCTGGTTAAGGAGATTGCCCGCTATGGCGGCGCGATCGACAAGTTCGTCACGCCGGCGGTCGCCGCCGACGTCAAAACGCATCTGGCCGCGACACGCTAAGTCGCGGTTCTCGGGAGGGAATATGAGCAAGTTTTCGATGATGTTGCCGATCGCGGCGCTGGCCACACTCGCGGCCTCCCCGGTTGAGGCTGGCCGCGCCACGCCCACGGCCAAGCCTGTCGCCGCCAAGGTCTCCCCCAAGCGCGCCGCGAACAACGTCGCCGCCGCGACCCCCGAAGTCAGCATGGTCGCGCCCGCCGCGGTTGCTGCCGATCCCGCCAACAAGCTGATCCTCGACCTTTCGAACGGCGGCCATGTCGTCGTGCAATTGCGCCCCGATGTCGCCCCCGCCTCGGTCCGCCGCATCCAGGCGCTCACCCAGCAGCACTTTTATGATGGGCTGAAATTCCACCGAGTCATTCCTGGTTTCATGGCACAGGGCGGAGATCCAAAGGGAGACGGCTCGGGCGGCTCGCCGCTGCCGGACCTCAAGGCCGAATTCAACGATTTGCCGCACCTGCGCGGTTCGGTCGCGATGGCGCGCGCGGAGAGTAATGACAGCGCCAACAGCCAATTTTATATCATGTTCGCGCCCAAGGTATCGCTGGACCATAAGTATACCGTCGTCGGCCGCGTGATCGAGGGCATGACCGGGGTCGACGGAATCGCCCAGGGCGAGCCGCCGGCCGCGCCGACGACAATCGTCCACGCGACGCTCGGCGGCCCAGTTGCTGTCGCCGAGGTGCTCGGCGCCCGCTGATGCGGGTCGATCTGTTCGACTTCGACCTGCCGCAAGATCGCATTGCGCTGAGGCCGGTCAGGCCGCGAGACGCGGCGCGCATGCTGTGCGTCACTGGCGAGACGATTGCCGATGCCGGTGTGCGTGATTTGCCGAAGCTGCTCCGCGCGGGTGACGTGCTGGTGTTCAACGATACGCGCGTCATCCCGGCGCAACTCGAGGGGTGCAGGGGAGAGGCGAAGATCGGCGCCACGCTGCACAAGCGCGCGGGTCCGCGCGACTGGTGGGCGTTCGTCCGCAACGCCCGCCGCGCCCGGGTCGGCGACACCATCGATTTCGGCGAGGGGGTCGCGGCGAAGGTCGCCGAAAAGGGTGAAGACGGCGCGCTGTTGCTGTCGTTCCTCGGAGAGGAGGCGGTCGAAGTCCTGCTCGAGCGCGCCGGGCGAATGCCGCTGCCCCCCTACATCGCGTCGAAGCGCGGCACCGATGCCGCCGACGCCGACGACTATCAGACGATGTTCGCCGACCAGCCCGGCGCGGTTGCCGCCCCGACCGCCTCGCTCCACTTCACCCCCGCGCTGCTCGCGGCGCTTGACGAAGCCGGGATCACCCGCGAGACGCTGACCCTCCACGTCGGTGCGGGCACCTTCCTGCCGGTCAAGGTCGACGATACCAGCGACCACCGGATGCACGCCGAATGGGGCCGCATCGACGCTGCCACCGCCGACCGCCTTAATTCAGCCCGCGCCGCTGGGGGCCGCATCATCGCGGCGGGCACCACCTCGCTCCGCCTGCTCGAAAGCGCGTGTGGGGAGGACGGCATCATTCGTGCCTTCGAAGGCGACACCGCCATTTTCATCACCCCGGGCGTGGCGTTCGGCGCGGTCGACGGGCTGATGACCAATTTTCACTTACCCAAATCGACGCTGTTCATGCTGGTCTCGGCGCTGATGAGGCTCGATACGATGCAGGCAGCGTACAAACACGCGATCGCTCAGGGGTATCGTTTCTA
>JANXUU010000008.1 GCA_025356055.1 Sphingomonas sp. | reverse complement strand
ACCCAACGAGGACATCCAGCTCACGCTGCGCACCGCGCGCGAAGTCGGCTTTCCACTCGACCGGCTGATGTTCGAATTCGCCGAGCCCATTGAAAGCGACGTCGATCACCTGCGCACCATCGTGCGCACCTATCGCGAACTTGGCTTTACCACCGCGATCGACGATTTCGGGATCGGCCACGCGGGCCTCGGCCTGCTCGCCAACCTCCAGACCGACTTGCTCAAGCTCGACATGAAGATCGTCCGCGGGATCGACACGAGCGTGCCCCGCCAGGCGATCGTCGAGGCGATGGTCGGCCTCGCCCGCCGCCTGCGGATGGGGCTGATCGCCGAGGGTGTCGAGACCGACGGCGAACTCGCCACGCTGCGCGTGCTCGGCGTCCGCCTGGCGCAAGGCTATCTCCTCGGCCGCCCCGCGATCGGGCAATTGTCGGCCTTCCCGCCGCTGTTCAACCAGGGCATCGGCGAGCGCCGCCGCAGGCTCGCCTGAGCGTGGCCCGCCAAGCTCGATTCGCCCCGAGAATCATTGGGATTTATCCCAAGAATCATTGGGATTCATCCCAAGAATCATTGACATTCGTGTCAGTTAAGCCGAGGTTCGAGATCATGACCAGCGTCCCGTATCACCACCCGATCGGCATCCTCCCCGACGACATCGACCACATGGGGCACGTCAACAACAGCGTGTATCTGAAGTGGGTCCAGGAAGCGGTCGTGCGCTACTGGGAGAGTCTCGCCCCGCCCGAGGCGGTCGCCCGCCACCTGTGGGTCGCCTTGAGCCACGAGATCAAATATCGCCGCCCGGCGTTCCTCGAAGACCTCGTCGTCGCCGACGTCATCGCCGAGAAGGTCGAGGGCGCGCGCGCCGCCTTCACCACCATGATCATGCGCAGCGAAGAGGTCATCGCCGAGGTCCGCAGCAGCTGGTGCTGCCTCGATTCAGTTACCAAGCGACCCGCTCGCCTCGCGCGTGAGATCGTCGCCCGCTTCCTGCCGCTCGCGCCAGCGGCCTGAATTTGCACCGGCGGTCCAGAAAATTTCCTTCGTTTCGGGTCCGACCTGCGCGATCCCGCGTTATCCCGCAGCTACAACGGTTCGGCGCAGTTTTGCCGGCCAGCAGGAAGGAACGAACGATCATGAAAAACCTGATCAAGCTCATCGCCATCGGCACCCTCGGCGTCGCCGCCGCGGGCTGCCAGGTCAACAAGACCCAGCAAGGCAAGCTCCCCGATGTCCAGGTCAAGACAACCGGTGGCCAGTTGCCGCACTATAACGTCCAGGGCCCCGACGTTCAGGTCGGCGAGAAGACCGTCGAAGTGAAGACCCCGACAATCAAGGTCGTGACCCCCGCCCACAAGGGCTGATGTGGCAATGAAAGTTGGCGGCCGCGGGACCTTGTCTCGCGGCCGTTATCGCGTCGGATTTCACGGCTGTCGTCGCCGATGACCGATCGCAAAGCGACTGCCCGCATCGGTATCGGCGGCTGGACCATCATCATGATCAACGCCGCCAAACTTCGCGCTGGCGCTCCAGTAGCGACTGGCACGACAAGACCCGACCGAATTGCTCGCGCCGGGCCCTTCGTGACTAGCCGTTGAGCCTAGCGGTAGTAGCGGTTGTGCAATACCCGCAGCACGCGGCCGTTACGGACATTCACTAGCAGCAGATCATTACCATAACGGACCCAGCGCAGGTTGCGGCCGGGCGCGGTCAGATTGTAGCGGTTGTAATCGCTCACCTGATAACGCTGGCCATAGAAGCCCGGGCGAAGCGTGTAGCCATTGTTGACCGGAGCATAGTGCCAGCCGCCATAGGGCGCGACGTAGGCGACGCGCTCGCGCTGCATCTCGCGGCGGTCCCGGCGCATTTCGCGGCGATCGTGGCGCAGTTCGTGCCGGTCCTGACGGATTTGCTCGCGGTCCGGCCCATGTTGCGCCTGCGCCGCCGCCGGAAGCACGGTCGCGGCGATTGCCGCCGCGAGGATGAGTTTACGCATGACATTCTCCAATTTTCGTCCCCGCGCCCGGACTGGCGAAGGGACCGGTTTCCCGCTCACTCCCTGCTTAAGCGGCGACGGCTGAACAGGTCCCGAACGCGTCATTCATCGCAACGTCGCCGTGAACGGCAGCGATTGCCCCCCGCTCCGTCTGGCGCAAATAGCCGATCGATCGGGGGGCGGCGTTGCGCCGCTCCCCACTTCGGACCATGAAGCGGCGATGACCGACGCGCTCTCGATCGCCCTGTTCGCTCCCCACGGCCGAATGGGCAGGGCAATCGCCGATGCCGCCGCCAAAGACGGCGCAGTGAAAATTGCGGCGGATGGTGCAGGGGACGGCGACGTCCTCATCGACTTCTCGGTCCCTCAGGCACTTCAGGCGAGCCTTGCTCGCGCCGTCTTGACGAACACTCCGCTGCTGATCGGCACCACCGGCCTTGACGCTTCCGCCGACGCCGAGATCGCCGAAGCCGCGCGCGACATCGCCGTGCTCCGCGCCGCCAACACCTCGCTCGGGGTAGCGTTGATGTGCGACCTCGTCGAGCGCGCTGCTCGGGTGCTCGGCGAGGACTGGGACATCGAGATCGTCGAGATGCACCATCGGCTAAAGGCCGACGCGCCTTCGGGCACCGCGCTTACGCTTGGCGAAGCGGCGGCAAGAGGACGGGGGGTCGACCTTGCGACACATGCCGAGTGCGGCCGTGACGGCACCGCCCTCGTCCGCGCCCCCGGCAACATCGGCTTCGCGAGCCTTCGCGGCGGCACCGTCGCGGGGGACCATGACGTGATCTTCGCGGGCCCCGACGAACGGCTGATCATTTCCCACCGTGCCGAGACCCGCGCGATTTTCGCGCGCGGCGCGATCGCTGCCGCCCGCTTCCTCAAGGGCAAGCCGGCGGGGCTTTATTCGATGGCGGACGTCATTTCCGAAGCATGAAAAAAGCGGATGTCTTCGAATTCTACCGCCGCCTCGCCGAGCTCAATCCCGAGCCCGAGGGCGAGCTTGAGTGGTCCAATCCCTACACCCTCGTCGTCGCGGTCGCGCTTTCGGCGCAGGCGACCGATGTCAGCGTCAACCTCGCCACTCGGCGGCTGTTCGCCTTGGCCGACACCCCCGCCAAGATGCTCGCCCTGGGCCAGGAGGGCGTGCGCGACCTGATCAAGACGATCGGCCTGTTCAACACCAAGGCGAAGCACGTCATCGCCCTCTCGCAGCGCCTGATCGACGACCATGGCGGCGAAGTCCCGCAGACTCGCGAGGCACTGGAAACGCTCCCCGGGGTCGGCCGCAAGACCGCCAACGTCGTGCTCAACACCGCGTTCGGTCATCACACGATCGCCGTCGACACGCACCTGTTCCGGGTCTCGAACCGCACGAAATTAGCCTCGGGCAAAACCCCGCTCGAGGTCGAACTCAAGCTCGAGAAAGTCACCCCGGCGCCATTCCTGCGCAACGCCCACCAATGGCTGATCCTCCACGGTCGCTACATCTGCAAGGCACGGCGGCCCGAATGCTGGCGCTGCCCGGTCGAGGATCTGTGCCCGTTCAAGCCGAAAACCCCCGCGCCCCAATCCGCGCCGCAGACGTCAGCAGCGCTCGAACCGCCCGCCTAGTCCGGTCAGCAACTCATATTGCGACATGCCGCTGGCGGCGGCGGCGGCGGGAAGGTCAAAATCGATCCCGACCCAATCGCCCTCTCGGACCTGCGGCGCGGCGCTGCAATCGACCGCGATGAGATCCATCGACACGCGTCCCACGAGCGGCAGCCGCGCCCCCTCGAACGTCGCCGACCCGCCCCCCGCAAAGCCGCGCCAATAGCCGTCGGCATAGCCGATATTGAGCACCGCAATCTGGGTATCGCGCTCCGCCACGAACGTCGCGCCATAGCCGACGCTTTCGCCGGACTTCGCGACGCGGCGTTGGATGACCTGCGCCTCAAGATGCGCGACTTGCCGAATGTGTCCCTTCGCCTCGGCGCGCGGCACGCCGCCATAGAGCGCGAGCCCGGGGCGGACGAGGTCGAACGCATAATCGCGGCCAAGGCAAATGCCCGCGCTGTTGGCAAGGCTGGCGCGCTTGGCCGGGACCGCTGCCGCCACTGCGCGGAAGCGCTCAAGCTGGATGGCATTGAGCGGATGATCCTCATCGGCGCAGGCAAGGTGGCTCATCAACGTGTCGATGACCAACCCTTCGAGCAAGGGGCTCTCCTCTGGTCGGACGCCAAGCCGGTTCATGCCGGTGTCGATCATCACGTCGCACGGCCGACGCCCCGCCGCGCCGCGCCACCGTGAGACCTGCTCGAGGCTGCACAGCACCGGTCGCGCCCGGCTGCGAAGCGCCTCGTTCAGATCGTCCCGGCACACGCCGTGAAGCACGCTCAGCGAGGCGCCCGCACGCAAGTCGCCAAGACGTTCGGCTTCATCCCAGGTCGACACGAGGAAATCGCGGCACCCCGCTTGTGCCAGCGCCGCCGTCACCTCCCGCGCGCCGAGCCCATAGCCATCGGCCTTGACCGCCGCCCCCGCCGCCGTTCCCGCCGTCGCCTGCAACCAGCGCCAGTTGGCAACCAGCGCGGCGCGGTCGAGGCGGAGGCGGAGCGGGCGGTTCATCAACTAAATCACTCGACCGTCACCGACTTGGCGAGGTTGCGCGGCTGGTCGACATCGGTGCCCTTCAACACCGCGACATGATAGGCGAGGAGTTGCACCGGGACAGCGTAGACCAGGGGAGCGATCAACGGGTGGACGCGGGGCATGGTGATCGTCGCGATGGTGCCTTCGCCCGCTTCGGCAATGCCTTCCGCGTCGGAGATCAGGATGATCTGGCCGCCTCGCGCGCGGACCTCCTGCATGTTGCTGACGGTCTTTTCGAACAGCGGTCCCGACGGGGCGATGACGATCACCGGGACCGTGTCGTCGATCAGCGCGATCGGGCCGTGCTTCATCTCGCCTGCGGCATAGCCCTCGGCGTGGATGTAGCTGATCTCCTTCAATTTGAGCGCGCCCTCGAGCGCCATCGGATAATCCGGGCCGCGCCCCAGGTAGAGCACGTCGCGCGCGGGCGCGACGAGATGCGCCATGGCGGCGATGTCGTCGTCATGGCCGAGCGCGGCGTTGATCGCGGCGGGGGCTTCGTTGAGGTGGAGGACGAGTTCGCGCTCCTCGTCGCGCGACAGCCTGCCCTTGGCCCGCGCGAGGTTAGCGGCGAAGGCGGCGAGAACGGCCAACTGGCAGGTGAACGCCTTGGTCGAGGCGACCCCGATCTCCGGTCCGGCACGGGTCGGAAGCAATAAGTCCGCCTCGCGCGCCATCGAACTGGTCGGCACGTTGACCACGACCGCGATCGTCTGGCCCTGTTCGCGCGCATACCGCAGCGCGGCGAGCGTGTCGGCGGTCTCCCCCGATTGGCTGATGAACAGGGCCAGGCCGCCCGGCTCGAGCACCGGCGCGCGGTAGCGAAACTCGCTCGCGAAATCGAGGTCGACGGGAACGCGGGCGAACTGTTCAAACCAGTATTTGGCGACCATTCCGGCGTAGTAGCTGGTGCCGCACGCCACGATCGCGATGCGCGTGACGCCCGCCAGGTCGAGGCTGGTGTCGGGCATCGTCACTTCGCCGTCGAACGCGCGGACATAGGATTGCAGCGTCTGCGCGACGACGATCGGCTGCTCGAAGATTTCCTTCTGCATGAAATGGGCATAATTACCCTTGCTGATCTCTTCGGACGTCGCGCCCGACTGGACGATGTCGCGATCTACCGGGCGGTTGTCGCGGTCGAAGATCTGGACCGAGTCCCGCCGCGCCACGACCCAGTCGCCTTCGTCGAGATAGGCAATGCGCTGGGTCAGCGGCGCGAGCGCGAGCGCGTCCGACCCAAGGTAATTCTCGCCCTCGCCATAGCCGACGGTGAGCGGCGCCCCCATCCGCGCGCCGATGATCAGGTCGGGGTGGTCGCGGAACAGGAAACTGATCGCGAACGCGCCGATCAATCGCGGGAGGACAGTCGCGACCGCATCCTGCGGGGTGGCGCCGGTCTCGACCTCGCGCGCGACGAGATGCGCGACCACTTCGCTGTCCGTTTCGGAGTTGAAATGGCGCCCCTCGGCAAGCAATTCCTCCCGCAGCACCTTGAAATTCTCGATGATGCCGTTGTGAACCAGTGCCACCCCGCCGACGATGTGCGGGTGGGCGTTAAAGACGGTTGGCTTGCCGTGCGTCGCCCAGCGGGTGTGGGCGATCCCGACGTCTCCGGCGAGCGGATGCGCGTCGAGTTCGGCGCGCAGATTTTCCAGCTTGCCCTGGGCGCGGCGGCGTTCGAACTCGCCATCGACGACGGTGCAGATGCCGGCCGAGTCATAGCCGCGATATTCGAGGCGCTTGAGCCCGGCGAACAGCCGCTCGGCGACCGGCGCCTTACCGATGATCCCAACGATTCCACACATATGCGGCACGACTCCAACGACAATCGCGACGGGCTATGCACGACCCACGCCAAGCTGGACAGAGGGTTGCTGCGCGTGCCACGCTCGCCAAAATTGCAAGAAGGGGAAAAGCAGATGCGCCGTTCGATGTTGCCGGTATTGCTCGCACTGGCGGGGTTAACGCTGGTTTCCGCCGCACCACCGCCGCTGTCACCCCCACCGTCCTATTACGACAACAGCCGTCACCCCGACGCCTGGGCGGGCGGCGCGCGCAAGATCATGATCACGACGCCCAAGGGACCGCACCAGCTATGGATCAAGCGGGTGGGCAATAACCCCAAGCTCAAGCTGCTGCTGCTCACCGGCGGCCCCGGCCTGTCGCA
>JANXUU010000106.1 GCA_025356055.1 Sphingomonas sp. | reverse complement strand
CATGATCTTGCAGATCTTTTGCGCATGGCGTTCCGACAGCGACCCGCCGAACACGGTGAAATCCTGCGCGAACACATAGACCAGCCGCCCGTTGATCGTGCCCGACCCGGTCACCACCCCGTCGCCCGGAAACTTCTGCGTGTCCATCCCGAAGTCGGTGCAATTATGCTCGACGAACATATCGACTTCCTCGAACGAATCCTGGTCGAGCAACACCGACAACCGCGCCCTCGCTGTCAGCCGCCCCTTGCCATGCTGCGCCGCGATACGTTTTTCACCTCCGCCCAGTTTCGCCTCGGCCCGGCGCTGCTCCAGTTGATCGATCGTCGTCGCCATCACCTGCTCCTCACACTCCGCCTCTCCTCCCACTCCCGGCGAAACGCGTCAATCGCGCGATCATTTCGCATGCGCAGCAAAATCCTGCTATGCCAAATGGGACACGCGGAACCGCGCAGCCGATCTCGCCGTTATGCTTGGGTAACGGTCTCTCTTCATGGAGTAGGTAATGAGCACTGGTGTCGGCGTATCGGGCGGGTCTGACGGATTTACGATTCGTCCGAACGAAGGCAGCCCGATGATCCTGTGTTTCTCGCACTTGCGGTGGGAATTCGTCTTTCAGCGTCCCCAGCACCTCCTGACCCGCTTCGCGCGCACGGCGCCGGTAGTCGTGTGGGAAGAGCCGATCGACGCCGAAGTCGGCGCGTCGCCCTCGCTCCACGTCCGGCCGACCAGCGATTGCCCCGATGTCACGCTGATCACCCCGCGCTTGCCGCCCGGCGGCTCCGAAGACCAGCGCAACGCTCTGCTCAAGCAGCTGCTCGACGGCTATCTCGCCGGCAACACGCGTCGCTTCGTTGCCTGGTATTACACCCCGATGATGCTGCCCTTCTCGCGCCATCTTGAGCCAGCGTGCACCGTCTACGACGCAATGGACGAGCTCGCCAACTTCCGCTTTGCTCCGCCCAAGCTGCTCGACCTCGAGCGCGAGCTGCTCGAGCGTTCCGACGTTGTCTTCACCGGTGGCTATTCGCTCTACGAATCAAAAAAGCAGCGCCACGGCAACGTCCACCCCTTCCCCTCGTCGGTCGACCGCGCCCATTTCGCCCAGGCTCGCGGCACCATGACCGATCCCGCCGATCAGGCCGCCCTCGCCCACCCGCGGCTCGGCTTTTACGGCGTGTTCGACGAGCGCATCGACTTGGACCTCATCGCCGCCGTCGCCGATGCGCGTCCCGACTGGCAGCTCGTCATGGTCGGCCCGGTGGTGAAGATCTCCGAGGACGACCTGCCGCGTCGCACCAACATCCACTGGCTCGGTGGCCGCACCTACAACGAGCTTCCCGCCTATTTGTCGGGCTGGGACGTCGCGCTCATGCCGTTCGCGATCAACGCCGCGACGCGCTTCATCTCGCCGACCAAGACTCCCGAATATCTCGCCGCGGGCGTCCCCGTCGTCTCGACCCCGATCCGCGACGTCAAGCGCCACTATGAGCGCCTCGCGGGTGTCCGCATCGCCGGCACCGCCGAGCAGTTCATCGCCGGCTGCGAAGCCCAGCTTGCGTTGCGCACATCGGGCGACCGCTGGCTGGCCGAAGTCGACGGCCTGCTGTCCACAATGAGCTGGGACATCACGCAAGCGCGGATGGCTGCCTTGATCGACGAGGTGATCGCCAAGGATGACGCCGCCGACCAGCGCCCCGCGATCGGCGCAAGCGCGTCTGCGGTCAGTCACATCGCCGCGACCCGCAAGTACGACTATCTGATCGTGGGCTGCGGGTTCGCCGGTTCGGTCCTCGCCGAGCGGCTCGCCAACCAGCACGGCGCGCGCATCCTGATGATCGACAAGCGCGACCATATCGGCGGCAACGCGTTTGACGAGAAGGACGCGGCGGGCATCCTCATGCACCGCTACGGTCCGCACATCTTCCACACCAACTCGGACGACGTGTTCGCCTATCTGTCGAATTTCACCAACTGGCGTCCGTACGAGCACCGCGTGCTCGCCAGTGTCCGCAACAAGCTCGTCCCGATCCCGATCAACCGCACGACGCTGAACGACCTGTTCGACCTCGACCTCAAGACGGACGAGGAGGCCGCCGCTTACCTCGCATCGCGCGCGGAGACCGTCGACGAGATCAAGACCTCCGAAGACGTCGTCATCAACGCCGTCGGCCGCGAGCTCTACGAGCTGTTCTTCCGCGGCTACACCCGCAAGCAGTGGGGCCTCGATCCGTCCGAGCTCGACAAGCTCGTCACCGCGCGGATCCCGACGCGGACCAACACCGACGATCGCTATTTCGCCGACAAGCACCAGGCGATGCCGGCCGACGGCTACACCGCCATGTTCAAGGCGATGCTCGACCATCCCAACATCGATATCGCGCTCGGGGCCGACTATCGCGACCTCAAGGACGAAGTCGAGGCGGCACACATCATCTACACCGGACCGGTCGACGAATATTTTGATTTCCGCTTCGGTAAGCTGCCCTATCGTTCGCTTAAGTTCGAGCACAAGACGCTCGACCAGCCCTCCTATCAGTCGGTCGGCACGGTCAACTACCCGTCCGAAGACATCCCCTACACCCGCATCAGCGAGTATAAGCATCTCACCGGCCAGACGTCGGACAAGACCAGCATCACGCTCGAATATCCCTCGGCCGAAGGCGACCCCTATTACCCCATCCCGCGCCCCGAGAATCAGGCGTTGTTCAAGCGGTACGAAGCACTTGCCGACGCCACTACCGGCGTCACCTTCGTCGGTCGCCTCGCGACCTACCGCTACTATAATATGGACCAGATCGTCGGACAGGCGCTCGCAACTTTCCGACGGATCGATGCGGCCCGCAAGGCGAAGGTGGGCGTGACCGTCGCGCCGGTTTCATCGCCCGCGATGCGTATCGTCGCTTGACCTGAAAGGCTGATCCCATGACGCCTTCGCCTCGCGCAGAAGGCCGCCGCCCTGCGCTCCTCGGGATGCCCCCGCTCGAGCTGTGGGGCGGCATCGAGTGCACCGTCGTTCGCGTCGGCAACGACTGGCGCGACCAGCTCGCCGAAACTGGCCACTGGGATCGACCGGGCGACATCGACGCTATCGCCGCCCTCGGCATCAAGGCGATCCGCTTCCCGATCCTGTGGGAGCATGTCGCGCGCGAAGGCCCCGAAACGCTTGACTTCAGCTGGCACGACCCACGCCTTGAGCGACTCCGCGCGCACGGCATTCGCGTCATCGCCGGGCTCGTCCACCATGGTTCGGGTCCCGCCTGGACCAGCCTCGACGACCCCGCGTGGCCCACCCAACTTGCCACTTACGCCGCCGCGGTCGCACAACGCTACCCGTGGATCGACCTCTGGACACCCGTCAACGAGCCGCTGACTACCGCGCGCTTCTCCTGCCTCTACGGCCACTGGCACCCCCACCGCCGCCGCATGTCCGCAACGCTCAAAGCGCTCACCACCCAATGTGAGGGCATCGCCGCCGCCATGCGCGCCGTCCGCGCAATCAGCCCCGCCGCACAACTGCTCGTCACCGAGGATTTCGGCCGCGTCTTCTCGACCCCCGCTCTTGCCTATCAGGCCGACCACGAGAACGAACGCCGCTGGCTCAGCATCGACCTCCTTGCCGGCCGCATCCGCGACGGCCACCCCTTCTTCGACTGGATGCAGCGCGACGGCGTTTCCCTCGAACGCCTGACCGCCTTCCACGATGGGGCGACCACACCCGATCTCATCGGCGTTGACCATTACCTCACCAGCGAGCGCTTCCTCGACGACCGTCTCGACCGCCATCCCGACGTCGCCCCCGGCGACAACGGCCGCCACCGCTACGCCGATATCGAGGCCGTCCGCATGCCCGATGTCGCGGCGCAGGTCGGCACAGCCGAGCGCCTCCGCGAAGTTTGGGACCGCTACAATATCCCGCTAATCGTCGGCGAGGTCCACCACGGCTGCACCCGCGAGGAGCAAGCGCGCTGGCTGCTCGACGTCTGGCGCGACGCCGAAACTGTCCGGGCCGAGGGTGTCGACCTGCGCGCCGTCACCTTATGGGCATTGGTCGGCGCAGTCGACTGGCGCTCCTTGCTCATTCGCCGCGACGGCCATTACGAAGCCGGCGCATTCGACGCCCGCGGTCCCACGCTCCGCCGCACCCTGGTCGGCGACCTCGCCGAAAAGCTCGCGCGCGATGGCACCGCCGATCACCCCGTCCTCGACCAGCCCGGCTGGTGGCACCGCCCCGGCCGCTTCTACGCCACCCGCGACGCGCCCGCCGACGATCGCCTCCCCGGCCGCAAGCTGCTCATCACCGGCGCCACCGGCACACTTGGCCAAGCCTTCGCGCGCATCTGTCACCACCGCGGGCTCGCCTGGCGCCTCACCACCCGCGCCGAGCTCGACATCACCGACCGCGCCTCGATCGCCGCCGCCATCGAGCGAGAGCGCCCCTGGGCAGTGATCAACGCGGCCGGCTTCGTCCGCACGTGGGAAGCCGAAGAGAGGCCCGACGAATGTTTCGCGATCAACACCCGCGGTGCCGAGCAGATTGCCCGCGCCTGCCGCATGGCCGGCATTCCCTACGTCACCTTTTCGTCGGATCTCGTGTTCGACGGCCAGCTTGGCCGACCTTATCTTGAGGCCGACCAACTTTCACCGCAAGGCGCCTACGGCCACAGCAAGGCCGAGGCCGAGGCGCGAGTCCTCGCCGCCAACGCCGACTCGCTCGTTATCCGCACCAGCACCTTCTTCGGCCCGTGGGACCGCCACAATTTCGCCTATGGCCTGATCGAACGCCTCAAACGCGGCGAGCATATCGACGATGTCGGCGACCAGGCGATCGTTTCGCCGACCTACGTCCCCGACCTCGTTCACGCGACTCTCGACCTGCTGCTCGACCACGAAACCGGCATTCGCCACCTCGCCAATGCGGGCGAAGTCAGTTGGCACGACCTCGCGCGCAGCCTCGCCGAGCGGACCGGTCACGACCCGCGCCGCATCTCCGCCGCCCCCGTCGCCGCGTCGAATACCAGCCTGTCCAGCGGCCACGGCCTCGCACTCCGCCCGCTCGAAATCGCGCTCGACGACTTTATCGCTCACTCGCGCCCCCTTGCCGAACTCGCCTGACGGACCGAAACGACGCTTCGCGCTTTGATAGCGCGAAGGAGACGTGATGGAACGGCAACATTGGCCGACCCGGCTGTGGCTGGTGCGGCACGGACAGAGCCAGGGCAATGTCGCGCGCGACGAGGCGCATGAGGCTGGCCACCTTGTCATCGACCTCGACTGGCGCGACGTCGACGTTCCTCTCTCAGACCTCGGCCAGCGCCAGGCCGAAGCCACCGGTCGCTGGTTCGCCGCGCTGCCCGAGGACCAGCGCCCCGAAGTCCTGCTGTCCTCCCCCTACGTCCGCGCGCGCCAGACTGCCGAGGCGATTTGCAAGGGCGGCGGGCTCGCCGGCGGGGCGAAATCGACCGTTCTCGACGAGCGCCTGCGCGAGCGCGAGTTCGGCGTGTTCGACGGCCTCACCGCAATCGGCATCCGCGAGAAATACCCCGACGAGGCCGCGCACCGCGCCAAGATGGGCAAATTCTACCACCGTCCGCCCGGCGGCGAGAGCTGGGCCGACGTGATCCTGCGCCTCCGCTCGGCGATGAACTCGATCGCGCTTCAGCACGAGAATCGCCGAGTGATGATCGTCTGCCACCAGGTTGTCGTGCTGTGCCTGCGCTATATCCTCGAGGAGCTGACCGAAGCGCAGATCCTCGCCATCGACCGCCAGGCCGAAATCCTCAATTGCGGCATTTGCGCCTATGATTTCTCGGTCGACCGCAAGGGCCTCTGCATCCCCCAGCTCGCGCTGTGGAACCACGGCGCGCCGATGGAGAAGGAAGGCGCCCCCAAGACCAGCGCCCCCGACGCCATGGCGGGATCGCGATAATTGCCCCTCCCGAGGAAGCTCATTCCGACAAATAATTATCCAGCTCGTCCCCCGCTAGCCGCACCACGTGCAGCACATTGGTCGATCCCGCCGTCTTGAACGGCACCCCGGCCAGAATCACCAGCCGCTCGCCCGCCGTCGCCAGCTTGTGGCGAAGCGCCATCCGCTTGGCCTTGGCGACCATCTCCTCGAAACTCGCGACATCGCGCGTGTGGACCGCGTGGACCCCCCATTGCAGCCCCAGCCGCCGCGCAACTTCCAGGCTCGCGGTCATCGCCAAAATCTTCACCGGCGGCCGTTCGCGCGCAATCCGCCGGGCGGTCGATCCCGAGCTGGTGTAGCACACCATCGGCCCGGTCTTGAGATTGGTCGCAATCGTGCGTGACGCATCGGCCAGCGCATCGGCCGCCGTCTCCTCGGGCAGCGTCTCGGTGAAATGAATCCGCGCTGCATACACCGGATCAAGTTCCACGTTACGCCCGATGCGGTCCATCATCTGCACCGCTTCGATCGGATATTGCCCCGCCGCGCTCTCCGCCGACAGCATCACCGCGTCGGCGCCGTCATAGATCGCGGTTGCGACATCGCTCACTTCGGCCCTCGTCGGGGTCGGCGAAACGCTCATCGATTCAAGCATCTGCGTCGCGACCACCACCGGCTTGCCCATCTGCCGCGCCCGCGCCACGATCTTGTTCTGCAGCGGCGGCACGCTTTCAGGCGGAAGCTCGACCCCCAGATCCCCCCGCGCGACCATCACCGCGTCCGACAGCTTCAAAATCTCATCGAGCCGCTCGATCGCCTGCGGCTTCTCGATCTTCGACAGGATTCCCGCCCGATCGCCAATCAGCTCGCGTGCTTCGGCGACGTCATCGGGCCGCTGGACGAACGACAGCGCGATATAATCCGCACCCATCTCCAACGCGAACTGCAGGTCAGAGCGGTCCTTGTCTGTCAGCGCCGGGATCGGCACCAGCACGTCGGGGACATTGACCCCCTTGTGGTTTGAAACCTTGCCCCCGACCTCGACCACCGCGCCGATCTTGCCCGGCTCGACCGCCGCAATTTTGAGCCGCACCTTGCCGTCGTCGATCAGCAGCCGGTCGCCCTTGCGCGCCGCCGCGAACAGCTCGGGATGCGGCAATTCGACGCGATTCTCGTTACCCAGGGTCGGATCGTCGTCGAGCACGAACATCGTGCCCTCGCGAAGCATCGCCGACCCTCCCGCGAAATCGCCCACTCGCAGCTTGGGGCCCTGCAAGTCGAACACGATCGTCGTTGCCCGCCCCAACTTTTCCTCGAGCGCGCGAATCGCCTCGACCAGCTTGACCTTGTCGGCCCGCTCGCCGTGGCTCATGTTGATCCGGAACGCGTCCGCGCCCGCACGCATCAGCTGCTCGATCATCTCGGGGGTGTTGCTCGCCGGCCCCAGCGTCGCCAGGATCTTCACCTTGCGATCGCGCGGCTGCATCGGTTCACTCACGCTATTTTCCCCTCGTCGTCGGCGCGCTCGCCATAGACTTCCGCGACGTCAGATCAACCGGCTTGAGCCCGGCCCCCGCCTCGCCTAACGCCGCCAGCACAACCTTATCGGGGAAATGAGAAGCATGAGTGACGGTAATGTCGCGGCAGACCAGCTGCGCCTGTTCATCGAACGGATCGAACGGCTCGAAGAGGAAAAGAAGGGCATGGCCGACGACGTCAAGGACGTCTACGCCGAAGCTAAGGCCAACGGCTACGACACCAAGACGATGCGCAAGATCGTCGCGCTCCGCCGCCTTGAAAAACATGCCCGCGACGAAGCAGACGCGCTGCTCGAAACCTATCGCACAGCGCTAGGTTTGGCGTAGCGCGGCACAAAACGCGCTAGGTTTGGCGTAACGCGACAAGGACGCATTCGGTCTCGCCTGACGCGACCTCAAATGCCGACGAGCGACAGCCCCAGGAACAGGGCGTTGCTCGTCGCATGAAGCGCGATGTTCGCCCACATTCCATAGCGCACCCGCGCGAAGCCGAAGATCAGCCCGGCGATCGTCTGCGGCACCACGAACGGCAGCAACAGCAACGGCCGCGCCAGGTCGTAATTGCTGATATGCGCCAGCCCGAACAGCAGCGCGGAAGTGAAATACAGCGCCGGAAACGCCCGCTCGAACCAAGCTGGCGACCCGCCCCGCGATCGCCACACCAGAATCCCGCCGACCACCAGCCAGGCGAGGAGAATCATCGCCATCACTGCATAGTGCCTTGCCCCACCGACATCCCGCGTCGCCACCAGCGACCCGAACGCCGCGATCAGCACCACCAGCACCACCAGCATCCGCCGCCGCCCCGTCAACCACCCGCGAAACACCAGCTCCTCGAGGATCGGCAACCCCAGCGCCCCTGCCAGCATCGTCACCACCGGCCCATAGCGCGTCAGCTCCTCGAACTGCGGCGTCTTGATCCCCACCCGCGTCGCCAGCCAGCTCAGCCCCACCACCAGCGCCATATCGAACGCGATCGTCAGGGCCAGCAGCTGCCCGACCTCGACCGCCGCCCGCGCGTCGAACGGCTGTCGCGTCACCGGCAGTACCGGCCGTCTCACGAACCGCGCCCACTCGCCCCACATGCCCGGCACGAAGCGGCTTAAGCCGCCCCGACTTGTCGTCACCTCGTCCATCCGGTTATGGGAGCCCTTCTCTTTTCGCCCGAACCCTAATGCTCAGGAGCCCCGCCCGCATGGCCGGCCATTCGAAATTCAAGAATATCATGCACCGCAAGGGCGCGCAGGACAAGAAACGCTCGGGCATGTTCAGCAAGCTCAGCCGCGAAATCACCGTCGCGGCCAAGATGGG
>JANXUU010000104.1 GCA_025356055.1 Sphingomonas sp. | reverse complement strand
CGACGGCCGCATTCTTCACTTGACCGCAAGACACCCGATCAGGCCTACTTCAACCAACCGCTTCTCGCAGCGGCATGAAACCGGCAGACGCTCCACTTAATAATCGCGCGAGCCTGTTCAAACAAACCGAGCCACCTCTTTGAGCCAGTTCACCGATCGCAGCACCGCCAGTTCGATGCGCGCGACGCTGTCGGATTTCATTGATGTGCCGAATGTTTATCCGGCGGGGCGGCTCGACCTCGACAGCGAGGGCCTAATGCTGCTGACCGACAACGGCCGGCTGCAAGCGCGGATCGCCGACCCACGGCATAAATTGCCCAAAACCTATCTGGTGCAGATTGAAGGTGAGGCGGCCGATAGCTCATTGGCCGTGCTTCGACGTGGCATCCAGCTAAAGGATGGCCTAACTCTCCCCGCCGAGGTCGAACGGATCGCTGATCCTCATCTGTGGCCGCGAGATCCCCCGATCCGTCTACGCAGGAATGTACCCGACTGCTGGATCAAGCTGATGATTTGCGAAGGACGCAATCGCCAGGTGCGCCGTATGACAGCCGCCATCGGATATCCGACTTTGCGGCTCGTCCGCTGGAGCATCGGCGCCTGGGCAATCAACGGCGTGCGCCCCGGGGAATGGCGATTCCAAACCGCGTGAAAATCTATTTCAACGGTGGTTGCGTCTCGGCAGGACCAGCCGTCGGGGTAACGCCGCCTTAAGCGCGGTACCGGTTTCGATGCTTTAGCTGGCGTGTTTGATGGCTTTGTAATTTTGCACCGTGTTTAAAATGCAAATTACGCAGGGTAAGCGGCAACATCATGTGCGGTACTGTCAGGACCGACAAGATTATGAAAGTTCCCCGAACCGCCCCATCCGACAGCGTGGTGGCAGCGCCGCCTAGCGCAATGACGACGGCCAGTAGAAGGGCCGCCGTGCACGCTGCGACAACAGGCGCGCGCCACCTTCGGCCCTCAAGGTCCGCGAGTCCCCGTGCAAATTGGCGTGGGGAATGAAACATGCCGAAGCTGAGCGCGAACCCCACGATTGGGGGAAGTACGACCATTCCAACCAACGCCGCCGCGCTCGAAACCGCCAACGTCCTTTGTCCAGTTGTCCATGAAATGGCGCTCGCCGTCAGTGCGGCGGCGATCGCCACGGGTGCGACCAATACCAACGAATCCGCCAAAGGTGGAAGCGCTCCCGAGCCGGCAATGACCGCAAACATGGCATCAACCTCGGTTCGGTGAAACAACAAGGGCGCTGCCAGGAGTGCCAAAGCGCCGCCATGCGCGACCAGGCCCGGACCCGGCCAGTCTTCACCGAAATGCCCAATTGCTATTGCAAAGAAGATCAGCAGGGCTCCGCCAGGCATTGCCCACCAAAATCCTGCCATCGCCCCTCCGAGCGCTAGATAGATTGCAAGCGCGCGTGCTGGGGAACGTGCCGTCGTCAGCGCCACCAAGTCCAGTGCGCCATGCGGCAACCCGAGTAGTAAGATCGCAGCGCACGATATTATGGTTGAAGTCCCGCTCGCCAGATCGAGCCCCGTCGCGAACAGAGTTAATGATGCGACCGTTAGTCCAAGGTGCAGCACCGCGATCCTATGCCCGCCCTCGGGTACGTCAACGCCGGCCGAAGGGTTTCCCCCCCCGACCGGCGCACCGCAATTCCGGACCATCGGAAGATCCGGATCAACCGTCACGCAGCGTAAGGGGCCGTGACCCCGTCGGCCTCGGTTTCCGACTTGCGAACCGCGATGTTGTAGATCAGGATTCCAACTCCTGCCTTGGCGATGATGTCAGCAAGCGTGTAGCCCAGCTGCACCGCCACCTCAGTCGTCGACCCCGTCAAAGACGTGTACGGAATCATGTAGACGATCGGATAGAAGCCCCACGACGCGAACGTCAGCAAGCGAGCCTGCTTGACCATTCCCCGAACGTTATCGGGCTGACTCTCAATCGACTTGCTCAAGCCTCCGAACAACGACCACATGATGTATGTGAAGGGGATTGCCGACAACGTGCCCCAAAGCGCTCGCGTGGCATTGTTGGTTGCCACTTCGCCTGGATAGCCAAGGATGATCATCAGCGCTGCTGCAAAGCCAAGCTTGGTTGCGCGTGATATTGTGTCGCTCTTGCTCAGCCGCATGACGAGCACGAGTTCGATCAACAGCAAGGGCACTGTCAATAACCAGTCGACATAGCGATAGGCATCGACGAACCCGACCCCCGTGACGGTCACGATCCCATCCTTGACCGTATATGCCGCGTTCCAACTCTCGAAAATCCGGAAATAGTGATACGCGGCGATGGCGGTAACAAGCCCCGAGATGGTAACTGCGGTCTTGTATGCATGGCTAACCTGCGACCGGCTGAGCCAAAGGAACAAGGTCGTTGCGGCCATCGCCGCCAAAGTGAAGGAAAAAGCGTTATAGACCAGCGAAAACTGGTCGGCGGTAAGTGACTGCATTGCGTCTTCCCTGTTGACGGACGCGATGTGCGCCGTTCGGTAGTTTACCGTCTCGGCTGCTATCGGCCGGAAGGAAGCGGCGTTGGGCAACGGTTTCGGCTCGGTTGCCGCACGAGGGCGAAGAAGAGGAAGGAAGTTCGCCTTCACCCCAGCGCGACGGAGCCATGGGTAACCTTACACGCTGGAGCAATCAATACGGCTTTTAGAACGTAGCCAGGGAGCGATATTTTCGAGTCAACAAGAAGCCATGACCGGCACGGTGCGATCAAGGTAATTGACTTAGTGCAGACCTCGCTTGGGGCGGACCGGAACGACCGGCCAACCTGCTTGCGCGCCTCCATGCCAGCGAAGACGAGCGCTTGCTGACCGACGCGGCGGCATTCGCCGAGTCGTGGCAAGCGATTCCGATGATGCAACCACCGGGGATGGCGTCGCGATCGCCATAGGTCTTGGCCGGCATACGTCACAAAGCCACGCCTTGCGCCCGTTGGCCGAACGGTAGCCGCGCGTGGTCACGAGATCCGGTGCGCCAGCTCTTTGTTGATGAACAGCGCGATCAGCGTGCCGAGCGCGCCGGAAAGCAGGTAGCCCCCCGCTGCCACCAGCCCGAACTTGCTCGCCAGGAGCAACGCGACGAGCGGCGCGAAGCCGGCGCCGACGAGCCACGCAAGGTCGGAGGTGAGCGCAGCACCGGTGTAGCGGCGCGCACTTGCAAAATTGGCGGCGACGGCACCCGACGATTGGCCAAAAGCGAGCCCCATCAGTGCGAACCCGACGACCATGAATACCAATTCGCCCGTCGCGCCGCCGTCGAGCAACTGCGGGGCGAATCCGCTGAACACCGCGATGCAGGCCGCCGACGCGCCGAGCAGATAACGGCGACCAACGCGGTCAGCAATCAATCCCGAGGCGACGACGGCAATAGTGCCGACGATGCCCCCGATGATCTCGAACCCCAGGAATCGCGCCACGCTCTCGCGCGTGAAGAGCGCCACCCAGGAAAGCGGAAAGACCGTCACCATGTGGAACAGCGCGAAGCTCGCCAGCGGTGCGAAGGCGCCGATGACGATGTTGCGCCAGTCGCTGCGCACCGTATCGATTACGCGCGACGGCTGGAGTTCGCGGGTCTTGAACAGCGCGACATATTCCGGAGTCGAGACCATCCGCAGCCGCGCAAACAGGGCTACCACGTTGATCGCGAAGGCAACAAAGAACGGGTAGCGCCAGCCCCAATCGAGGAAGTCGGCGGACGAAAGCGTGGTGACAAAGAAAGCGAAGAGGCCGCTCGCCACGATCAGTCCTAGCGGGGCGCCGAGCTGGGGGATCATTGCGTACCAGCCGCGCTTATTTTCCGGCGCGTTGAGCGCGAGCAACGAGGACAGGCCGTCCCACTGGCCGCCAAGCGCAATGCCTTGGCCTAGGCGGAACACGGCAAGCAGCACCGCCGACCAGATACCGATCGTCTCGTAACCGGGCAGGAAGGCGACAGCGGCAGTCGATCCGCCGAGCAGGAGCAGGGCAATCGTAAGCTTCGTGCCTCGCCCGAGCACCGCGTCGATGCCGAGGAAGATGAGCGAGCCAATCGGTCGCGCTACAAATGCCAGCGCGAAGATGGCAAATGAATAGATGGTGCCGGTCAATCGATCGACGTAAGGAAAGACCAGTGTTGGGAACACGAGCACCGAGGCGATCGCGTAGACGAAGAAGTCAAAGAACTCGGACGTCCGCCCAATAATGACCCCGATCGCAATCTCGCTTGGCCGGATGTCACCGTGCCGGGCGTTGATCGCTCGGGCATCACGTTCCGCGACCTGGGATGCAGTGGAGACATTCATCGAATAGGGTTCCTGGGCCTTGGGGCGCGCTACCGGTCGAACGCGTGATGCATCATAATATCACCAGGGGACATTGGACAAAATGTCCAATGTTGCAGTGCAGCGTCGGAACCTATTTACTCGCAATGTTCCTGACCCGCCGCCCCGAGAGCACCTTGCCCGCGATCGTTCGTCTACTGCCCGTTGCCGCGCTGCCCATGCTGCTGGGGGGCTGCGACATGGTGGTCATGAATCCGATGGGCGACGTTGCTCTGCAGCAGCGCAATCTCGTTCTCTTCGCCACGGCGCTGATGCTGCTGATCGTCGTCCCGGTTATCGCGCTCGTCGGAATTTTCGCCTGGCGTTACCGGGCGAGCAATACCATCGCTCGCTACGAGCCCGACTGGGATCACTCGACGCTGCTCGAACTCGTGATCTGGACGGCGCCGTTGCTGATCGTGATTTGTCTTGGGGCTGTGACGTGGACCGGAACTCACCTGCTCGACCCTTATCGGCCGATCGAGCGGTTGGCGAAAGGCCGACCGGTTCCGCCGGGTACCAAGCCGCTTGAGGTGCAGGTGGTCGCACTCGACTGGAAATGGCTGTTCATCTACCCCGAATATGGCATCGCGACAGTCAATGAACTGGCGGCGCCGGTCGACCGGCCGATCCGTTTCCGGCTGACCTCGTCGTCGGTGATGAACGCCTTTTACGTACCGACGATGGCGGGCATGATCTATGCGATGCCGTCGATGGAGACCAAGCTTCACGCGGTGATCAATACGCCGGGTAACTACGCCGGCTTTTCGTCCAACTATAGCGGGGCGGGCTTTTCGGGGATGCGCTTCCGCTTCTACGGGATGGACGATGCGGGCTTCGCGGCATGGGTCGCGCGTAACAAGGCTGCCCCGGCGATGCTGTCGCGCGAGGCGTACCTAGCGCTCGAGAAGCCAACAGAAAATGCACCCGTGATACGCTTCGCAGCGGTCGCGCCGGGGCTTTTCGACGCCGTGGTCAGCCAGTGTATCGCGCCCGGCACGACCTGCCCGAGCGCGATGATGCGCAAGGACACGGGGGCTGTGGCGAGCATGAAACGCATGCCCAGCATGGCGACGCCGAAGATCGCCAAACCGGCGCTGACCGGCGGCGACGCCGGGGAAGCTCCGCCTAAAAATCCGAGAGACGTGCAGCAGCGCAGCAACGCGTCGCCCTCGAATCCGACAACGCTGTGACCGGAATGATCATGCAGAATACCACCAGCCCCGCGCTCAGTCCGATCTTCGGCCGCTTCACGATCGAAGCGCTTCCCCTCCACGAACCGATCGTCATTGCGACCTTCGTCGCGGTCGCGATCGGCGGCATTGCGGTCTTCGGCACGATTACGAAGTTCAAGCTGTGGGGCTATCTCTGGAAGGAGTGGTTCACCAGCGTCGACCACAAGAAGATCGGGATCATGTACATGATCCTTGGCATCGTCATGCTGGTTCGCGGTTTTTCCGACGCGATCATGATGCGGTTGCAGCAGGCGATGGCCTTCAACGGGTCTGAGGGCTACCTCAACGCCCATCACTACGACCAGGTGTTCACCGCGCACGGCGTCATCATGATCTTTTTCGTCGCGATGCCGATCGTGACCGGGTTGATGAACTATGTTGTTCCGCTGCAGATTGGCGCGCGAGACGTGTCGTTCCCGTTCCTCAACAATTTCAGTTTCTGGATGACTGCTGGCGGCGCGGTGACGGTCATGATGAGCCTGTTCCTCGGTGAATTCGCGCAGACCGGATGGCTGGCGATGCCCCCCTTGTCGGGCATCTCGGCGAGTCCCGGGGTCGGCGTCGATTATTATATCTGGTCGTTGCAGATCGCCGGCGTCGGCACCTTGCTGTCGGGCGTCAACTTGATCGCGACGATCGTCAAGATGCGGGCGCCGGGCATGTCGATGATGAAGATGCCGATCTTCTGCTGGACCGCGCTGTGCACCAACATCCTGATCGTCGCGGCCTTCCCGGTGCTGACCGCGGTGCTCGCGCTGCTCAGCCTCGACCGCTACGCCGACACCGCCTTTTTCACCAACACGCTTGGCGGAAACCCGATGATGTACGTCAACCTCATCTGGATCTGGGGTCATCCGGAGGTCTACATCCTGATCCTGCCGATGTTCGGCGTGTTTAGCGAAGTGACCTCGACCTTCTCGGGCAAGCGCCTCTTCGGCTACACCTCGATGGTCTACGCGACGCTGGTCATCACGCTGTTGGCGTATCTCGTGTGGTTGCACCATTTCTTCACGATGGGATCGGGCGCGAGCGTCAATTCCTTCTTCGGCATCACCACGATGATCATTTCGATCCCGACGGGCGCGAAGATCTTCAACTGGCTGTTCACAATGTATCGCGGCCGCGTGCGGTTCGAGCTGCCGATGATGTGGACGATCGCGTTCATGGTGACGTTCACGCTGGGCGGGATGACGGGGGTGCTGCTAGCCGTGCCCCCGGCCGATTTCGTGCTTCACAACTCGCTGTTCCTGGTCGCCCATTTCCACAATGTGATCATTGGCGGCGTGCTGTTCGGGGCGTTTGCGGCGATCAACTATTGGTGGCCCAAGGCGTTCGGCTTCAAGCTCGACCAGCGCTGGGGCAAGCGTTCGTTCTGGCTGTGGGTGATCGGCTTCTATTTCGCCTTCATGCCGCTCTATGTGCTTGGCTTGATGGGCGTGACAAGGCGGCTGCGCACGTTCGACGATCCGAGCCTGCAGATCTGGTTTATCATCGCCGCGTTCGGAGCATTCCTAATTGCCCTAGGGATAGCTGCAATGCTCATCCAGTTCGCCGTCAGCATCCGCAATCGCAACAAGCTGCGCGATCTCACGGGCGATCCGTGGAATGGCCGGACGCTCGAATGGGCAACCTCGTCACCTCCGCCCGTCTATAATTTCGCGTTCATTCCGGTGATCCATGATGGCGACGCGTGGGCCGATATGAAGGTGCGGGGATACCAGCGTCCCACAACGGGCTTCCGCGATATCCACATGCCGAGCAACACTGGCACTGGCGTCATCCTCGGCGCGCTTAGCGTTGCCGTCGGGGTCGGCATGATCTGGTACGTGTGGTGGTTGGCGGTGCTGGCGTTCGTCGGAATCGTCGCGGTCGTAATCGGCCACTCGTTCAACTACGCGCGCGACTTTTTCATTCCGGCAGCGGAGGTGATCGCGACCGAATACTCCCGCACCGCGGCGCTGGCGGGAGTGAAGGCATGAACCAGAGCGCCACCTACGCCCCTGACCTGTTCCACCTTCCGGAGGAAGTGCATCATCCGGAAGGGTCGAGCACGATGCTCGGGTTCTGGATCTATCTGATGAGCGACTGTCTGGTCTTTGCGATGCTGTTCGCGGCTTATGCAGTCCTCGGCTCAAGCTACGCCGGCGGTCCCGGGCCCAGGCAATTGTTCGACCTTCCGCTCGTCGCGCTCAACACGACGATGCTGCTGTTGTCGTCGATCACCTATGGCTTTGCGATGCTGGCGATGAATGACTGCAAGCGCGGTGCAACGCAGGGCTGGCTGGCGCTCACCGGTCTGTTCGGTCTCGCCTTCCTAGGGATCGAGCTGCGGGAGTTCGGCCACCTAATCCACGAAGGCGCCACCCCACAAACGAGCGCGTTCTTGTCGGCTTTCTTCACGCTGGTCGGGACGCACGGCCTCCACGTCACCTTCGGGGTGATCTGGCTGATCGTGCTGATGGTGCAGGTTCAGGTGAAGGGCCTGATCCCCGCCAATCGCCGCCGTCTGATGTGCCTCAGCCTGTTCTGGCACTTCCTCGACGTGATTTGGATCGGCGTCTTCACTTTCGTCTATTTGATGGGAATGCTGCGATGAGTGCCTCGCCCCACATCGATCAAGCCGACCATGCCGACGAGGAGCCGCATGGCTCGCGCAAGGACTATCTCATCGGCTTCGTGCTGGCGGTGGTACTGACGGCGATCCCGTTCTGGCTGGTGATCGCTCGGCCGCTGGCGAGCCAGCCGACGGCGCTGATCATCATGGCGTTTGCCGCGGTACAGATGGTTGTACACATGATCTATTTTCTACACATGAACCGGCGGGCGCAGGGCGGTTGGTCGATCATGGCGCTATTGTTCACGGTCGTCATCGTGCTGATCGCGCTCAGCGGTTCACTGTGGGTGATGTATCACATGAATGCGAATATGATGCCGGGGATGGATGTGGGCTCGACGGGGTGAGGAGTAGCGGCGCGCGAGCGGCAATCGCGGCGGCGTGGGTTGTCGTGATCGTGGTGTTGCTGGCGCTCGGCGGCTGGCAGGTCCAACGACTGGCGTGGAAGCGCGGCCTCATCGCACAAGTCGACGCGCGGCTCGCGGCGAAGCCGGTGCCGGCTCCCGTCACCGCGAGCTTAAAAGATGCCTATCGCCGGGTCACCGCGACCGGCGTGTTCGAGCGCGCGCGCGATAGTTTCGTGCAGGCCTCGACGGTTCGCGGTCCCGGCTGGTGGGTGATCACGCCGTTGCGCACGACCGACGGCCGCGTCATTTTGATCAACCGCGGCTATATCCCGGGGCGCAGTGCGCCTCCGCCCGCTTCGGGACCCATCAGCGTGACAGGCCTGCTTCGCCTGACTGAGCCGGGCGGCGGTTTTCTGCGAAGCAATGATCCCGCCGCAGACCGCTGGTATTCGCGCGATGTCGCCGCGATCGCCGCGCGGCGCGGGTTGGGCGCCACGGCTCCCTACTTCATCGATGCCGACGCCACCGCTACGACTAAGAATGGCCCAGTCGGGGGACTGACCGTCATTCGCTTCCCCAATAATCATCTGGCCTATGCGGTCACTTGGTTCATACTCGCAATCATGGCGGTCGGGGGTTTCTTCACCTGGAACAGAGCGAGTCGTCGCAGTGCCGACGCCGAAACTGACGCCGACGAATGACGCGCAATATATTGGTCCAGCCAACGCTTGCGACCATCGACGCCGCCGGTCACCAGAATATGTTCCAGCTGGTGCAGCTGCGCTGGCTTGCAGTGGCGGGGCAACTTGCCACGATCCTGCTGACGCAAGCGGTGTTTCAAATTCGCCTGCCGATGGTCGCCATGCTTGGGGTGCTTGCGGGCCTGGTCCTCCTGAACGCCGCCAGCCTTGCTCTGTTGCGGACGAAAGGCCCGATTACCAACGGAGCACTGTTCGGTGCGCTGCTGCTCGACGTCGCCGCGCTGTCCGCCCAGCTTTATCTCAGCGGCGGGGCGACTAACCCGTTCGTGTCGCTATTCCTGCTCCAGGTGGTTCTGGGGTCGGTGCTGCTCGATCGTTGGTCGAGCTGGATGCTCGTCCTCGCGACCAGTGTCGCCTTCGCGCTCATGACTGTTTTCTATCGTCCGATCGTCCTTCCGCCGACCATCGACCGCGGCCTTTTCGCACTCCACGTGCAAGGGATGTTTGTGTGCTTCGCGCTGGTCGCGGTGCTGCTGGTGCTGTTCGTCTCGCGGATCAACACCAATTTGCGCACGCAGGACATTCGCCTTGGCGCCATTCGGCGGCAGGCGGTCGAGGAAGAGCATATCGTGCGCATCGGATTGCTCGCCTCGGGCGCGGCGCATGAGCTTGGGACGCCCCTGTCGTCGCTGTCAGTGATTTTGGGGGACTGGCGCCACATCGACGCCATCGCGCACGATCCCGACTTGCTGCGCGACGTCGAGGACATGCAGTCCGAGATCCAGCGCTGCAAGGCGATTGTCACCAGCATCCTGATGTCGTCGGGCGACCCGCGCGGCGAGGAAGCGGCGGCGACGACAGTGCGGGCACTGTTCAACCGGATCGTTGCCGATTGGTCGGGCGCGCGCGACTTCAAATCTATCCGCTTCGATGATCGCTTTGGCGAGGACGTACCGATCGCCTCTGACGTCGTGCTTCAGCAGGCCGTCTTCAACCTGCTCGACAATGCGGCCGAGGTATCGCCCGGCGGGATCGAGATCACCTTGACGCGCGGCGATGACATGCTGGTGCTGACCGTGCAAGACGAAGGACCGGGCTTCCCGTCTGAGCAACTCGTCAACCTTGGCAAGCCGTACAATAGCAGCAAGCGCGAGCTTGGCCGCGGGTTGGGATTGTACCTGGTCGGAAATGTCGCGCGCAAGCTTGGCGGGACACTCGCCGCGCGCAATATCGATGGAGCCGGAGCCGAGGTCGTCGTCAGCCTGCCGCTTCTCGCCATTCAGCTTGGAGGAGCGCACGTCGATGACCGCTAAGCCATTGCTGTTGATCGTCGAGGACGACGACGCTTTTGCCAGGACGCTCCTGCGCTCTTTCGAGCGGCGCGCATATGAAGTGATCATCGCGTCGGGGCCAGCCGAGGTCGACCTCGTCCTGCAATCGCGGACCCCCGAATACGCAGTCGTCGACCTCAAGCTGGTGAACGCGTCGGGGCTGACATGCGTTGAGACTCTTCATGCGCACCGCGACGACATGATCATCATCGTCCTGACGGGCTATGCAAGCATCGTTACGGCGGTGCAGGCAATCAAGCTAGGTGCGAGCTCCTACCTCGCCAAGCCCGCCAACACCGACGATATCGAGCGCGCCTTCGGCAGGCTCGGCGGCGATGCACAGGTGCCGATCGGCGAGCGCCAGACCTCGATCAAGACGATCGAGTGGGAGCGAATCAACGAGGTGCTTGCGGAGACCGGCTTCAACGTCTCCGAAACGGCGCGACGTCTCGGGATGCACCGCCGCACCCTTGCCCGAAAGCTCGAGAAACGCCGCATTGTCTAGGTGCGAAAAGAGGCTGCCGCCTTGTGTACAACAGCCTCAACGCCAAGCTGTGTCGACCTTGTCGAGCACAAGGTGGCCTAAAGCTCGTATTGAGCGTGATGCCGACAAATGAGATTGTCTTGGCGCGGGTTGGCAACACCCTGCATCCTCCGATAATTCATGGGTTTCAGGGATAATACACTTCTGGAACCCGCTTCACGCAAGGAATGAAGATGACCGACTCCACACATGACATCGTCGACACGGCCGTAGCCGCCGGATCTTTTACCACGCTGGTCGCTGCCGTAACGGCCGCCGGTCTTGTCGACACGCTGAAGGGTGCGGGTCCATTCACGGTCTTCGCTCCATCCGACGATGCATTCGCCGCGCTTCCGGCCGGCACTGTCGAAGATCTCGTCAAGCCCGAGAACAAGGCCAAGCTGACCGCAATCCTGCTGCTCCACGTCCTGCCGGGCAAGGTGATGGCCGCTGACGCTGCCGGTCAGGTCATGGATCCCGCGACCGCTGGCGGAGCAACGGTTCACGTCGATGGCACCAACGGCGTGACCGTCGACGGCGCCAAGGTAGTGACTGCTGACATCGCGTGCTCCAACGGCGTCATTCACGTTATTGATGCCGTTCTTCTGCCCAAGGCCTGAAATTGAAATCCCGAGACCGGGGCAGCGATGCTCCCGGTCTCGGCTCAGGCCGTGGCAAGGTGGCGTCGCGCCAACCGAACGCCAAGGGTGCCTAGAGCCCGGCTTCGACGGCGAGACGAATGAGGTCGGCAGTTGTATGAAGTCCCAGCCGGTTGATCAGAATCGCGCGGTGCATCTTGACCGTCGTTTCGGCAAGATCGAGTTCGGCCGCGATCTGCTTGTTGAGCAGGCCGTCTGCGACCAGCTTAAGCACTTGGCCCTGACGCGGCGAAAGCGACTTAACCATTTCCGCAGCGCGAAGCCGCCGCATGCTCGAGGGCGACGAGGCATCGGCGTCGATTTCGACCTGAGAACCCAGAAAATACAGCAAAGCGTCATGCTCGTCATAAATCGGCGCGACCACAACGGCGTTTCGAAAGGGCTGGCCGTTTCGCTTGTAGTTGAGGATTTCGACGAGCACCGGGCGATGCTCGCGCACTCCTCGACGAATTTCTTCGGTGAGCCAAGGCTCTGTCGCCGGTCCCGACAGGAAGCGGCAGTTGCGCCCCACCACTTCCTCGACCGAATAGCCGGTCAGTTCGCAAAATGCGGCGTTGCACGCAACGATCGGATTATCCGGCAACCGCGGATCGCTGATCACCGACGGAACCGGGCTGTCGGACACGAGCCGAATGTGACGATTGACAAGCACAGAAGAGTTGGCTCCCGGCACCATGTCAGCTGCGTTTCCTTTTCATCTTTTCAAGCATACCGCCGTTGGCCTACTCTTACACCAGATAATGTGAGTCGCCCTCGATGGCGGGATATGGCTAGTTTTTCTCCCAAGCGCGGCAGGACGCTGTCCGTGGAACAAGGGACAGCCGCATGATCTTGCGCAATCATCCCCTGCGCACTGCGCTGTCGGAGGAGATGCACCTTCGCCGGTTGCCGAGCTTTGCCGCGCCCTACCGGATGGTGCAGATCGTCACCGTGCTTGGTGAAGCCGGGACCGCCGATGCGCGCGCCCACATCGACAAACTTGCCAGTTCCGCGCGCGAACTCGTCCCGATCTCGGCCAAATATGGTGTGCTCGAAATGGGCAAGTTCGTGCTGGTGTGGGAACGGCATACCGAATTCGCAACCTATACGCTGCTGTGTCCGGGCGAGGCCGAGGCGTCGTTCGATCCCGATCTGTTCGAGCCCGTGATTTCGACGGTGCTGGCCGAGATGCCGGGCGAGACCGTTCGCGCAACGCAGGTCGCGCTGATCGCCGATCCGTCGCCGGACCGGATCCCGGCGGCGCTCGAGCGCTGGTTCGCGCCCGATGCGATCGTCGCTTGCGAAGTGGCCGACGGGCTGGCGCGGATCATGTCCGACTTCCGGCTTAATCCCGACGGGTTCGGGCGCCTGCTCGTGCTCGATCGCGGGCTCGAGCGGGACGAGCCGGCGCAGCTTGTGCTCAGGCTGCAGGAACTTGGCAATTATCGCAATATGGCTCTGCTCGGCCTGCCGCTTGCTCAGCGCTTGACGCCATCGGTCACCGAACTCGAACTGCGGCTGGCCGGGCTGACACACGACGTGTCCGAACGAACGTCCGAGGACGATCAGTTGCTCGACGAACTGACCTTCCTGTCCGCGGAACTGGCGCGACTGGCGGCCGAAACCCGCTATCGGATGAGCGCGACGCGCGCCTATGCGCAGCTCAGCAAGGACCGGCTCGACAGTCTGAGCATCGTCCCGATCCGCGGGTTCCAGAGCCTGGCCGATTTCACCGAGCGGCGACTGATGCCGGCGGTTCGGACGTGCGATAGCTTTTCGGCGCGGATCGAGGATCTGCTGCAGCGCGCGGCGTGGACCAGCGAACTGCTGCGCACCCGGATCGACATCGCGTTGGCCAAGCAGAACCGGGATCTACTGACCTCAATGGACGGCCGGACGGACTTGCAGCTGCGGCTTCAGCAGACGGTCGAGGGCCTCTCCGTCGTCGCGATCAGTTACTATATGGTGGCGCTGGTCGGCTATGTCCTGGCGGCGGTGCCGGGGCTTCGTCACGGCATTGCGGTCGCCGTCTCGGTGCCGATCGTGCTGACCATCGTGGGGGTGTCGCTCTGGCGGTTACGCCGACGCATCCACGCTTAGCCGTTTCTCATGCGTCTTCGCACCCTTCAGGGGCTCGGGCCGAAACCGATCGGTGGGTCAATGGGGCAAGCGACCAACTACATTCTCAGTGGCCGGTCGTAGCCGGTGAGCTCAAGATAGCCGCGCCCTCCGCGCGTACCGACCGCGCCCTCCCAGTACACCGGCAATCCACTTCGCCGCGCATCAAGTTCCTGCGCGGCGAACATGGGTTGCAGACGCCAACGGTGGATCTGTTTGTCGTCGCGGATGCTCAGTTCCTGTTTCACCGGATAGACTGCGCCGGTGGCCGGGCTGCGCCACGTTGCGAGCGTGCGGAACGCGACGTCGCCGGGTCCCAGCACCGCGACGGTGCCATCCGTCCGGCGATAGGAGCCGCCCGCCCAAATCGTTCCGCCACCCTTGCGCCGGATTCGGAATGCCATCAGCGCCGATCCGTCGTCGAAGTTGAGCCCGGTCCAGTCCCAGCCTTGTGCTGTGGGGGCGAGGTAATTGGATGACCATTCGCGGTCGAACCACGCCTCGCCGGTCACTTGCTCAATATGGTTTCCGCGACGGACGCGGCCGCCGACCCGCATATGAGGGATCGAATAATAATAGCTTGCCTGTCGAGGGTCCGGTCCCTTGCGGCTGTAGCCGCCCCGGCCTTGGGGCAGCGGCGGCTGGGTCGGCCGGAAGTCGAGCGCCAGCGCGAAGCCATCGGCGGTCACGCGCGTCGCCCATTGCCCGTCCGGCGAGCGTCGCAGCCGCC